>NZ_JAAGMG010000001.1 GCF_010548525.1 Streptomyces sp. SID14478
CTGATCCTCAACATCAAGCAGCTGGTCGTCTCCTCGGAGCAGGACGAGCCGGTCGTGATGTACCTGCGCAAGCAGGGCCCGGGTCTGGTCACCGCCGCCGACATCGCGCCCCCGGCCGGTGTCGAGGTGCACAACCCCGACCTCGTCCTCGCCACGCTCAACGGCAAGGGCAAGCTGGAGATGGAGCTGACCGTCGAGCGCGGTCGCGGCTACGTCTCCGCCGTGCAGAACAAGCAGGTCGGTCAGGAGATCGGGCGCATCCCGGTCGACTCGATCTACTCGCCGGTCCTCAAGGTGACGTACAAGGTCGAGGCGACGCGTGTCGAGCAGCGCACCGACTTCGACAAGCTGATCGTCGACGTCGAGACGAAGCAGGCCATGCGTCCGCGTGACGCCATGGCGTCGGCCGGCAAGACCCTGGTCGAGCTGTTCGGTCTCGCCCGCGAGCTGAACATCGACGCCGAGGGCATCGACATGGGCCCGTCCCCGACGGACGCCGCTCTTGCCGCTGATCTCGCCCTGCCGATCGAGGAGCTCGAGCTCACCGTTCGGTCGTACAACTGCCTCAAGCGCGAGGGCATCCACTCCGTGGGTGAGCTCATCGCCCGCTCCGAGGCGGACCTGCTCGACGTACGCAACTTCGGTGCGAAGTCGATCGACGAGGTCAAGGGCAAGCTGGCCGGCATGGGCCTGGCGCTCAAGGACAGCCCGCCCGGATTCGATCCCGTCGCCGCTGTCGACACGTTCAGCGCCGACGACGGTACGGACGTCGGGTTCATCGAAACAGAGCAGTACTGACATACGGCGCTGAGCCCGGGCCTGGCACCCGATCCAGTCCCGCAGGCAAGTGAATCGGCGCCGTGAGCGGCGTTGTCAGCGAAGTTGGTCGGCGCAGGTCATCCCTGCGTCCGACCAACTCGCTGTCCGAGGACGATTGGCGAACTCAGTCTTGATGGAGCCGAGTTGAGCAGTCGCTGATGTCCCGAGACCGCCTGTGTCCAGTCGACCTGTAGATTCACAGCTTGCCCCACGCCCGTGACGTCCCCCACGGCGGATGTCACCAGCAAGAGCCGTCCCGGTTTGGCCCCGGCCCGGCGTCGCCATCCGTGGCGCTGTGAAGCTGCGGGCCACGGGCGTGCAGTGAGAGGACCGCGATGCTTCACGGGGAGCGTCAGTGGGCCTTCTCGTAGGCTTCGCGCACTGCGGCCGGCACACGGCCGCGGTCGTTGACCTCGATGTTGTTGTCCTTCGCCCAAGCCCTGATCGCCGCCGATTCGTCCTTGCCGCCAGCAGACGCCCTCGGCGTCCCCTTCGCCTTCGCCTTCGCCGCGCCTCGAATCCTGCGGGCACCGTCAGCGTGGAGATAGGGGTTCAGGATCTCCAGGAGCTTTTCGTAGTTGTCATCCGTGAGGTCGAGTTCGACCCCTGCTCCGTCGATGAGGATGCTGTGCGTGGCAATTTCCGACGATTCCTCGCCAGTCAAATCGTCGACATACGTTGTGACTACCTTCTGGGCCATGAGGGGGATCGTAGGGCACGGTCAGGCACTTTCGGCAATCGCGACGGGGCGGGCTCTTGTGCCACTCTTCAGAGGCGTCACAGATCGTCGAGGTTCAAGACGCAGAGCACTGTGGGCCTGCGGTCCTCAACACGCCGGACAGCTTCCCCCGGGCCGGGGGTAAGGATCAGGCCGGTGGATCAGGACCTCACCGGCGCGGCCCCCGATACGCCTTCTGCGGTCCGTCCTGGCGTCCCTGACCACCTTCGTTGCCGGTTTCGGTGCACGCAAACTGCTGGTCGGGGTCCTCGCACTGTATGCCGCTGCCTTCCTCGCGTTCCGCCGCCACCTGAGAAAGACGAAGACGCAGTAGATACCTCGCTCCCGTCGTCCAGGACGCAGGAAGCCGACCCGTTTTCCAGATTCGGCACACTGCGGGTCCCCGGGGTAGTGCACGTCGCTCTGCGTTCCGGCTCAGCCTGTTCCGGCCCCGCAATGGCGGGCCCCGGGGCTTCAGGGCCCGCCAAGTAGTCAGCCTTGCGCCAGGGCTTCGAGCCAGTCGCGGACCAGTACGTCGTTAGGGGCTTCCATCAAGGCGAAGTGGTCGACCGGTAGGCGGTCGACTGCTGTGTCCGGCAGGATGTCGCGCCACTGGCCGATGGCCCGGCCTCGCGTCCAGGGAGCGTCGCCGTCGACGGTGGTGGTCGGGCCGCGGCGGGCGTAGTCGATCTCGCCGCCGGTGTCGCCCTGGAGCAGGTGCACCCGCATGCCGTCGGGTGGGCTGAGCAGCAGGCCGTCGAGGATCCGGGCGTTGGACTCGTACACCGTCCAGGCGTCCTCTATCTCCTGCTGGTCGGCGTCCCGGGCCAGGGTGCCTGCGTCCTTGGCCGCTGCCGTGACCGCGGCGAGGTCGAAGCCGCCGTCTTCGCCGATGAACTGCCTGGCCGGGATGGCGATCGACCAGCCGACGCGGACGAAGATGTCGAAGGCGTCGTGCACGCTCACCCGGTGCGCGCCCGGGTCGGGCGGGTCGATGAGAAGGGCGCGCACTTTGTCAGCGCAGCGATCGTGCAGCCTGTTGGCGACCTCGTACCCGATCACTCCGCCCAGCGAGAACCCGGAGATGCAGATGCTTGCGAACCGGTCGGCGCCCTCGTCGAGGAGAATGTTCGCCAGGCCGTCGGCAAGCGCTGTCATGCCTTTGCCGGACAGTTCGGGCGGGGTCTCCATGGCCCACACGGTGTCTCCGTCGGGCAGCATGCGGGACATGGCCGCGTACCGGGTCACCGCGCCGGACAGTGGGGGCAGGAAGACCCAGAGTCGGTCGTCGCCGCCGGGGCGCATCGTCACCAGGGTAGTGCCCGTGGTGTGGTGCGCGGTGGGAATGCCAGCATCACGGTCGGTCAGCAGGCGGGCCAGGGCGTCGAATTGGGGCGTTCGGTAGAGCTCGGCCGCGCGCAGCTGGAGGCCTGTCCTGGTGTGCACCTGGGTAATGAGTTCGATGGCCCGGATCGAGTTGCCACCCACGGCGAAGAAGCTCGCCTGCTCGTCGGCGGGCGGCGCGCCCAACACTTGGCGCCAGGCGAGGCGGAGTTGGGTGCGCACGTCTGACGACGCGGCCTCACCGTCGGACGGGTTGCCGGCTTCGGTCTCGTTCTGGAGGCCCTCCAGCAGCGCGACGCGGTCGACCTTGCCGCGGGAGGTGAGGGGGAACTCGTCCAGGACGGCGAGCCGTGCGGGCACCATGTATTCGGGCAGTACCTCCGCGAGCCGGCGTATGAGGTCCGCCTCCACGCCGTCGAGGGGGGCCAGGGTGCGGTCGAGGCGGACCCAGGCGGCCAGCAGTCGGCTGCCGGTGCCGTCGAACGGGGCGACCACCGCGTCCAGGACGTGGTCGACGGCCTGGAGCTGCGAGACGATCTCGCCGAGCTCCACGCGAAAGCCACCATTCACCTTGACCTGTGCGTCGAAGCGGCCGTGGAGGTCGTAGCCTCCGTCGGGCCGGGCGGTGGCCACGTCGCCGGTGCGGTAGGACCACTCGCCCTCGACCACACCGAACGCGGCGGACGCTGCCGCTTCACCCAGGTACCCGCGGCCGACGGCAATGCCCTGAACGACCAGGCCGCTCGCCTCGCCGTCCGCCGGCAGTGGCTCGAGGCGGAACCGCACGCCGTCGATCGGTTTGCCGATCGCGATGGCATCGCCGGGCAGCAGGTCCCGGTAACAGACGACGACGGCCGTCTCGGTCGGGCCGTACCCGTTCACCACGCGGGTGCCCGCGGCCCCGACCCGGGCCCAGGCCGACACCGCGGCCCGGGTGGGCGCCTCGCCGCCGGCCATCACCAGTCGCAGTCGCGGGGCGAGGTGGTCGGCGGCAGCGGACAGGTCGGCACCGAACCGGTTGAATACGCCCGTCGGCAGACTCAGCACGCTCACGCCCAGGCGGCGGCAGTGGTACAGGAAGTCGTCGGCTCCTGCATACACGAACGTCGCGTCCCGGAAGACGAGTTCGCAGCCGACGACCATGGACGTCCAGATCTGTTCGAGTGCGAGGTCGAAAGCGATCGAGGAGAAGAACAGCCGGGTGTCCGACTCCTTGAGGTCGTACCAGTCGATGGTGCGGCGCACATGGTTGTCCAGGGCGGCCGCCTCGATGACGACTCCCTTGGGCACTCCGGTGGACCCCGAGGTGTAGCCGACGTACGCAGCCGGGGAGGTGCGCCGAACCAGGCGCTCGTCCAGCGGGGGCGCCGGTTTCGGGCCTGGTGTCACTCCGGACTCCGTGACCAGGGCGACGGGACCGCAGTCCGCAATGATCAACTCTTTGCGGGAGCCGGGCAGTTCCGGTTCCAGCAGGGTGAAGGCGGCCCCCAGTTTGCTCACCGCAGCCAGGGCGGCGACGGTGGCCGGGCCGACCGGCAGGTCGATGACGACCACGGTCTCCGGCGCGACCCCGAGCTCACCGAGCGAGGCGGCCAGCTCGTCGGCGGCCGCGGCGAGTTCGCCGTAGCTCAGTCGGTGCTCGCCCTGCGACAGGGCGGTCTTGTCAGGTCGTTCGCTCGCGTGCACGGCGATGGCGGAGTACAGCATGGCACCTTTTTCCGAGGTCATCAGGCGTTCACCTTTCGCGCACCGGACGGGCCGGATGCAGTCTTCGCGGCCGTCGTGTTGGTGTTCTGGGTGTTTGTGGTCGTCGCGGGCAGGAGCAGCAGCACGGCGATCACAGCGATGCCCGCCACCACAGCTCCGGTGACCCACGCGGCCAGCAGCCCGGAGCTGATCCCGTCGGTGAAGGCAGCGATGGACCGGGGCGTGCCATGGGCCAGCAGGTGATGGCCGTCGCCGATGGAGCGTGCGGCCGCCGGCAGGTCGGGCACGGAGGCGATGTGCCTTCCGTAGCCCGCGGTGAAGACCAGGCCCATCACCGCGACTCCGCCGGCGCCGCAGACCTGCTGGAACATGGCGTTCACCGACGACCCGACGCCGGCGTCGGCCGCCCTGAGGCTGGTGACGATCAGAGTCAGCGCCGGGCCGACGGAATAGCCCATGCCGAGGCCGCAGGAGAGCAGTCCCGAGGCGAGCAGCGGGTAGTGCAGCCCCAGGGCCGCGGTCGCGCAGAACGCGCAGCCCAGTGCGCCAAGGGCCAGCCCGGCAGCCACCACCGTCTTCGCCCCGAGCCGCGCGGTGACCCTGGCACAGGTCAGCGAGGCGGTGGTCAGTCCGATGGCGAGCGGCAGCAATCCGGCCCCGGCTTGCAGCGGGCTCCATCCCAGGCCGTACTGGGTGAACTGGCCGGCGAGGAACACGGTTCCGAAGAGAGCGAAGAAGAGCCCGGACATGGCCACGACGGCGCCGGCGAAGCGGCGCTCGCGGAAGTAGCCGAGGTCGAACAGCGGTCGGTCTGTGCGCCGTTCATGGACCGTGTAGCCGATGAGTGTCAGCAGCCCCACGGCGCCGAGGCCGAGGCGCAGCCAGGCGGGCACCCGGCCGTCGGCGGCGAAGATGACGGCTGCGGCGAACAGTGCGACACCGGCAAGGAGCAGCACTGCGCCGCGCGGGTCGGGGCGTCTGGCCGAGGCCAGCGGGGTACTGGGCCTGATCAGGGTGGCGGTTCCGACGAGGGCGACCAGGCCCACGGGAACGTTCAGGAGGAAGATCGATCCGTACCAGAAGTGGGTCAGTAGCAGGCCGCCCAGTACCGGGCCGATGGCGACACCGAGTCCTACCACCGCCGGCCACAGCGCCAGCACGCGCCGCCTGCCATCGTTGGTCAGTTCCTGGGCGAACATGCCGAAGATGCTCGGCACGATGAACGCCGCCCCGACCCCCATGCCCGCGCGGGACAGCACCAGCGCGGCCACCGAGGGTGCGAACGCTCCCAGGAGCGAGGCCGCGGTGAACACGCTGATTCCCGTGGCGTAGGCACGGCGTGCGCCCATACGGTCCACAAAACTGCCGGCGATGATCAGGGACGAGGCGAAGACCAGCATGTAGGCGTCGATGGCGATTTGCACATCGGGGATTCCGGTCCTCAAGGATGCCGATATTCGAGGTACCGCGGTATTGATGATGGAATTGTCCGCGGAGACCATGAAAAGGCTCAGGTAGGCGGTGGCCACGACGGCGCGTGCACGCGGCTTCGGTTTCGTGGGACTCTCGGGCAGCGGCATTTCGCTTCTCGAACTTCTCTCGGGAATACGGGTATCCGCTGATCAGCCGAGTGGTGGTGTCCGCTGGAACATGCAGATGTCGGCGGACGAAACAGAGAGTGTGCTGCTGTTCTGTGCCGCCGTGAAAAACAGGGGACTTGGGCAGGTGATGTCCATTTCACGCCCCCGATGTGCGGGTGATCTTGAACCCGTCGGAGGCCAGAATCTAGCAGTCGCTGCAGGCCAGAGCAATCACAGGTGTCTGGGGTCACAGAAATCCCAGGAGTGTTTGACTCTGCCTCAAATACATGGACGGCGAAAGAAAGGCTGGGCTTGACTCCCCTGCTGAGGCCCGCAGTTGACGATCCGTCCTGCGCCGGCCGACTCAACAGCCCCACTGCAGATGGGGAAGTCCACCGAAGGGGTGCACATGACCGTCGAGACCATCGCCGAGACCAGCTGGACCATCGCTCCAGAGTTCACGTTCACCGACGCGGAGCGCGAGGCCCTGGAGGCCGCGCTCGACGCTGTCACTGCGAACCCGTACCGCCTCTACGAGGCCCATCGCTTCCAGGTGGGGCAGCTCGCCGGAACGGACGTCGTGCCGGAGCGTTTCCGGCAGTACGTCGCGTCGCTTGCCACCCGTGACCGGGCGGCCGAACCCGTGGTCGTGCTGAAGAATGTCCCCTACGACCGGAACGTCCCTGTCTTCGACTTCGACCAGCCGGTGCGCTCCAAGTACGAGGTGAAGAAGACGTTCATAGCCGAGGGCTTCCTCGCGCTGTTCGCGCAGATGGCGAACACGCCGGCGATCGGCTACGTCAACGTCAACGACGGCGATGTGTTCCAGGACATCTACCCGCAGCGCCGGCTGCAGGGCAGCCAGTCACAGAAGGCGCTCAAGCAGATCCACTTCCACAAGGACCTGGCCAACCACTTCGTACGCCCCGACCAGGTGTACATGGTCGGCATGCGCAGCAACCCGGTGAACGAGGTCTACACGTCGTTCGTCCGCAACATCGACGTCATCGAAGCCTTCACCGAGGATGAGATGACGCTGCTGCGCTCCTCCGAGTTCTACACGCCCTTCGACGACCTGAGCACCATGGGCGGTGGCCGGGTGGAGCTCGGCGAGGCCGACATGCATCCGATTATCGGAGGGCGCGGCCCGGAGGACCTCCGCTTCTTCGAGAACCGGACCGTGGGTGTCACCGAGGCCGCCAAGGCGATCGTTCCCAAGGTCGCCCGGACTCTGCACGAGCTCAAGCAGCGCGTGTTCATCGAGCCCGGTGACTTCGTCATCACGTACAACAACCACACGATCCACGCCAAGGAGGTCCTGAACGTGGGCGACCCGGAGGCGCTGCAGTCCCGCTGGATCATCAAGACGGTGAACGTGGACGACATGGCCCCGCACGCCGGCCACTTGGTGGCCGGCACGGACCACTTGATCAACGGCTGATCCACGGCGCGTTGCCACTACCGAAGCCCCCGCGATGCGGGGGCTTCGTCATGCCCTCCCCTCACTCCGCAGCCCGCATCAGGCATCGCAGCCGCAGATGGAAGGAAACAGATTGAAACGAAAAACAACTTCCGATATCTGAGACGGCGATTCCTGTTACCGAACCTCTCGCTTATGATCATGCGACCCGCTCACCAGCGGATACGCACTGCACGCTGCGACAAGACAGCTCTACCGCACCGCACGTCCCGGTCGCCCATCATGCGCGCCCACTCCATGCGCCCGCCGTCGCGCGCATCTCGACGTCTGCCAGTGCAGCTTGCCCTTCACACCAGCAACTCACGCTGCCCGCACCGCCCGTCGGCCCCCATGTCACCGGCAGCCCCCACGAAAGACCAGAAGTGACGACTCACACCACGCAGCCACGCTCCGGCCAGCCCCCGGCCGGATCCATCACAGGCGCCCAGTCCCTCGTCCGCTCCCTCGAAGCCATCGGTGTCGACACCGCGTTCGGCATACCCGGTGGAGCAATCACTCCGGCGTACGACGCACTCATGGACTCCACCAAGGTGCGACACGTGCTGGTCCGTCACGAGCAGGGCGCAGGCCACGCCGCGACCGGCTACGCACAGGCCACCGGGAAGGTCGGCGTCTGCATGGCGACCAGCGGCCCCGGAGCGACCAACCTCGTGACCCCGATCGCCGATGCGGCCATGGACTCGGTGCCACTCGTGGCGATCACCGGCCAGGTGATCAGTACCGCAATCGGCACGGACGCCTTCCAGGAAGCCGACATCTGCGGCATCACCATGCCGGTGACCAAGCACAGCTTCCTGATCACCGACCCGGACGACATCCCACGAGCGATCTCCGAGGCGTTCCACATCGCCTCCACTGGACGCCCAGGCCCCGTCCTGGTCGACATCACCAAGGACGCCCTCCAGAAGAACACCATGTTCCGCTGGCCGGTCAAACACCAGCTCCCCGGCTACCGGCCCACCGCCACGCCGCACACCCGGCAACTCCAGGAAGCCGCCCGCCTGCTCGCCCAGGCCGAACGCCCAGTCCTCTACGTCGGCGGCGGGGTACTCAAGGCCCATGCCACCGCCGAGCTCAAGGCACTGGCAGAGCTCACCGGCGCCCCCGTCACAACCACACTCATGGGCATCGGCGCCTTCCCCGACAAGCATCCACAGCACCTGGGCATGCCGGGCATGCACGGCACGGTCGCTGCCGTGACGTCCCTTCAGAAAGCGGACCTCATCGTCGCCTTGGGCGCTCGCTTCGACGACCGTGTCACCGGCAAGCTCGACGGCTTCGCCCCGTACGCAAAGATCGTCCACGCCGACATCGATCCGGCAGAGATCGGCAAGAACCGCGCTGTGGACGTCCCCATCGTGGGCGATGCCCGCGACGTACTGGCCGCACTCCTGCCGGCCGTGCAGGACGAGATCGCGAACGACGAGACGGCGTGCGACTACGCAGGCTGGTGGGACCAGCTGGAGACCTGGCGCAAGACCTACCCACTCGGCCATGAACCGGCGCCGCCGGGCAAACTCTCACCGCAACACGTCATCCAGCGCCTGGGACAACTCTCCGACGACAGCACGATCATCGCGGCAGGCGTCGGCCAACACCAGATGTGGGCCTCACAGTTCATCGACTACGAGCGGCCGCACAGCTGGCTCAACTCCGGCGGTGCAGGCACCATGGGATACGCGGTTCCGGCCGCGATGGGCGCCAAAGCCGGACTGCCGCAGGCCACGGTCTGGGCGATCGACGGCGACGGCTGCTTCCAGATGACCAACCAGGAACTGGTCACCTGCGCGCTCAACAACATCCCGATCAAGGTCGCGATCATCAACAACGGCGTCCTGGGCATGGTCCGCCAGTGGCAGACCCTGTTCTACAACCAGCGGTACTCCAACACCGTGCTGCACACCGGTGCGGCATCCCCGAGCACCCCCAACGCCGGCACCCGTGTTCCGGACTTCGTCAAGCTCGCCGAGGCCATGGGCTGCCACGCCTTGCGCTGCGAGTCCCCCGACCAACTCGACGCGACCATCGAGCAGGCGCTGGCCATCAACGACGCACCGGTCGTCATCGATTTCATCGTCCACGAAGACGCCATGGTCTGGCCGATGGTCGCCGCCGGCACCTCCAACGACGACATCATGGCCGCCCGGGACGTCCGGCCCGACTTCGGCGACGACGAGGAGTAGAAACATCATGACGAAGCACACACTCTCCGTACACCTCGAAAACAAGGCCGGTGCCCTTGTCCGGGTCGCCGCGCTCTTCTCACGCCGCGGTTTCAACATCGAGTCACTGGCCGTCGGTCCGGCGGACGAGCCCGGCACATCCCATATGTCCATCGCCGTCTGCGTCGACGAGCGCCCACTGGAGCAGATCGTCCAGCAACTCAGCAAGCTGGTGAACGTCATCTCCGTCCAGGAAAGCAGTGCATAGCCTCCACGCGGCAGGCGGGACAACCCAAGAGGTGCTCCCCCGGGCGTCCCCTGCCGCCGCCACCCGAGGCGCGCCGGAACCTCCTTCCCAACGCAACGCCCACCAGGCTCCGTTCGCCGTCATGGATCACGCCCTGCCCGGATGCCGCTTCCTAGTCTCGCCACTCCTCGAGGTACTCCTCGCGGCCGAGGTCCTGCTCGGCCGGCACCCCGCCCCGCAAGGCCGGCGCCTCGACACGAAAAACGCCCAGCGCCACACGCTCGGCCTTCGTCCAGACGTGATACGCCAGGGCATCAAAGTCGCGGCAGGCCGACTGCTACACGACACAAGCACAAACCGTCAGCAGCCGGACCTGTCGGCCCTGGGCCCGCTGGAGAAACCGGCACGGACCTTCTTCGAGACGTGCCTCGCCGACGATTGGCCCCGTATCAGGGCCACCCTCGAGGCAGACATCGCCCACCGCGCTCACCAGTTGGCCTCCCGCGGAGTACGCCAGGTCGTGGAACACCTGCCAGGCCTGACCGTGCGGGAGGGTGAGGAGCCTGCTTCTCCCCGCGACTGCATGACGGTCCTCGTGCCTACGGCTTTCCAGAAGACCCGCATCCTCCTGGCCGATGCGACCGGCGCAGTGATCACCTATCCGGCCGTCGGTCAGCACAATCTGTGGAACGGTAGCCAGACGGCCGCTCCCGGTCGGCTCGGCGCCCTGCTGGGACGCGGACGGGCCGCAGCACTGGTCAACATCGGCGACGGCTGCGGCACTACCGACCTCGCAGACCGCCTCGGAGTCAGCGCGGGCACCGCGTCGGTGCACGTGACCGCCCTGCGCAACGGAGGCTTGGTAGCAACACACCGCACAGGCAAGGCAGTCCGACACGTACTGACACCTATCGGCTCAGCACTCATCACCACTCTGCTGGACCCCGTCAGCAGCGCGCTGACGAATCTCTCCGAAATGCTGTAATCGTCGGATCCAGGCACACAGAAGGCCTTCCGCATCCACCTGATTCAGTATGAAGGCTTCTGAGAATTCACGACCCTCTCTGCCTGCCCAAATCCATCAGCCGCCGGGACTTGAGGGTTGCGATTGCCTGTTCGGCCAGCGCCGCAGCCGACGCCGTGGACGAGGTCGACTGGGACATCTCGGTGGACTCCGCCATCGGGCAGGCGCACCAACATGCGGCGGGGGCCGCACCCGACCCATCGCCAGCCCCCGCCTCACCTATGTCTAGTGGTGCCAGGTGCCCCGTTTCAGCGTGTTCACCAATGCCTGCGCCATGGCCTGCATGCCCTTGGCATTGGGGTGGGCCGGAGCCGCGGGCGAGGTCGGGGCCAGCGGCTCGATCCAGCGATCGGCGGGCGCCTTGCACATGTCGTGACCAACAGTCGGCCTGTACGTGTCCACATACTCGGCCCGGTTCACCAACGCGACCGTACGCAACATCAGGTTGAGGCGCTTGCCGGTGTCGCGCAGGTAGGGGAAGTCCTTCGCGGCGAACGGGACCGTCGGGTAGCAGCCCGTGCCGTCATCGGGCAGCAGGTCGGGGTAGCCGACGACAACCACGCGGGCGTGCGGCGCCTTGGCGTGCACGGCACGCAGGACGCGGGCGACCTTGGGCGCGGTCTGGAGGATCTTCAGTGACAGCTGGTCGTAGCCTGTGGTCCGGTAGTGCTGCTCGCAGGGGTTTCCGGCGGGGTCCGTCGAGCTGAGGCCTGCGCATGTGCTGATGATCGACCCGAACCCGATGTCGTTGCCGCCGATCTGCACAGTCACAAGGCCGGTGTCGCGCTGGACCGCGTCGAGTTGCGGGCCGTTGGTCCCCTGTGCCTGCCACATCTCTGCCGTCGTCGCACCGCCGCAGCTCACGTCGGTGAACGAGTCGACGTGCCGCTCACTGGCGGTGATCGACGGGTAATTGTGGTCGGAGCGGGCGCAGTTGGCGTCGACCTGTCGAGGGATCAGGGGGCCCGAGGTGTACGAGTCGCCCAGTGCCACGTAGCTCGAGTGGCGCTGGGCCTCGTGCTTCGCCGGTGCGGCGTTCACGGTCCCCGTCACACCGACGGTGAGCACGAGACTGCCCAGTACGGCCAGTTTCATGGCGGCCCGGCGTCTCGGCACCGTTCCGTTCCCGTACATGTGTTGCGACATCATGCCCCTCCCCTGAAGCCCGCACTGTCATGGTCCAACGTCGCCTGTATACCGGCCAGTAGCGAGTGGGGCCATAGTCCGGACATACCTGTGTCCGGAGAAAGCGGGTGACAAGCCTGCGGGTGCCGGGTGATCGGGGTTGAAGCAGATGCAGGGTGAAGGTGAGGGCAGTCGCGGTGGTGTCGTGTCCGACGAGGAGGAAAATAAGGACCCTCGTGGCCTGTCGACGTCCGTGATCGCGGCGCCGTCATCGCCGGCCTCACTGTGCCCTGGAGCTCAGACGCAGTCGACCTGTGGCTTGCAGAGTCCGAGTGATTTGTCGTGCCGAGCCGTCTGCGTATTCGTGTCGAATCCCCCCGTGCTTCATCGCGGGAGAACTGAGTCGCAGCGCGACGCACGATTGTGTTGAATCCTGACATGAGTCACGTCGCCAACGTCATGATCTCCGTCGAGCCGGATGATCGACCGTCTGCCGAGGAACTGAGCCAGTGGTTGCAAACCTCTGCCCCGCGACAAGGTTTCGGTCCCGGCGCTGTTGGGTGGGTCGGCTCGCTCAACGAGATCACCGGCAGCGACACGCGTTGGGGTGGCGGCAAGTACCCGGAATGCTCCGTCTATGCCGGAGCGCTCAACCACGCCGACCTGGCGGGCCTGGTGGCGCATGTCGAGCGCATCGTCTGGAAGCACCCCGAGTTCGTCCAGCTGTTCGTGATGGGCCAGGAGCAGGTCTACTTCCGCGTGTGGATGTTCCACGGCGCGAAGCTGCGGCAGGTCCTGCCCGAAGGTCGAGAAGAAGAGGTCTGGCCGAACGACTAACGGTCCTGACCTGCCAGTCTGCCTGTCATGTCAGATCCGGCATCCACTCGGCCGGCAGCACTTCGTGCAGCTACTGACAGACGCCGGATTCCTTCCAGTCCCGCAGTCGCCGCCAGCAGTTCGTGCCCGAGCCGAAGCCCAACTCCTTTTGAACGTGATTCCATTGGATACCTGCGTGCAGGGCGAAGGGGATGCCGCACAGCATCTGCCGGTCCGGCAGCGGCCTACGGCCCGGGCGCCTGCACCGACGTTCCTTGCGTGGCAGCAGCGACTCGATCCGCTCCCACAGATCATCCGACACGATCCAAGGCGAAGCCCCCACACCCGAACAACACCGAACCTCTGGTGCGAACACGGTCACCATGACCGATCCACCTCATTGTGTTAATACTCCAGCTGTAGATCGCTCTCGAGCTGGTGGTGCCTACGCTCTACGCCGCTTGCGTCGCTTGTCCCAGCTGCCGTGTGGCCGGTTCCAGTCCTGGGCCAGCATCGCTGCGTCGAACTGGCCTTTGCTGGTCACGGCTCGTGGTTGAGGTACGAGCGTGGTCGCCGTCGATCGCCACGGGACGGTCGAGTACCAACCGACCAGGGGCATGGTCTCGTCGTGGTGCGGAGCGAACCGCTCGACGGCGATGGTAGGCATCTGGTAGCTCAGGCTACGGACGTGGTCGAGGAACGTCTGAGGCAGCGAGACATGGTGGGATTCCAGGTAGTGCGGAAAGTCCTGACGCCACAACCATGCCCCGTCGGTCACCAGGGACGAGCATCCCGAAGAGTGTCGGTGGGGGCTGCCGGTGATGACGTCATGTCCGGCTTCCATGACGTCGATCAAGACGTGGCCGGCGTCCAGGTAGGCCACCAGTTTCGCCTCATCCGGTTCGCCGACGGACCGGACGGCGTCGCGGATCGATCCGTTCGGCTGGCCGGAGCGGTCGTCCAGTTCGTTGTAGAAGCCCAGCAAACCCAGCGCTGCGCCTCCTTCTACAAGCTGTTCCGTCCTGCTTGCACCGGCAGGCGCGGCCACCGTTGATCATCAGTGCGTGAAGACAAACGATCACGCGGTGGCCGCAGGTCACAGCGTAGACGCCGACCACTGACAGGAAGCATGCGAGGGCCTGATGGACCGCATCGCGGGCAGGTTCGCCCGGTCGAACCCCGACGACGAATACGGCACCTGGTCCTGGGACTGCTTTCGGACCTACTGCGGAAGAACTGCTGGACCATCGCCGAATGGGCAGGCGAGGCCACTCCCGACGCCACCGCGAGGACGGCTAGCGCATGAGCGTGGCAGGTACACGTGCGTTGCCCAACTACCCTTTTCACGACGCCCGTTGACGAGATTGTTCCGGCGACGGGATGATCTGAACCTTCGCGACTGACCAGCGAAACGGGGTTCACCATGAGTGAGGGCAGTGCGGCGGATTTCTCAGACGCTGGCATCGATCGTCAATTCGCCGCCATCATCCAGGGCATCGCCGCTGACGTGGAGCCCAGGCAAATCGCCGGTCGCGTTCAAAACGTGGCGCCTGCGGGCGACGTCAAGCCGATGTGGTATCTGGTCCCGCTGCGAATGATCTGCACGATCACGTTCTTCATGACCTTGTCCTCGTGTATTGCGGCCTATGGCTGCGTCATGAGCGACGCGCGTTGGGGTACTGCCACCATGATTGGTTTGGGCGTGTCGATCGGGAGCGCTGCCTGCCGGCGCCTGGCCAAGGCAAGGTACGACCGACGCAACCAGTAGTCAGCGCCTCCGAGGGGGCAACTGCCTCATCCCAGCAAATAGGAGTTACCGCGCTGCGCGCATTACGTGCGCAAGTCTGACGTACACCCGGAGTCCTCACGAAGGAGGCAAGTTCCCTGAGCTGCGCAGATAGTTCGGGTAGTTCGGTCGACAGTCACTGACCGCCTCGACATCACGGACGCCGCTGGGGACTCGACAGCGCCGAAGGTGTCCTCCAACTCCGCGCACGGTTAGCGAACGGCGGCTTCGAAAACGACGGGTGCCACCACACGGCGCGTGAGCTTCAACACCTCTGCCCCAGCCCCGACCGGCGGGACTACAGCCTCACTGCGTGACGGCGACGTTCACTTCAATGGATCCGCGCCCAAGACCGTTGCAGCACTGGGCGGTTCTTGAACCGTAGGATCATGTGCGCGCGTCGGGAGCGGTAAGGATCGCGCTTCCAGAGCCGCGGTCAGCTGTGAGGGGGAAGGGATTGCGGATGAGAGTGCGCATCGCAGCGGCAGCCCTGTTGGCCGTGAGTGTCGGGGTGGCGGGGTGCGGGTCCCCGGATCCGGCTCCCGGGCCGAGGGCGACCTCCAGCGCCTCGCCGGCGGTGCAGGTCGAGCTGGAGACGGTAGGGACCATGTCGGTCGCTGGGCCCGGTTACCTGCGCGGCACGGTGACCAACCGGACGGCCGCCGGGCGGCAGGTCACCGTGAAAGTTCGCTTCACCGTCCCCCCGGGGGACGAGCACAAGCTCACCGTGGCCCGCCAAGGCATGTCCGCTACTGACTGGACGCCCGTGGCGCTGACCGGCAGTTCACATCGGGGCGACTCGGTGGTGACCGGTGTCTACCGGCTCACAGTGCGCAAGGGCGCCAATCCGTTCGCGCTGCGGGTCGCCCCGGGATTCAAGACCACGCAGCCCCACCAGGAGCTACCCGTCTCGATCTCCCTGCTCAACGCCAAGGGGAAGACCTTGTCCGAGCAGAGCGTCTCTCCTTCGCTGGACCTGGTGCGCATGACAGCCTCGCCGACTCCCCGGACGCTGAACCGCAGCAGAGGATGGAACGAGACCACCATCGCCCTGGCCAACGCATCGACGACGGACTATCGCGCCCTCACCGTACGAGCCTTCCAGTCCTGCTACGGCCCGAACAGTAGCGACTGCCCCAAGTCGTCATTCAGACTGGAGCGGTTCACCAACGGTCAGTGGCGCCCAGTGCGCACCTACATCCCTCCGCGCAAGCCCGGCGTCGAAGTTGACAAGGAGACCGTGGTGACCCGGATAGCTCTGCCAGTCGGCGCCCGGCGGACAATCCGGCTCAGACTGGCCGCGACCTCCACCGCACGCCCCGGCAGCACTGGCGACCTGTACGTCCACGCGGACAATAAACCGACCGGCGAACAACCGTGGGTATCCGAAGATGCCTCCACCAAGTTCACCATCCACTAGGTCTCAACCCGGCGGGCCCTGTTGACAGAGTCTCCCGTAACAAGGAGACCACTGGGGCTGAGCGCGAGCTCTCCGATCGGGCGAAGCGTCGGCTGTTGGTGCCTCGTCGCCTGGAGGAGGTCACCGCCCTCCACAGCGGCGTAGTGCACGACGATCCGTAAGCAACCGCCGCGTCTGGGGCGAGCCGATCTTCGACAACTCACGAAACCTGAGACCCATTAGCGGCGCGGCAGCGGCACCAGGAAAAGGCGTACGGCCAAGCGGGTCCGCCAGGCACCAGCGTCACGCCCCAACGTGGTGACGAGCGCCTGCTCTCACGCCCCCTGCGAGCAAACCGGAATCTAGCATGATGAGTGGCATGAACACGGAAGTCTGTGACTCGGCCGAGTTGGTCACGCTCCGGCGGATCTTCGCGTCCCGCCCCGAAGCGCTGCCGCCCATCCGCCAGGGTGCGGTGCGGGCCTTCGAGGCGGAACACGGCATCGTGCTTCCGGAGCCGTACCGCACCTCCGTGGCGGAGGTCTGCGACGGGCTAGGCTCGGGACCGCCCTACTACGGTCTGCTGCCCCTCGCGCAAATACCCCCGGACTGGGGCTCGTCACGTCCAAAACGTCTGTTGGCGCGGCCTTTTCCCCTCACTGCGCCGTGGTTGTGGGAAGTGGACGAGGATGCGCAGGCGCTGTCGGAGGAGGATCTGGAGGCCCGGACGGACAGCGTGGCCGACCACGGCTCACTGCTCCTCGGCACCGAGGGCTGCGGCATGTATTGGCACCTCATCGTCACCGGCCCACAGCGCGGCCACGTCTGGCTGATCGATGAGAACGGGGCGGTGCCCTTCGGTACCCGGCCGGCCACCTCTCTGATGCCGGGTACGCCGGGTTTCACGGGGTGGGTGACCCACTGGGCGGAAGGCCGCTCCTGGTTCGCGGACGTCTAGAGATCGTTGGTGGTTGGGGTTACCTGGGCTCGGGGTTCAAGCCGGTCTTGGCGAAGTAGCCCTCGGCGAGGCCGGGGTGGTGCTGCATAAGTTTGAGGCGGAGCTGCGCGCGGCACGCGATGCGCGGCAACCCGCCACACCACCATCTACGTCTACATTAAAGTAGACGATGGGTGGCGGGAAGGGCCCGCTGCTCCGTCCTGTCGCACATTGCTCTGCGCCGTTTCGGCCTCCGGGCGGGACACCCGTTTTGTCAGGAGGTGTTGATGGCGCACAAAATCCTGATTGTCGAAGACGATCACGCGCTGCGTGACGTCCTTCGGCGAGCGCTCACCGAAGAGGGGTTCGTCCCGGTGCCGGCGGCAGACGGCGCCACAGCGCTCAAACTGGCGACACAGGCCATCGCAGCGGTGGTCCTGGACATCGGACTACCCGATGCGGATGGCCGGGACGTGTGCCAGGCCCTACGGGCGAACGGTCTCGCCGCTCCGGTGCTCTTCCTCACGGCTCGCGGACACGTGACCGATCGGCTCGCCGGCTTCGCCGCCGGCGGGGACGACTATCTGGGTAAGCCGTTCCATCTGCGTGAACTGATCGCCCGAACGAACGCGCTGCTCAAGCGGTCCGCGCCGACGCGCGAGCAGCAGGCGGGCGGGATCGAGATCGATCCGATCTCGCTGGGCGCCACCGTGCAGGGCCACCAAGTTCCGCTGTCGCCCACCGAGTTCCGCCTGCTGGCCGTTCTGGTCGCGGCCCACGGCTCCGTGGTGCGCCGTCGTGAACTCCTGGGCGCAGGCTGGCCCGATGGCGCGTGGGTCAGTGACAACACCCTCGACCAGTACGTCAGCCGGCTGCGGCGCAAACTGCGCGAGGCCGGCAGCACGTTGACGGTGCGCACCCAGCGCGGAATCGGTCACTCACTCGCATGAAAGGCACCTTGCACCGGCTCGCTCCGACAACCCTGCGCGGACGGCTGGCCCTTGTGTCCGTGACCGCGGCTGCTCTGCTGCTGGCGACCCTCAGCATCGTGTTCAACGCTGTTGCCGGACGGCACTTGCGGTCCCTGGCGGACGACCGTCTGCACAGCACCCTCGCCGCCGTCGCCTCGACGATCGACGTGTCGGGCAACCGAGTCCATGTGCGAGAAGCCGCTCACGACGCACCTCTCGACTCCAACGTGTGGATCTACGACGGCCGGAAGCCGGTCGAGCGCCCCTCGGCAATGAGCGGCAACCGCCGCTTGACACAGACCGCCGGGCGAATGGCGCGCGAAGGTACGGCGTCGTGCACGACACTGTCTCCAGCAGGGCACAGTCCGGGCTGGCGACTGTGCGCCGAGCCGGTTTCTCAGGCTCAGCACGCCGTCGTGACCGTGGCGGCCCTCGACATGGCCCCGTACACGAACTCGGCGGACCTCCTCCTGGGCGCCTCCGCCGGGTTCGGAGCAGTCATGCTGGCCTGTACCTACCTGTTGACGCGGTTGTCCGTGGCCCGTGCGTTGCGTCCGGTGGCCGTCATGACAGATCAGGCAGCCCAGTGGAGCGCAGTCTCCTCGGCCAGCCGCTTCGCCACGACCGGCGCGCCACAGGAGCTGCTCCGCCTGGGAGGCTCGCTGGACGCCCTACTGGACCGGATCCGCAGCATGCTCCGTCATGAGCAGCAGTTGACCGCCGAGCTGTCGCACGAACTGCGCACGCCCTTGGCGCGCATCGTGGGAGAGCTGGAGCTGTGGCAGAGCCGCGCTCGCGACGAGAGGGAGACACGGCATGCCCAGAGGGTGATCCAGGAGGCCGCGGTCTCCATGCAGGCCATTTGCGACGCTCTGCTGAACGACTCACGAGCCGCCACGGCACACGGCGCCGAAGCGCCGGGAACGTGCCTGGTGGGTATCGTCCTCGCGCGGGTGGCCGACGGCGGCGGCCGGCCCGGTGTACGCACCGAAGTGGAGGCGGGGTCGGATGTCCGGGCAGGCGTACCCGATGCAGTCTTGGAACGCATCGTCAGTCCCCTGCAAGCCAATGCCCTGCGCTACGCAGCGTCGACGGTGACACTGTCGGCACGAGCGACGTCTGAAGGCGTGACCATCACCGTCGATGACGACGGTCCGGGGGTTCCCTCTGACTTCGTCCCACATCTGTTCGTCCCGGGGCGTCGTGCCGATCTCACGGACGGCCACGACGGGGCCGGCCTCGGCCTGGCGCTCGTCATGCGGCTCACCCGCTCGGTGGGCGGGCAGGTGTGGCACGAGGAGAAGGTCGGCAGCGGCTCGCGTTTCGTCGCCGAAGTGCCTGGCTGACCCGCGGGTGGGCCAGGCAGTCGGTGGACGCGTCAGGAGACCTGGGCAGCTGGCGTGGTGTCCTTGCGCGTCACCGCCAGATAGACGACCAGAGCCAGGATCACGGCGAGGAACAGCACGCTGGTGACGACGGTGCCCAGGCCCAGGCCATCGTCTGCCGTCGGCTGAGAGAGCCAGTCTCCGGTGGAGGCCCCCAGCGGCCGGGTCAGGATGTAGGCGATCCAGAATCTCCAGACGGCGTCGAACCCGAGGGTGAAGTGGGCGATCGCCACGGCCCCGATCACCGCCGCGAAGACAGCGAGGGAGGTCAGGTAGCCCAGCCCCATGCGTTCGGCGACGAGGTCCCCGGCCGCCGTGCCCAGGGCGAAGGTGAACAGCACCGCAAGCCAGTAGAAGGCTTCGCGACTGGTGGTGTCGATGCTGTGGATGGAGAGTGTCTTTTCCCGCGCGTACCAGATGAGGAACACCGCGGCGAGGAGTACGGCGAACACGGCGGTGCTGAGCTCCAGCGGAACACCCATGTTGTCGGTCAGGTTGTCACTGATCAGGGTGCCGACGACGCTGATCAGTGCGACAGCAAGCCAGTACACGGGGGCCCGGTAGGCGCGGGTACGGAACTGGGCCACCAGCACCACGGCGAGCAGCGCGCTCATCAAGAGGGAGACCCCGGTCAGCCCGAGGCCGGCCTTCGAGGCGAGCAGGTCGGCGGCGGTCTCCCCCACCGTCGTACAGAGAACCTTGATGATCCAGAAGTAGAGGGTGATCTGCGGAACCTTGTTCCAGCGGCCTCGGTGATCCCCCGTTGAGGTCGGGTCAGGAGCGGCGGAGGACGCCGTGTGCGAGGAGTTCTGAGTCATGGCGCGACGGTGCCATCAGGAACCTGAACACATCCTGACTGCCGGGTCCGTCGGCCCCCGCCCGGCAGCGGCGGTGCTGAAGATGAAGCGGTGAACTCCCTCTCCCCCGCGGCGCACATGGGCACCTGCTCGCCTGCTGCCCCTCGTCAGCCGCGCACAGTCCGTCGAGGCAGCCGTGCCTGTCACTAATTCCGTCCACCGTGGCACGGCGTGGCTGCGCCGCCGCCTTGGGCGTGCGATCTTCGGTTCCTACGCCGCCGCCCTGCTGCTTCCACAACCCGGCCTGTGGGTCCGTCGGCCGCATGCGCTGGGCGCGGTCCAGATCCACCTGCCGCCGGTGCTCCTGGGAGCGCTGATCTTCGCGGCCGGCTTCCAGGTGCGTCCCCGCGCGCTCACCGGGCTCCTGCGCCGGCCGATGGCCCTGGTGGCCGCCCTGCTGCTGCACCTAGCCGTCCCCCTCGTCGTCATCCCTCTGCTCGTCGCGCTGTTGCGCCGAACGCCGGACTCCGACCACGGCAGCGGCATCGTCACGGCAATGGTGCTGATCGTCACGATGCCCGTCGCGGCCAACGCCACGGTCTGGACGGCCAAGGGCAGCGGCGACCAACCGGCGATGGTCGCCGCGGTGCTCGGTTCCACGCTCCTCAGCCCGGTGACCACGCCGCTCGTCATCCTCGCCCTGGTCGTGCTGTTGCAGGCCCCTTACGCACACACCCTCATAGGCGCCGCTCAGTTGGCACATGGCGCCTTCTCTTTGTGGACCATCGTCGTGCCGTGCGCGGCAGGACTGGTGTGCCGTTCGGTTGTCTGCGCCGCATGGGCGGAGGCGCTGGAGGACTGGATCGCCCTTGGGGCGTTGGGGGCGTCTCTGCTCACCACATATGCCAACGCCAGCGGCGCCCTGGGCTCGTTCTTGACACAGCCTCGCCCCCTGCTGGTGGGCGCCGCGGCAACGGCGGCCGTCGTCGTGTGCGGAACGGCTTTTCTGTTGGGGCACGCCGCGGGTGCGTTGCTGTGTCTGGGACGCGGCGGACGGTCATCCCTCGCGCTGGCCTGCGGCATGAGCAACAGTTCCGCGGGCGCTGTTCTCATCACGGCCGCCATGCCGGACAAGCCCTACCTGCTCGTACCCGTCCTGGCCTACGGGCTGGTGCAGAAGACGTTCGCCGGATTCACCGTGCGTCAGCGGGTGGCCGAGACGCGCATACCCGAAGAGGTCTGACACACACGCTCTGCCGCTCCGGGACCGAGATGGTCTATCGCGTAATCCATCGGCGGTCTCACGTGAGGGAATCGGCTGACTCCATTTGACACCACATCAAACGCCCTGCTGAGACGGGCGGTTAACCTTCAGCGACAGCTTCCACCGTTCCAGAAGCGATCCGGTGAGGGCTGCTTGCGACTGATGACCAGCTCAGTCTCGCCGTGAGCGAGAGCTAGCCGCGCGCGATGCGGCGCACGCCGGAAGCCGCACCAGGCCGCCCTCTCCCCAGGTACGGACTTCCTGGGTGCGTGGCACCCAGGACACCTATGACACTCTCACCTCTCATGACCAAGGCTTGAATTGGTCGTAGCATGTCAAGAAGTGAGGCTGTGTGCCTTGCCGTCTTGAGGCGGGAGTGTCTCAATGGGCGGGCGATCGCTTCTGACAGAACGTCAGAACTGGTGAACCCGCACAGCGTTGGGCAGCTCCTTCCGTACCCGAGAAGGACCGGGCCGACGCTCACCTGGGATCGATTTCCCCCACACGAAGGGCAATCCCCCCATGAGACATGGCATCCGCTCTCTCGGCACCCCGTCCCGCGGCAAGAAGCGCGTCGGCCTGAGCGCCGCCCTCGGCGCCGGCATAGCCGCTGCCGGTGTGCTCGCGCTGGCTCCCGCCGCGGGCGCGGTCACCCCCACAACCGCCACCATCGACTTCGACTGCGGAAGCTTCGGCTCCGGCAACGCGACGCTCACCGCCTCGCAGAACGGCACCGCGGCCACCATCGAGCTCTCCACGTCCGCCATCACCGCTCCGATCGACGTCGGCGCGGGCTCCGTCAACTCGACACTCAGCCTGACCAACCACGGCTCGGGTGCTGTCCAGTTCACCGGCAGCTCCAACCCCACCATCCCCGCCGGAAGTGCCGTGTCGACCGGGCCGCTCACCGGGACAGTCGCCGCAGGTGACAGCCTCGAGGCGACATCGCTCACCGTCGTGGTCTTCGGAGTGACCGCGACGTGCACCGCCACCACCACACAGGCACCCGGCCCCTTCGTGTTCGACTGAGCACGCGTCTTCGGGTGAGTGGGCGCCGGCCGACCGCCGGCGCCCACGCCGCGGGCGGAACGACGCCGGGAACCGTCGCACTTTCAGTACTGGCGACAGCCACACCTCAACGCCTTGCCGCCACCGCCAGGTCGGGCGCATGGCGATCGCACACGAGGCGGCTCGGCGACACAGACTTCGCAGTGGGTGCCTGTACAAGGCCCAGCCGCCCGGCACCCCTCCTGAGAGCCGAACGGGTCCTTATATGTGGGCTGCATGAAGGAACTCTGCCGTGTCACCGCTACCCACGACCCCTCGCGCGGGAGTGGTGGTGGTACTGGCGCGGTCGACGCCGGAATGAATTCCGGAGCAGCAGAGCTTCGGGGGCCGCGTGGGTACGGGAGGTACATTCATGCGTTCCATACGAGTGCTGACGGGCCTGGCCCTCGCGAGTGCCGCGCTGGTGATGTCCGTGCCGAGCGCGCAGGCGGTGTCGCCGAGCTGCCAGCAGGCACTCGACGACGCGGAGATCACCCAGCGCAACGCGGACACGGTCAACGCCGACCCGAACACCTCCGCCGCGGACAAGAAGGCCGCCACGGACGAGGCGAACCAGGCCGCTTCCACCGCCCAGCGGTTCTGCGACTCCACCGACCCGGCCGTACGAGGGTCCGTGCACGCCGGTGAGGGTGGCACGCAGACCGGCACCGACCCGGCCGCACTGGCCGGCGCGGCAGCACTGCTCGCGGCCGGAGCCGGCGCCGTGTACCTGCGTCGCCGCGACAACGCCGGACACGAATGATCCCCACCTGATGGGCTGACCCGGGCCCCGCTCCTCACATCGTCGAGACCGGTGCGAGAGGGCGGGGCCGCCTGTTCGCCACGGACCGGGAGATCGGCATCATGGCAACCGCCCCCACACCATCCGCGCCCTCCGCCCGCCGCCGCATGGCGTCGTGGGCCGCCCTCCTCGTACTCGCCGCCTGCATGATCTACCGCATCGCCGACAGCGGCGAAGACACAGGGACGCCGCCGCGGCCCAGCGCCGCACAGGCGCCCTCGAGCGACAGCGCGCCGGTCCGCGAGGCCGCCTCGTCCGTGGCCTCGCTGCCGGAATCGGCACCCGTGCGCATCAAGATCCCCAGCATCAGCGTGGACGCCCCCGTCCAGGGCCTTTCCAGGAACGAGGACGGCGGGCTGAACGCACCCCCTGCCGACGACACCAACCTCGCCGGCTGGGACGCCGCAGGCATCCCGCCAGGCAGCACCGGCACCGCCGTGATGGCCGGACACGTCGACACCCGCACCGGCCCCGCCGTCTTCTACGGCCTCGGCTCACTGAAGAAGGGCGCCACCGTCACCGTCAGCCGACAGGACGGCAGCACGGCCCAGTTCACCATCGACGGCGTCCAGGAATACGAGAAGGCCAACTTCCCCAGCCGGAAGGTCTACGCCCAGCAGCCCCGGCCCGAACTCCGCCTCATCACCTGCGGCG
>NZ_JAAGMG010000033.1 GCF_010548525.1 Streptomyces sp. SID14478
GGCTCCGGCGTCGGCTCGACGGGGGCCGGGGCCACCACCCCGGCGCCACTGCCGATCGGCACCTCGAGCACGTACGCGCTGCCGCCCATCCCGGGCATCTCGTGCGTCTGCAGCACTCCGCCGTGCGCCCGCACGATGCCCCGCACGATCGGCTCGTGCACCGGGTCACCGCCCGCGTACGGGCCGCGTACCTCGATACGTACGCTCTCGCCGCGCTGCGCGGCCGCGACGACGACGGTCGAGTCGACGTACCCGGCGACGGCGGGGACCCGCGCGTTGCCCGTGGCGTCGATCCCGGCGACGTCGGCGATCAGGTGCGCCAACGCGGTGGCGAGCCGGCCCGCGTCGACCTCGGCCTCGATGGGCGGCGCGTGCACGGCGAACTGGACACGGCCCGGCCCGATCAGCTCCACGGCCCCGTCGACACCGGCCGCGACGACGGCGTCGAGGAGCACCGGCGTACGGGCCAACTGCTCGCCGCCCTCGTCGAGGAGCTGGTAGGCGAGCACGTTGTCGACGAGCGTCGTGATCCGCGAGTAGCCCGCGGACAGGTGGTGCAGGACCTGGTTCGCCTCGGGCCACAGCTGGCCGGCGTCGTCCGCGGCCAATTGCCCCAGTTCGCGGCGCAGCTCGTCGAGCGGCCCGCGCAGCGACTGGCCGAGGACGGCGAGCAGCTGCGAGTGGCGCGCGGCGAGTTCCTCGTAGCGGTCCTTCTCCCGCTCGGCGAAGGCGGCGCCCCGCTCCCGCTCGGCGGACAGCTCCTCGGCCTGCTGCTCGTGCACGGCGGCGAGCTCGGCGCTCAGCTCCTCGCGCACCCGCTCCAGCTCGGCGGCGCGCTCCTCGCGCTCCCGCTCGGCCGCCTCGTCGCGCCGGGCGATCTCCTCGGCGTGCTCGGTGACCAGCTTGTCGTAGGGGCGCCGGTCGGTGAACGTCAGAACGGCGCCGACCAGTTGTTCGCCGTCGCGCACCGGTGCCGTCGTCATGTCGACGGGCACCTTCTCGCCCTTGCGGTCCCACAGGACCTGGCCGCGCACCCGGTGCTTGCGCCCGGAGCGCAAGGTGTCGGCGAGCGGCGAGTCCTCGTAGGCGAAGGGTTCGCCGTCGGCCCGCGAGTGCAGGACGAGCGGGTGCAGTTCCTGTCCGCCGAGATCGCTGGCACGGAAGCCGAGGATCTGTGCGGCGGCGGGATTGACGAGGACGATCCGCCCATCGGTGTCGGTACCGACCACGCCTTCCGCGGCGGCCCGCAGGATCATCTCGGTCTGGCGCTGCGAACGGGCCAGCTCGGCCTCGGTGTCGACGGTCCCCGACAGATCGCGCACGACGAGCATGAGCAGCTCGGAACCGCTGTAGTTGCCGCCGCCCGTGCCGTACGGATCCACCGCGTCCCGCGCGCTGTCGGCGAGGTTGGCGCTGGTGACCTCGACCGGGAAGTCGCTGCCGTCGGTCCGCCGGGCGACCATGCGCGTCGGCTTCGTCCGCCCGCGCTCGTCGGTCACCGTGTCGGGGCTCCGCATCGATCCGGGAATCAGCCGGGAGTCGAACTCCGGCAGCAGATCGAGCAGTCCGCGCCCCACCAGAGCGGTGCCCGGCGCCTCGAAGGCCTCCAGGGCGATCGAATTGGCGTTGACGACCGTCCCGTTGGTGTTGACCAGCACCAATGCATCCGGGAGCGCATCGAGTATGGCTGCGAGGCGAGCAGCGCCTCGGGATGGCCTGCTGCTCACGACGACGCTTCCTCCCTGATGTACCGCTTTACCGCGACTCGCTGACCGTGCGGGCCATCTTGCCTCGCGTCGCGCAGCGTGTCACGGGAGGGAGTCTACGGGCAGAGGTTGCGCTCGCGACGCCGGATGAGAGGGAGCCCACGTAGAGGATGTGGGGATCCCGAAAGGGCGCGGTCACGAAGGCGTGACCGCGGGACCCACGGTCACGGAGCAGTCGCAGGCAGCACGGGGCGCAGCGCGTTCCACCGCGAGATCTCACAGCCGTTGGCCAAGGAGTACGAGGCGTCGACGGCCCGCGCGTGCCAGGTGCCGGTGATGTGCGCGGTGGCGTTGCCGCCGTACTGCATCGTGCAGAACGCCCCGTCGGGTACCGGTGCGAACGGGTCCTGGCCGTCGCCGGCCAGCTCGTCGAGGCGTGCGCAGGCCGCGGCGGGGTCGGCGTGGGTGCCTCCGTCGGGCCCGCACTCCAGCTCGGACGTGCCGTCGTTGCCGGTGCCCGAGTCGACGACGGTGACGGTCAGGTGGTCGCCGCCGGGCGCGACGGGCATGTCCGGCGAGCCGAACGGGGGCGGCGGCATCCGGATCGGCCCGGTGTCGGCGTGCGCGGCGACGGGCAGGGCCGCGAGGGCGGCGACGGAGGCGGCGGCGGTGACCAGCAGGCGGGACGCGAGGCGTGGCGAGAACATGCCGTGCCTAACGCGCGGGCCCGCCGTGACGTTGCGCCCGGCAATGGGCTTTGCCCTCTGGCCTGCCCTCCTAGTACCGTGGGGGGCGATTGGTGACACGGCGCTCAGCTGTGTCATCATCTGCACGCACCACATCGCGCTCGCGCGAACGGTTGTGCTGGAGGCGTCGCCTAGTCCGGTCTATGGCGCCGCACTGCTAATGCGGTTTGGGACTTACATCCCATCGAGGGTTCAAATCCCTCCGCCTCCGCTTGCTGACCAGGGCGTTCATCCTTAATGGGATGGGCGCCCTGAGTCATTCCTGGAGGCGTTTTTACGAGCCTGATGGCACGTTGATGGCACCAACCGCTGCGGGGCGGTTCTGACGCGGGATGAAGGCCGCGATCCGGCGTGTGGCGTCCGTCGCCATCTCCTCGGCGACGACCGCGTACACGTCCTTGGTGAAATTGACTGACGCGTGGCCGAGCACCTCGGACACGAACTTGTCGTCGACGCCGGCCGGGATCAGCATCGTGGCCGCGCCGTGTGCTCTTCGAGGCAATCCGCCGGGACGTCGAGGCTGTCCTCCGGCTACCCGGAGGCTGTCCGCCGCGCCCTCGGTTCCTCGTGTCCTCGGCTCAGTGGCCGCCCGCCGCTGCTGGACCACGTCCTTCCCATCTGATCTGGCCGATGGAACTTGCTTGGCCGTGGCCGGATGCGCTCTCCACCAACGAGGGGGTTGCACTGCCGTGGCCGGAATGCTGGCGCTAGGAGGCAGCCTGCGACAGGCAGCCCCGCAACGCAGATGTGTCACGACCCGCCGGCGGGGACCGGCTTGTCCAGCGACCAGAAGTCGGAGCGGACGTTGGGGGCCGGGATCTCCTGTCCGACATACGAGCCACTGGAGTAGTCCGGGCCGACAGTCTTGGACTTGGGTGGATCGACCTCGGAGTGCTTCACGCAGGGAGTAGCCACCTCGAAGAAGCCCTGCCCGTCGCTGCCGATCCTGAGTCGAACCTGGTAGCCCGAGGGCGTCTGGAAGTACGTCGCCGGATACTCAGGGTCGGAGTTGTGCGACGTCTGCTTGTAGCCCTGCGCCTTCCAGAAGCGCTCCACGACACCCAAGAAGCTTCCTCGGCGTTCCTTGGAAATGATGGTCATGACAGCCCGACGGCGGGAAACGTCGCACTCGCGGGCGGTCGTGTCGCTGTGCGTCCAATGAACTGGGGGCTTGACGGCCGCGAAGGTCTTGTCGAGGATGTCGTCCGCCTGTTCTGCGGCCTGTTGCATGTTCATCTTGGGCTTCTTCTCTGCAGACTTGTCCAGTGAGTTACAGGAGGCAATCGAGAAGAGGCACGAAGCTAGCAGGACGGCCGTGAGGGCCTTCTTCATCGAGGTTGCTCCAGGGTGAGTGCGCCGGGGTGCCCGACGACGACGTTGGCGATGTTGTCCGCCGACGTCAGATCCTTGGTTCGGTTGAAGTAGTTCGAGTGTGCGTCGAATCCCCCCTCTGTGAGGGGGAGCCCGTCAGCCACCTGGAATCGCGTCGCTCCGAACGAGTGGTTGGCGGGGTCGGTGCCGAACCAGTTCCTGTCCGGTGCATCTGCCGCTGCCTGGTGGTGCCCGCTGATTCCGCCCTCGATGGTTCCTGCGAACCCATTGATCAAGCCTCCCAGGCCCATCCCGCCACCGCGCACGAACCCGGAAGCGCCGTGCGCGGTAGCCCCTGCGGCGGTGCCGGCCGCAACGGAGCCCGGAGGGAGTTTTGTGACGGCGTCGTTCTCTGCCGCGCCGACGTAGACGTGTCCCTTGCCGACGTTGAGTTCAGACGCATCGTCTGCTCCGGTCCCCGGGCTTCCGACCAGGACAATGTCGTCAGCGCCGGGAATGCCGCCCTTGGCCTGGGCGGCTTCCCCCACCGTCAGGGAGCCGTACGAGTGCCCGATAGCGGTCACGTGCGCGTCGGAATGGTGCTCATTGGCCGCGGAGATACCGGCCATGAACTCGTTGTACTTCGGGGCGCCGGCCATCGCATCTTCCCGGAACAGCACGCTTCTGTGGGAGGTGAGGTCGTCGACGGACAGCTGAGGCGCGTCGTACCCGAGCCACACGATCGAGGACGTCGGAGTGTGTCGGTCCATCTCGGCCGCACCGATGGCAGTGTCCAGAGCGCGGGACATCGTGCCGTCGACGAACTTGGTGTCCAAGCGTGTTTCGAGCCCTGGGACGTATGCGGCGACGTTCTTGGCCGTGTCCGGATTGCCGTAGGCGACGATGGCACGGCCGTTGCCTTCGTCGCCGATGCCCAGCAGGTACATCTGGTGCTTTTGATGCGGAGCCTCCAGCTGCGACTGGATCTTCACCATCGCGTCCATTTTCTCCTTCGCGTCACCGGCATTGCTCTGACTCAACTGGCCGATGAGCATCTGGAGGTTCTCGCGGTTGGCCTCGTCTCGGACGGTGGCCGGGATCCCGTCCAGGTTCCCGATCACCTCGGGGAACGCGGACATGTACTCGTCGCGCTGAGACTGGCTGAGCTCGTCCCACCACTTCTTACGGTCAGTCGGCGACCCATCGAGCGGGATGTGCTTCTTGATGTAGTCGTCGGCGGTCACCGACAGGTTATCGGCGTCGGAGGCGACGTCCGCCCATGTCTTCCTGTCAACGGCGAGACCGGGCGCTGCCTTGAACTTGAGGATGGTCGGGCTGTATCGGTCGTCGATCTCGCGGGCTTCGCGTACCGCGTGAGCGATCCGGTCGGCAATGTCCTGAGCTTTTGCCCGGTTGGGGTTCGGGCTCGTCATCCCGGCGCCGGCGGGTCCATACACCGGGTCGTATCTGCCATTACCGTCCAGGCCGCTGTGGCCCGTGCCGGACTTGCTCGTACCGTCACCGCCCATCACTGCCCCGCCGGGCACTGGGCCCCCGCTGGCCCCGTTCGTGCCGCCCGCAGGGTAGGTGACACCGCCGAACTCGTTGACGGTGAAGCCGAGTGTGAATGCCTCATCAAGGGCGCCGATCAGACGATTCTGTGGCGCGCCGAGTTCGGTGGCAAATGCGTCGAGGGTGCCGCGGATGAGGCCCGCCTCGGTGTGGATGTAGTGGTAGTTCTCGCTGAGTCTCTTCAGTCGTTTGACTGCGGAGTCGTAGGACTCGGAATTCTGAGTCTTGGAGAGTTTGCCACTCATGTCACCGTCGACCCGCTCACGGGCGTGGTCGGCAAACTTGGAGGCAGCGCCCCAGCCATCGGCGGCATCGGTCAGTTCCGCCAGCTTGAGGTCCCGAAGCTGCTGCCAGGTCAGTGCGGAGTCCTTGGACACGGCTTACTCGCCCCTCCTCGTGCCCGGCACGGTCACAGCCTTGGCCTTGTTGCTCACTTCGGCGTCAGCTTCGCCCAGATCGATCGCGACCTGCCGCAGTTTGGGCTCCAAGCTGCGGCACTCATCGCGGACACGCCCGAGACGGTCCTGCCACGACTTGCTCACGGCCTTGACGGAGGTGATGCTGGCCAATCCCTCGAGCCCGCCGCCCATTCCGTCGTGGGCCTTCGCCAGATCACTGCGTGCGGCGGTGGTGCTGCCGTGCAGGTCGTCAGATGTCCGTGCCGCACTCGCCCACGGGCCTCGGCTGTGCTCGAGGATGTCGACGCCACCGCCCGCCGACTTGGCGAAACCGCCATCGCCCTGAGTGCTGTTGAGCTGCATCTGGGTGGTGTGCCGCTCGGCAGCGTCTGCTTTTAGCTGCTCCCACTCGTCCCACGCCATGCGCGGACTCCCTCCCCGTCTCCCCCGGAGTCCGACGACCGGGGTTCTCCCGCCCACCGTGCGGTGATGGGCGCGGTGACTGAACGTCACACTACGAAGAGTTGTAGTCGTGACGCGTCCGTGCGATCACTCAAATCCGGGCCTGAGTATCTCTACCTAGACCCGTACCAAGTGCCAGAAACATGCAGGCCGGATTGGAGTGTGACTCAATACCGTCGGTGCTCGTCCTGCGGGTTCGTGCTGGTCGGGCCATACGACGGCGGGAACCCGTACGGGGCCTGCGAGTGGGGCAACCTGTGCGGATTCCAACCCTCGCTTGCGTCTGCGCACGATCGCGAACGCAGCCACCACACCGACCACCACGACGACATTGGCCCCGGCGGCAACCCATGTTGCCGTGCTCGCCGACGAGCTGCGGTTTGCGGCCTGGCGCTCGCTGCCACCTGCGTACCCGGTGGACGGCGACGCCGACGGCTTCGCCAATGCCTTCACCGGGAGGTCCGGCAGCGGGTACATGTCAGCCGGGCCCGGATCGCCCGGGCTCGTGAGCGCGACTTACATCCCATCGAGGGTTCAAATCCCTCCGCCTCCGCAGCAAGATCCGAAGCCCCGGTCCCTGAGGACCGGGGCTTCGTCGTTCTCGCCGTCCAGGGGGTCGTTTTCGCAGCTCACAACGGGTGCGGCTAACGGATTTCACATGGCGGCGGCAGTCATGTAATGTTCTTCCTGTCGCCGCGAACGGGCCGAAAGGCCGGGGAGCGAAGGCAAAAACCAAAGACAAGCACTCGTAGCTTAACGGATAGAGCATCTGACTACGGATCAGAAGGTTGCAGGTTCGAATCCTGCCGAGTGCACATAGAGAAGAAGCCCCCGGAGATCCTCCGGGGGCTTCTTCGTGTTGTCAGTGGGCTGCGTCATGCTGGCCGTATGACGTGGTGGTGCACCGGGATGCGGTGGGGCGCGGGTGGGCCGGGGTTCGGGTGGACAGGGGGCGACGGGGGCGAGCGGGAGAGCGGGGTGGGGTTCGGGGAAGCCGTCGCCTTTCGGGTCGGGGGGCCGCGGAGGTGTCTCGGGGTGTGGCGCGCGGGGCGGCGGACGCCGTGTCCGGGGCGGGAGGCCGTTCCGGTGCGCGGGACGCGGGCGCAGTGCGCGGAGTGTGCGGGGATCGACCGGGCGCGGTCCGTCGCCGCGGACACCATGGCCGATGATCCGCGGCCGTACCACGTGTATCTGGCGTGGTTCGGGGACGGACTCGTGAAGGTGGGGATCACGGGGGTGGGGAGGGGGAACGCCAGGCTGCTGGAGCAAGGGGCCGTCTGTTTCACGTGGCTGGGGCGCGGGCCCCTGATGGCGGCTCGGCGGGCCGAGGAGCTGTTGCGGGTGGCGCTCGGGGTGCCCGACCGGATTCCGTACGAGAAGAAGCGCGGGGTCAGGGCGGTGCTTCCCGGGGCGGACGCGCGGCGCGCCGAGGTGGAGCGGGCGCATGCCGTCGCCAGCGGGCTCGGGGGCGGGTGGCCCGAGTCGCTGGAGCCGCTGCCGTGCCGGGTCGTGGATCACGGGGAGGTGTTCGGGCTCCGCGCGATCGACCGGGTGGACGCGGTGGTGAGCGGGCTCGCCGAAGGGGCCCTGGTGGCGGGGACGGTCACCGCGGCGGCCGGGCCCGATCTGCATCTCGTCGAGCCGGGTGGGCGGCGGCTCGTGGTGGACACGCGAGTGATGGCCGGCTGGCCGCTGGAGCGGGCGGCCGGGGACGCGAGTGGGGAGGGGGTCGTGGTGCGGGAGGTGCCCGCGGTGCAGGGCGGGCTGTTCTAGCGGCTGTGGCCTTGCCGCCGGTGGCCCCTTGCCGCCGGTGACCTATTGCCGGTGACCTGATGCCGGTGACCTGTTGCCCGTTGCCCGTCGCCCGTCGCCCGTTGCCCGTCGCCCGTCGCCCGTCGTCCGTCGTCCGTCACCCGGCACTTGTGGTCTGCCGTCTGCCGTCTGCCGCCTGGATCGGGCCGGCCGGGCGGGTCGGGCCGATCCAGCCCGGCCGGGCGGGCGGGTCGGGCCGATCCAGGCTTGCTGGGGTCCTGGTCAGGAGACCCCGGCGCCGGGATGTCGGAAAGGGTGGACAGGGCGGAAGGGGGCGGGTGACCGTGGGGGCATGAGTGATCACGTCGGGGCGCCTGTCGCCGCGCGGCCGTTGCCGGCCTTCGAACTGCCTTATTACGTCGTGGTGTTCAGCTCCGTCCGCACGCCGGGGGACCGCGGGTACGGGGAGACCGCCGACCGGATGGATGAGCTGGTGGCGCAGATGCCGGGGTATCTCGGGCACGAGTCCGCGCGGACGCCCGGGGGGCTCGGGATCACCGTCTCGTACTTCCGGGACGTCGCGGCCATCGAGCGGTGGCGGTCCGTCGGCGAGCACCGGGCGGCGCAGCAGCAGGGGCGGGCCGAGTGGTACGAGCAGTACACCGTGCACATCGCCGAGGTGGAGCGCAGCCACGGGTTCGCGCGTGACTAGGCCGGGCGCGGGCCCGCGGGAGGCGGAGCTCGTCGCGGGCTTCCGCGCGCGGCACGGGCTGCCCGGGCTCGTCGACGTGCACACGCACTTCATGCCGGACCGGGTGCTGCGCAAGGTGTGGGCGTACTTCGACGCGGCCGGGCCGCTCGTCGGGAGCGAGTGGCCGATCACGTACCGGGAGGAAGAGGAGCAACGGCTGGCGCGGCTGCGGGAGTTCGGGGTCGTCGCCTTCACGTCCATGCTGTATCCGCACAAGGCCGGGATGGCCGAGTGGCTCAACGGGTGGGCCGCCGACTTCGCCGCCCGCACCCCGGACTGTCTGCACACCGCCACCTTCTTTCCCGAGCCGGGCGCGGAGGCGTACGTGCGGCGGGCGATCGAGGCCGGGGCCCGGGTGTTCAAGGCGCATGTGCAGGTGGGCGCGTACGACCCGAACGATCCGCTGCTCGATCCCGTCTGGGGGCTGCTCGCCGAGGCCGGGGTGCCCGTCGTGACGCACTGCGGTTCGGGGCCCGCGCCCGGCAAGCACACCGGGCCCGAGCCGATGGCGCGGGTCCTGGAGCGGCATCCGCGGCTGCCGCTCGTCGTGGCGCATCTGGGGATGCCGGAGTACGCGCAGTTCCTGGACCTGGCCGAGCGTCACCAGGAGGTCCGGCTCGACACGACGATGGCCTTCACCGATTTCTGCGAGCGCAAAATGCCCTTTCCCCGCGCGGAGTTGGGGCGCCTGCGGGACCTCGGGGACCGCGTGCTGCTCGGCAGCGACTTTCCCAACATCCCCTATCCGTACGTGCATCAGCTGGAGGCGATCGAGCGGCTGGGCTTCGGGAGCGAGTGGGTGCGGGCCGTGTGCTACCGGAACGGCGCGGAGCTGTTCCTCGAGTGAGGACCGCGAAGGACGGGCGAGGCGAGCGGCAAGTGGGCTTCGGCGGTGGCGAGTGGGCTCCGTGGGAGATGGGTAAGTAGGGCGCGAACCTATTGGTCCAGACCAAGTGGCCGGGCCAGGCCGACTACCCGGAGGAGCAGGTGTGTTGAGACGGTGTGTGCTGTGGGTGATGGCCGCCGCGGTCGGACTGCTCGGCGCGGTCGTCGTGCCGGGCCCGGCGTCCGCCGCCGCCCCGCACGGCAAGGGGCGGTTCGTCGTCAGCGAGGCGCAGTTCGAGCGGATGTTCCCCGAGCGGAACTCCTTCTTCACGTACGAGGGCCTGGTCGAGGCCACCGAGGCGTACCCGCGCTTCGCGCACACCGGCGGCAGCGCGCTGCGCAAGCGGGAGGCCGCCGCCTTCCTCGCCAACGTCAGCCATGAGACGGGCGGGCTGTACTACGTCGTCGCGCAGAACACGTCGACGTACCCGATCTTCTGCGACGAGACCCAGAGCTACGGGTGTCCCGCCGGGCACGACGCCTACTACGGGCGCGGCGCGATCATGCTCAGCTGGAACTTCAACTACAAGGCCGCGGGCGACGCCCTGGGCATCGATCTGCTGCACAACCCCTGGCTCGTCGAACAGGATCCGGCCGTGGCCTGGATGACCGCCCTTTGGTACTGGAACACGCAGACCGGGCCGGGGACCATGACCGGGCACGACGCGATGGTGTCGCGGGCCGGGTTCGGCGAGACGATCCGCAGTCTGAACGGGACCGCGGAGTGCGACGGCGGGAACGCCGCGCAGATGCGGCACCGGGTCGACCTGTACGTCTCCTTCACCCGGGTCCTGCACGTCGCGCCCGGTCGCGGACTGACCTGCTGAGCGGCGCCTGAGAGGCGCCTGTGCGTTTCTCAGGCTATTCACAGGTTCGGGAAAGGATGTTCTCAGAGGCCGCCCGCAGGGTTGCACCATGACCACGACCTCGCCCCAGGGGCGTACCGAACTGCTGAGGCCGGACGGGAGCCCCGTCCGGGTGCTTGTCGTGGACGACGAGCAGTCCATCACCGAGCTGCTGTCCATGGCCCTGCGCTACGAGGGCTGGCAGATCCGGACCGCCGGTGACGGGGCCGGAGCCGTGCAGACCGCGCGCGAGTTCCGCCCCGACGCCGTCGTCCTCGACATGATGCTGCCGGACATGGACGGGCTGAGCGTGCTCGGGCGGATGCGCCGCGAGCTGCCCGACGTCCCCGTGCTGTTCCTGACCGCCAAGGACGCCGTCGAGGACCGGATCGCCGGGCTGACCGCGGGCGGCGACGACTACGTCACCAAGCCGTTCAGCCTGGAGGAGGTCGTCGCACGGCTGCGCGGACTGATCCGCAGGACCGGCGCGGCCGACCGCCGCAGCGACTCCGTGCTCGTCGTGGGCGATCTCCTGCTCGACGAGGACAGCCACGAGGTGTCGCGCGGCGGTGCCCACATCCACCTCACCGCCACCGAGTTCGAGCTGCTGCGCTTCCTCATGCGCAATCCGCGGCGCGTGCTCAGCAAGGCGCAGATCCTGGACCGCGTGTGGAGCTACGACTTCGGCGGGCAGGCCAACGTCGTCGAGCTGTACATCTCCTACCTGCGGCGCAAGATCGACGCCGGGCGTGAGCCGATGATCCACACGCGCCGCGGGGCCGGCTACCTGATCAAGCCGGCTGCGACGACGGTGTCGTGAGCCGCGGGGGCGGGGGGCGCCCCAGGACGCTGCGCACCCGGCTCGTCGTCTCCACGGTGGCCCTGATGGCCGTCGTGGCGTCCGTGATCGGCGTCGTGTCGACGGTCTCGCTGCACTCGTACCTGTACCACCAGCTGGACGAGCAGGTGTCGAACATAGCGATGCGGGCGGCGGGGCCGAAGCACCTGCCCGGCGGGCTCTCCGGCAAGGGGCCACTGGACCCGCAGGTGCCGGGCGGTGCACAGGGCCATGGCGACGAGCTGGCGTTCGTCACCATGGGCTCACCGGTGGGCACCATCGGCGCCGAGGTCAGCGACGGCCAGGCCACCGAGGGGAAGATCAGCGTCGACCGGACGAACGCGTCGGGCGGCAAGGAGACCGGCACCGAGGACCTCTCGGCCGGCGGGCTGCGGGCGCTGGCCGCCGTGCCCAGGACCGACAAGGGCAAGGCCACCGTCGACCTGCCCGGTCTCGGTTCCTATCGCGTCGAGTACGTCTCCGGCACCAACGGGGACTACTACGTGGGCCGCCCCACCTCCGAGGTCGACAGCACCGTCGACGCGCTCGTCGTCACCGAGCTGTGCGTCGCCGCGGCCGCGCTGGTCGCGGCGGGCGTGGCCGGCGCGATCATCGTCGGCGTCAACCTCCGCCCCCTGCGCCGCGTCGCCGCCACGGCGACCCGCGTCTCCGAACTCCCCCTGCACAGCGGCGAAGTCACCCTCTACGAACGCGTCCCCGACGCAGAGGCCGATCCCGGGACCGAGGTCGGGCAGGTCGGCGCCGCGCTCAACCGCATGCTCGACCACGTGCACGGGGCCCTCCAGTCGCGCCAGCAGAGCGAGACGCGGGTGCGGCAGTTCGTCGCGGACGCCAGCCACGAGCTGCGCACGCCGCTCGCCTCCATCCGGGGCTACGCCGAGCTGACCCGCCGCGGACGCGAGGAGCAGGGGCCCGACACCCGGCACGCGCTGGGCCGCATCGAGTCCGAGGCACACCGGATGACCGGGCTGGTCGAGGACCTGCTGCTGCTCGCCCGGCTCGACGCCGGCCGGCCGCTCTCGTACGCGCCGACCGACGTGTCGCCCCTCGTCGTCGACGCGCTGAGCGACGCCCGCGCCGCAGGGCAGGACCACAAGTGGCGCCTGGAGCTGCCCGACGAGCCGGCCACCGTCCATGCCGATTCCGCGCGCCTGCACCAGGTCCTCGTGAACCTGTTCGCGAACGCCCGGACGCACACCCCGCCCGGCACCGCCGTCACCGCCCGCGTCCACCGGCACGGCCCGTGGGTCTGCCTCGACGTGCGCGACGACGGGCCCGGCATCCCCGCCGAGCTGCTGCCGCACGTCTTCGAGCGGTTCGCGCGCGGCGACTCCTCGCGCTCCCGCAAGGCCGGATCCACCGGGCTCGGGCTCGCCATCGTGCAGGCCGTCGCGGCCGCCCACGGTGGGGCTGTCACCGTCGACAGCGTGCCCGGCAGGACCGTGTTCACGGTGCATCTGCCGCTGCACGACGAGCCGGCCGGGTACTCACAGGCAGAGCAAAGCCTCACCACACAGCGTTAACAGGGCAGTTGGCGAATGTCGCCGGTATGCGAACCGACTCTTCCGAGGGCCCCGGCCCCACCGCCGCGAGGTTCGGGGCGCTGCCCGCGCGCGAGCACCTTCCCGTGGGCAGCGGCGACGTTCCGGTCCTGGACGTCGTCATCCCCGTCTACAACGAGGAGAAGGACCTCGGCGCGTGTGTGCGCCGGCTCCACCACCACCTGGTCGGCACCTTCCCCTACCGCTTCCGCATCACCGTCGCGGACAACGCCTCCACGGACACCACGCCCCAGGTGGCGCACGGGCTGACGGGGGAACTGCCCGAGGTCCGCTACCGACGGCTGGAACAGAAGGGGCGCGGGCGCGCCCTGCGGACCGTGTGGTCGGCGTCCGACGCCCCGGTCCTCGCCTACATGGACGTCGACCTGTCCACCGACCTGAACGCGCTGCTCCCGCTGGTGGCGCCGCTGATCTCGGGCCACTCGGACCTCGCCATCGGATCGCGGCTCGCCCGTTCCTCCCGGGTGGTGCGCGGCACGAAGCGGGAGTTCATCTCGCGCGCCTACAACCTCATCCTGCGCGGTTCGCTCCAGGCCCGCTTCTCCGACGCCCAGTGCGGCTTCAAGGCGATCCGGCGCGAGGTCGCGCAGGTGCTGCTGCCCCTGGTGGAGGACACCGGCTGGTTCTTCGACACGGAGATGCTGGTGCTCGCCGAACGCGCGGGCCTGCGCATCCACGAAGTGCCCGTCGACTGGGTCGACGACCCGGACTCGACCGTCCACATCGTGCGGACGGCCACCGACGATCTCAAGGGCGTGTGGCGCGTCGGCAAGGCCCTCGCGACCGGCTCGCTCCCGCTGGACCGGCTCGCACGCCCCTTCGGCGACGATCCCCGCGACCGCCAACTGCCGGGCGTGCCAGGAGGGTTGGCCCGCCAGCTCGTCGGGTTCTGTGTCGTCGGCGCCCTGTCGACACTGCTGTACCTCCTGCTCTACTCCGGCTTCCGTACGTTCTGCGGGGCGCAGGCCGCCAACGCGCTCGCCCTGTTCGTCTCGGCGCTCGCCAACACCGCCGTCAACCGGCGTCTCACCTTCGGGGTGCGCGGCAGCGCCGGAGCCGTGCGCCACCAGGCCCAGGGCATCGTCGTCTTCGGCATCGGATGGGCGCTGACCAGCGGTTCGCTGGCCGCCCTGCACGCCGCCTCCGGCGACCCCTCGCACGCCACCGAGCTGGCCGTGCTCATCGCGGCCAACCTCGCGGGCACCGTCCTGCGCTTCCTGCTCTTCCGCGCCTGGGTCTTCCCCGAGCGCACCTCCTCGGCCCCCGCCGCCCCCGTACCGGATCCGCCGGCTCCGCAGGCCCGGGACGACGCGGGCGCGCGGTTCCACCCGGTACGCGCCCACGCCCTTGACCAGGCTCACGCCCTTGACCAGGCCCAAGACCGCGCCCAGGCCCACGGCCACGGCCACGGCCATGACCTCGATCTCGACCTCGATCCCAGGACTCCGCGATGACCACAGACCTCCCGCCCGCTCCCGGCGGCGCGCCCGCTCCCGGTGCCGTTCCCGTGGTGCCCGCCGGGTCGCCTCCCGCGGTCGGCGGCCACGGCCGCCCCCGGGACCGGTTCGTGCGGCGCGTGTGGCGCGGCCGGCCCGAGGACGCGCGCTGGGTGCGCCCGGCCTTCCTCGGTCTGCTCGCCGCCCTCGCCCTCGCCTACCTCTGGAACCTGTCGGCGTCCGGCTACGCCAACTCCTTCTACTCGGCGGCCGCCCAGGCGGGCAGCGAGAGCTGGAAGGCGTTCTTCTTCGGCTCGTCCGACGCGGCGAACGCCATCACCGTCGACAAGCCCCCGGCCGCGCTGTGGCCGATGGGCCTGTCGGTGCGGATCCTCGGCCTGAACTCGTGGGCGATCCTCCTGCCCGAGGTGCTGATGGGCGTGGCCACGGCAGGCGTCCTGTACGGGGCCGTACGCCGCCGGTTCAGCGCCGCCGCGGGCCTGATCACCGTGCTCGTGCTCGCGACGGTCCCGGTCGCCGCGCTGATGTTCCGCTTCAACAACCCGGACGCCCTGCTCGCCCTGCTGATGACCGTCACGGTCGCCTGCGTACTGCGCGCCATGGAGCACGGCCGCACGAAGTGGCTGCTCTGGGCGGGTGCGGCCGTCGGCCTCGCCTTCCTGACGAAGACCCTGCAGGCCTTCTTGGTCCTGCCGCCGCTCACCGTGCTCTACGCGGTCCTCGCGCCGGGCCGGTTCCGCAGGCGGCTGGGCCAACTCGCCCTGTCCGGGCTCGTGATGACCGTCGCGGGCGGCTGGTGGGTGGCGATCGTCACGCTGTGGCCCGCGTCCTCGCGCCCGTACATCGGCGGCTCCCAGCACAACTCGTTCCTTGAACTGACCTTCGGCTACAACGGCCTCGGCCGCATCAACGGCGAGGAGACCGGCTCCGTCGGCGGCGGGGGCGGCGGCATGGGCGGCAGTACCGGTCAGTGGGGCGAGACCGGTCTCGGCCGGATGTTCGACTCGGAGACCGGCGGCCAGATCTCCTGGCTGATCCCGGCCGCGCTGATCCTCTTCGTCGCGGGCGTCGTCCTGACGTGGACGGCCCGGCGGACGGACACCGCGCGCGCCGCGTTCCTCGCGTGGGGCGGTTCGCTGGTCACCACCGGCCTGGTCTTCAGCTTCATGGCCGGCATCTTCCACCAGTACTACACGGTGGCCCTGGCCCCGTACATCGCGGCGCTGATCGGCATGGGCGTCACGGTCCTGTGGGAGGAGCGGGCCCGGATCGCGGCCTCCGCGACGCTAGGAGTGGCCGTCGGCGTCACGGGGGTGTGGGGGTACGTGCTGCTCGGCCGGACGCCGGACCACCTGCCGTGGCTGCGCTGGTTCGTGCTGGTCGGCGGGCTCGTGGCGGGCCTCGGCCTCGCCTTCGTCGGCCGGCTCGACCGCCGACTGGCGATCGGCGCGGTCGGGCTGGGCGTGGTCGCCTCCCTCGCGGGCCCGACCGCGTACACCGTCAGCACGCTGAACACCGGGCACACCGGCTCGATCGTGACGGCCGGCCCGTCCGGCGCGAGCATGAGGGGCGGCATGGGCGGAGGCCCCGGCGGCCCCGGGGGCGGAGGCGGGGGAGGCAAGGGCGGCTTCCCCGGCGGAGGCATGCCCGGCCGGCAGCAGAACCAGAACCAGAACCAGCCGAACCAACCGAACCAGAATCAGCCGAACCAGAACCAACCGAACCAGAACCAGAGCCCGAATCAGCAGCCGAACCAGAAGCAGGGAGCCATGCCCGGCCGTATGGGCGCAGGCGAAGGCGGTGGCGGAGCCGGCCGCGGCGGCATGGGCGGCATGGGTGGCCTGCTCAACGGCGCCACCGTCTCCGGCAAGGCCAAGAAGCTCCTGCAGGAGAACGCCGAGGACTACACCTGGGCGGCGGCCGCGGTCGGCTCCCAGAACCAGGCCAGCTACCAACTGGCCACCGGCGCCCCGGTGATGGCGATCAGCGGCTTCAACGGCACGGACCCGTCCCCGACGCCGGCCCAGTTCAAGCGGTATGTGGCGGACGGCAAGATCCACTACTTCATCGGCGGCGGGTCCGGCGGCGGCACGGGCGGTTCGGGCTCCGGGTCGGCGTCCAAGATCACGTCATGGGTGGAGGACAACTTCAAGAAGGTGACGGTCGGGGACGCCACGTTCTACGACCTGACCCGGCCGAAGAGCTGACGACGCCACCGTAGGCCCGCCCCTCCCGAGGGAGGGGCGGGCCCTCCGCGTCCATCGGCGCAGCTCTGTCGGCCGCTCCATCTACGCAGCTCTATTCCATCTACGCAGCCTTCGCGGTGCAGCTGCACCGGCACAGCTCTGTCGCGGCACCGGCCCTACCGGCGCAGTGCGACCTCCGCGACCACCGGCCGGTGGTCCGACGCCGCCGCCTCGTCCGGCACCACCGCGGACCGCACCCGTACGCCCTCCCCCACCGCCACGTAGTCGATCCGCTGCACCGGCGCGTCGGCCGGGTACGAGCCCCCGCTCGCGGGGCCCGCGTCCGTCAACTCCTTCCACAACGGCGCCAGTTCCGGCGCGGAGGGAGCCGCGTTGAAGTCGCCGAGCAGCACCTGGCGCGCGCCCGGTACGGCACGCCGCTCTGCGGCCATGATCCGCCGGGTGTCCGCGACCTGTGCGACCCGTACCGACGGGTCCGCCCGGTAGTCGAGGTGGGTCACGAACACCTGCAGGGGCACTCCGCGCACCTTCAGCGTGACCTCGCCGAACCCGGGCGCGGGCGCCGGCACCGGGTTCGGGTCCTGCGTGGACAGCCGGGTGATCTCGTGGTTGGCGGCGGCCCGGACCGGATAGCGGGACAGCACGGCCACCCCGTACTCGCGTCGCGGTCCGCCCGCGGCCTGCGGGTCGAGGCTGTAGATCGGGGCGAACGACACCCGCATCCCGAGCCGCTTCGCCAGCTCGCGCGCCACGTCGAGGTTCTGGCTGCGCGGGTCCCAGTGCACGTCGACCTCCTGGAGGCCGATGACGTCCGCGTGGAGCGCCCGCAGCGCCGCGGCCTGCCGGTCGAGGTCGAAGACGTTGTCCATGCCGGACCCGGCGTGGATGTTGTACGTGGCGATCCGCAGCGCCGCCGCGCCGTGTCCGCCGCTCGCGGCCGAGGCGGGCGGCGACCCCACCGCCAGGGTCAACAGCGCTGCGGACAAGGTCAGTTGGGTCAGTGCGCGGCTGCGTATCGGCATGCCGGAACCGTATCCGGAACGGCCCGCGGAAAACCTTCTTGTACGCCGTACGTCTTATCCCTTACGGTGCATGTCGACACGCAGTGCCATACACCGTAGAAGAACAGGGGGACGCATGACGGCCACGACCGCCGAGAATGCGGATCACGCCATGCAGTCCGGCCCGACCGGAGGCCATCCCCAGCGGTGGCTGATCCTGGGCGTCATCTGCCTCGCGCAGCTCACCGTGCTGCTCGACAACACCGTCCTGAACGTCGCGATCCCCTCCCTGACCAGGGAGCTGCACGCGTCGACGTCCGACATCCAGTGGGTGATCAGCGCCTACTCGCTCGTGCAGTCCGGGCTGCTGCTCACCGCCGGTTCCACCGCCGACCGCTACGGCCGCAAGAAGATGCTCGCGGCGGGCCTCGTGCTGTTCGGCGTCGGCTCGCTGGTGGCCGGACTCGCCGGGTCCACCGGGCAGTTGATCGCCGCCCGCGCGGGCATGGGCGTCGGCGGTGCGCTGCTGATGACGACCACCCTCGCCGTCGTCGTGCAGATCTTCGACGACAGCGAGCGGGTCAAGGCGATCGGCCTGTGGGCGACCGTGAACTCGCTCGGGTTCGCCGTCGGCCCGCTGCTCGGCGGCCTGATGCTGGACCACTTCTGGTGGGGCGCGATCTTCCTCATCAACATCCCGGTCGCGGTCATCGGCCTCGTCGCCGTCGTGGCGCTCGTGCCGGAGTCGAAGAACCCCCGCGGCGACCGGCCCGACCTGCTCGGCGCGGTACTCTCCACCATCGGCATGACCGGTGTCGTCTACGCGATCATCAACGGCCCCGACAAGGGCTGGACCTCGGCCACCACGCTCACCTCGGCGGCCGTCGGACTCGTCTTCATGGCGGCGTTCGTGGTGTGGGAGCTGCGCATCCCGTACCCGATGCTGGACATGCACTTCTTCCGCAACCAGAAGTTCACGGGTGCGGTGGCCGGGGCGATCCTGGTCGCCTTCGGGATGGGCGGCTCGCTGTTCCTGCTCACTCAGCACCTCCAATTCGTGCTCGGGTACGAGCCGTTGGAGGCGGGGCTGCGCACGGCGCCGCTGGCGCTGACCATCGTCGCCCTGAACCTCACCGGCGTCGGCGCCAAGCTGCTCGCCCGGATCGGCACGCCGATCACCATCGCGGCCGGCATGAGCTGCCTTGCGGCGGGGCTCGTGGCGATCGCCGTGCTCGGCGGGGACAGCTACGGCGGGATGCTGTTCGGCCTGGTCGTCATGGGCGTGGGCATCGCCTTCGCGATGCCCGCCATGGCCAACGCCATCATGAGCGCGATCCCGCCGGAGAAGGCGGGCGTCGGCGCGGGCGTCAACGGCACGCTCGCGGAGTTCGGCAACGGCCTCGGCGTCGCCGTGCTCGGCGCGGTGCTCAACGCCCGGTTCGCCGCGCTCGTCTCGGTCTCGGCGGCCTCGCTGCCCGCGGCGCTCGCCGCGGCGGACTCCGCCGGGCAGAAGGCCCGTATCGCGGACGCGTTCTCCTCCGGCCTGGAGACCAGTCAGTTGGTCGGTGCCGCTGCCGTGTTCGTCGGGGGACTGCTGGCCGCGGCGTTGCTGCGGCGGGCGGAGAGGGCAGACTCAGCGGTGGTGGCTTCCGCATAGCATCAAGAGCGGGCGGACGGGCGGGTTCCGAATGGGGCCGCCCCCGCCCGCGGACGAGGAACTCCTGGGAAGGTACGCCATGGCCAAGCCAGCCGACCGCGCGAAGCAGGCGCGGATGAGCGTCTGGCTCGACGAGTCGCCGAACTCCGGAACCAGGGCTTCGCGCAGCCGGCGCAGCGAGCAGCCCAGTGGCCTGGACCGGGAGCGGATCACCGAGGCCACGGTCAGGCTGCTCGACGCCGAGGGGCTGGCCAAGTTCTCCATGCGGCGCCTCGCGGGCGAGCTCGGGGTCACCGCGATGTCCGTGTACTGGTACGTCGACACCAAGGACGACCTGCTGGAACTCGCCCTCGACCGGATCTTCGGCGAGATGGTGGTGCCGGGCCCGCAGGCCGTCGACGCCGGGGACTGGCGGGACCACGTGCGCGAACTGGCCGCCACCTACCGGGCGTTGATCGTGCGCCACCCCTGGTGCTCGGCGCAGCTGGGCAACTACCTCAACATCGGGCCGAATTCGCTGGAGTTCTCCCGCGCGGTCCAGCGGGTCATCGCCGCCACCGGCCTCTCGCTGACGCGACAGCGCGGTGCCATCGCGTCCGTCTTCCAGTTCGTGTACGGCTACGGCACCATCGAGGGCCACTTCCGGCAGCGGTGCGCCGACGCGGGGATGTCGCAGGACGAGTACTTCCACGAGGCGATGTCGGCGTTCCGGGTGCCGGCCGAGATGGCCGAGGACTTCCGGCACGCCGAGGACATGCGGGCGGCCGCGGAGGACGGGCAGTCGGTCGAGGAGATGCGCGACGCCGACTTCCAGGTGGCGCTCGACCTGCTCGTCGCGGGCATCGAGGCCCTGGTCGCCCAGGAGACCCGCACCTCCTGACCGCCTGCAGGCGCCGCCTTCCCTCCCGTGCCGCCCGGACCCCGCCCGTCCTGCGGGCGAGGTCCGGGATGGTGGCGGGTGGGGGTGGCGCCTCAGCCCTCCTCGGCCAGTCGCGCCGGGAAGCCGCCGGTGGCGAGGGGGCCCCACTTCTCGGGGGTGATGCGGATGAGGGACTTGCCCTGCTTGAGCATCGCCGCGCGGTACTCGTCCCAGTCCGGGTGCTCGCCCGAGATGTTGCGGAAGTACTCCACCAGCGGCTCGACCGAGTCGGGGGAGTCGAGGACCTCGGCGGTGCCGTCGACCTGGACCCAGGGGCCGTTCCACTCGTCGCTGAGGACGAGGACGCTCACGCGCGGGTTCCGCTTGGCGTTACGGGTCTTGGCACGCTCGGGGTAGGTGGACACGACGATCCGCCCGGAGTCGTCGACCCCGCAGGTCAGCGGCGAGGCCTGCGGGGTGCCGTCGGCGCGGGCGGTGATCAGCAGGGCGCGGTGGCGGGGGCGTACGAAGTCGAGCAACTCGGCGAGGGACACACGGGTGTTGGTCGCGATGTTCGGAGCCATGCCCCCACCCTAATTACCCGCGGTCCCCGCGCCCGCCCCCGCCACGGTCACACGGTGGGCAGCGCGTCGCCCTGGACCGCCTGGATGTCGAGCTCCACCTTCAGCGTCGCGCCGATCGCCGCGATGCCGGCCTGGACGACCTGGTTGTAGTTCATGGCGAAGTCCTCGCGCTTCAGCTCGGCGACCGCCTTGAACGCGGCGCGCGTGCCGCCCCACGGGTCGGCGCCGGTGCCGAGGTAGCTCAGGTCGAGGTCCACCTGGCGGACCACGCCGCGCATGGTCAGCTCGCCGTGCACCGTCCAGCGGTCCGGGCCCGCCGGGCTCAGGCCGGTCGAGCGGTAGGTCAGCTCGGGGTACGTCTCGACGTCCAGGAAGTCCGGGGACTTCAGGTGACCGTCGCGCATGCCGTTGCCCGTGTCGATGGACGCCGACCTGATGACGGCCTCGACCCGGGACTTCTCCACGTCCTGCGCGATGTCGACGCGCGCCGTGAAGTCGGTGAACCGCCCGTGCACGGACGTGATCCCCAGGTGCTGCGCGGTGGCGGCGACCGTGGAGTGCGCCGGGTCGACCGTCCAGGGCCCGGGCGGCGGCAGCTCCGCGCCGCCCTGCCGGGCCAGCACCACGGTGCCGACCTCGGCGCGGCCGGTCGCCGTCACCATGGCGGTGGACGCCGCGGGCGCGTACCCGACGGCGGTCACGATCACGGTGTACGGACCCGGGGTGAGGGCGGACGCGTCGTGCACGGCGCCCTCGTCGTCGGCCTCGGCCCGCAGCACCTGCGCGCCCGTCATGTCGGTCACCGTGACGACGGCGTGCGGCAGAGCCCACCCGTCCCGCGTCCGGATCCGCGCGCTCAGTCCCATGCGTCCACATCTCCTAGCTCAAGTACTCATATACGTAAGGGAATTGAGGACATCCCCCACGTGAAAGGGCCCCGGCCCGTGACGTCTTCGGCCGTCCCCTGCCGTTGACGACGCCACCGGGTCCGGGGCCCATTCTCACCACCGGGCCGGGGGCGGTCCGCGTCTCCGCTCGAAACGCGGACCGCCCGGCCCGGCGCTCGCTACTCGCCCGGGTGGGAGAGCTCGATGTCGTGGCTGTCGACGCCACTGCCCTGCACGGTCAGGTGCGAGGCCACCGGCGGGTAGCCGGTCGCGATGACCGTGTACTCGCCGCCGTCCAGGTCGGTGAAGGCGTACGCGCCGTCGTCACCGGTGGTCGAGGTCGCGACCACGTTGCCGGCGGCGTCGATCAGCGTGACCCGCGCGTCGTTGAGGCCGTGGCCCGCGGCCCGCACGGTGCCCTGCACCTGGGAGCCGGAGTTCAGCTCGACGTCGATGCGGGTGACACCCGTGCCGGCGACCTCGACGGGCAGCGCCTGCGGACGGTGTCCGGCCGCGTTCACCGCGACGGTCACCGGGCCGGGCACCAGCTCGGCGAAGGTGAACTCGCCGTCCTGGCCGGAGAGTCCGGTGGCGAGCACGTCGCCGCGCACATCGGTCACGATCACCATGGCGCCGATGACGGGCGCCTTGGTCTCGGCGGCCTTGACCACACCGCTGAGTCCGCTCGTGCCGCTCAGCAGGATGTCGTACGTGACCGGCTCCTCGCCGACGACGACGGTGGAGGCCTGCGGCTGGTAGCCGTCGGCCGAGGCGATCAGCACGTACGAGCCGGCCCCGGGGGCGTCGACCGTGTACGAGCCGTCGCCCTGGGCCACCGCGCGGCCCAGCTGCCGTCCGCCGAGCGAGATCAGCGTGATCGCCGCGCGGGAGACCGGTGCGGACTCGTTGCCGCGGACGTAGCCGCGGACCGCGGTGCCGTTGCCCGTGGTCTGCGCCGGCACGTCACCGGCGACGGACGCGACGGCGGCGAGCCGCTGGGTCTGCGTGTCGGCGGCGGGTGCTCCCGCGCCGACCAGGCTCGGCATCCGCTCCTCGACGGGAGCAGGGGTGGCGGCCGGGGCCTCGGCGGGGGTGGTGGCGGGGGCGCCGGAAGCCGGCGTCTCGGTCTGCTTGGCCTGGTCCAGGCCGCCCGTCGTACGCAGCGGAACCTCCTTGATGAACAGTGTGGCGAGAAGAGCGAGCAGGGCGATCGGCGCGGCGATCAGGAAGACGTCGGCGATGCCGTGCCCGTAGGAGCTCTCCATGATGGTGCGCAGCGGCGCGGGCAGCCTGTCCAGGTCCGGGATGGCGCCGCCGCCGGTGCCGGCGTGGCCGAGGGCCGCGCCCTTGGGGCCGAGGTCGGCGAGGCCGTCCGTGACGTAGTGCGAGATCCGCGTCGACATGATCGAACCGAGCGCCGAGACACCCATCGCACCACCGAGGGAGCGGAAGAAGGTGACCGTGGAGCTGGCCGAGCCGATGTCCTGCGGGGCGACCTGGTTCTGGGTGCAGAGCACGAGGTTCTGCATCATCATGCCGATGCCGAGACCCATGAGGGCCATGTAGATCGCGACGTGCCAGTAGGCGGTGTCGTAGCGGATCGTGCCGAGCAGGCCGAGGCCCGCCGTGATGAGCACGCCGCCGGAGACCAGCCACGCCTTCCACTTGCCGGTCTTGGTGATGACCTGGCCCGCGACGGTCGACGCGATGAACAGGCCGCCGATCATCGGGATCGTCATGACACCGGACATCGTCGGCGACTTGCCGCGCGCCAGCTGGAAGTACTGCGAGAAGAACACGGTGCCCGTGAACATCGCGACGCCCACGAAGAGCGAGGCGATCGAGGCGAGCGTGATGGTGCGGTTGCGGAAGAGCCGCAGCGGGATGATCGGCTCGGCGGCCTTGCTCTCCACGAGGATGAAGATCAGGGCGAGCACGACCGCGCCGCCCACCATCGCGCCGGTCTGCCACGACATCCAGTCGTACTTGTCGTCGGCGAAGGTCACCCACAGGAGCAGGGTGCAGACCGCGGCGGTGATGAAGAAGGCACCGGCCCAGTCGACCTTGACGTTGTCACGCCTGACCGTGGGGAGCTTCAGCGTCTTCTGCAGGACGATGAGCGCGATGATCGCGAAGGGCACGCCGACGTAGAAGCACCAGCGCCAGCCGAGCCACGAGGTGTCGGTGATGACACCGCCGAGCAGCGGGCCGCCGACGGTGGCGACGGCGAAGGTCGCACCGAGGTAGCCGGAGTAGCGGCCCCGCTCGCGCGGGGAGATCATCGCGGCCATCACGATCTGCGCGAGGGCGGACAGACCGCCCACGCCGATGCCCTGGACCACGCGGCAGGCGATCAGCATGCTGGGGTTCTGCGAGAGCCCCGCCACGACCGAGCCGCCGACGTAGACGATCAGGGCTATCTGGACGAGCGCCTTCTTGCTGAAGATGTCGGCGAGCTTGCCCCACAGGGGCGTGGTCGCCGTCATCGCGAGCAGCGAGGCGGTGACGACCCAGGTGTAGGCGGACTGGCCGCCGCCGAGGTCGCCGACGATCTCGGGGAGAGCGTTGGTGACGATCGTCGACGACAGGATCGCGACGAACATGCCGAGCAGCAGCCCGGACAGCGCCTCCATGATCTGACGGTGCGTCATCGGAGCGCCGGCGTCGGGGGCATGGCCTCCGTGCTTGGCGGCATGGCTGCCCCGCACACCGGACGGTGTGGATGTTGCCATGGGAGTCCTTTTCTTACGTTACGCGGGTGTACGGGTGGTCTGAACTGCAGCGGAAGCCTCCGCGGCGACGGGGACATGGCCGCGGGACGTCGTCGTCCGGCAGTCCCCGAAGCTGTCGCGCAGTCGCGACATGAGGGCGATCAACTGGCCGACCTCGTCGTCGGACCAGTCGCTCAGCCGCACGGCGAGCAACTGTGTCGTCCGCACGGCGAGGTCCTCCATCCGCTCGTGCCCCTCGGCAGTGAGCGTGAGGATGCGCGAGCGCTTGTCGGCGGGGTCGGGGAGGCGCTCGATCCAGCCGCGGTCGGCGGCGTGGGCCACGTGCCGGCTGGCCACGGACATGTCCACGGCCAGCAGCTCGGCGAGCTTGCTCATCCGCATGTCGCCGTACCGCTCGAGGAGCGTGAGGACGGCGGCCGAGCCGGCCGGGCAGTCGTGGGGCAGGATGCGCGCCATATCCCTTTTGACGGCGCCGAAGGCACTGAGCTGTCGGGCGAGTTCGTCGTAATGACGCTGCGCTGCCACAGCACCTCCTGACCAAAACCTTATTTGTTGCTTGCGGCAACCATAGAAGCAGTTGGTTGCCGCAGGCAAACTAAAAGGGGCGTTCGACCCTAAAATAACGGCAAAGGCAAGGTGTGGAAGAGTAAAACTGCAGCTCAAGTGACCTATGAGCGGACTGTGGCGCCCGTCGCGCCGATTCGCTAGGGTCCTGCCCCATGGCACACAACCCCCAGGGCCCGGGCCCCGAAGGCAACTACGACCCCGCGGGCAGCACCCAGATGTTCCGCGCCTTCGTCGACGAGGGCGGCACCCCTACTACGCGCGCGCAGGCGGCTCCGGTGAAGTCCGGCCCGAGCGCGGGTCTGATCGTCGGCATCGTGGTCGCCGTCATCGTGATCGCGGCGGTGGCGTGGCTCGCGCTCAAGTAGCGCGTACGCACCCGTAGTTCAGGCCCGCGAGGTCGATTCGGCTACTTCCAGTCGACGGAGACGTCGCGGGTCTCCAGGTGCATCCCCAGCGGTACGCGCCAGGAGTCGACGCACACCGTCCAGGTCTTCTTGGTCTCGGCCCCGGCCGCGATGGGCACGGGGAGCTTCTCGGTGGACTCGATGGTCGCCCAGTCGATCCCGAGCCCGCCGATGATGTGCGTCCCGAACGTCACCGTGCCCGAACGCACGGCGCTGCCACCGGAGTTGCGCAGCGCCAGCGTCACGTCCTGGCACCACCGCTTGTCGGTGCCCTTCAGCTCGGGCGTGCCCACCTTGAGGGCAGCGGGCCCGGCCGGAGCCGTCGCCCCGCCCCCACCGGCCGGACTCCCGGGCGCCGAACTCCCGGGCGCACCCCCCGGGTTCCCCGCACCTAGACCGCCCCGCGTTCCCTCCACGGCAGCGCCCCCACCCTTACGGGACGAGGCCGACGCCGACGCCCCGGGGGCCCGCCCCGGCGACTCCGAGTCCTTCGACGCACCATGCGACTTCGGCGCCTTCGGCGACTTGGCCGACCCGGGCGATTTCGATGACTCCGATGACTTGGGCGGGGCGGAGTCCAACGGCACGAGCCGCACCTTGCCGGTGGGCGCGACGCCGGCCCCCGACTCACCGGGCGACCCTCCGGCAGCCCCCACGGCGACGTACGGGTCCCGCCCGTCGCCCCCGCCGAAACCGACGGCGGCCCCCGCGCCCAGACACACCACGGCCACCGAGGCGGCACCCACGGCGGCCCCACGACGCCCTCGCACCCAAGTCCGCAACATCGCGCCAGTGTGTCTGACGCCCCGTCAATTAGGAACCCCACAACAAAAGGAACCCCTCACCGGTAGGGGTAACAGCCCCCTGACGGTCGCCCGGCGCTGGCCGCCACCGACCTCCGCGCTGATGCGCGCCCGGATGCTGACGGTTGCCCGGCGCTGGCCGCCACCGACCTCCGCGCTGATGCGCGCCCGGATGCTGACGGTTGCCCGGCGCTGGCCGCCACCATCCCCGCGCTGATGTCCGCCCCGATGCTGACGGTGACCCGGCGCTGGGGTGCCGCCTTGCCCACCCTGCCGCCCCAGGCGGCAGACTGCCCAAGGCGGGGGC
>NZ_JAAGMG010000384.1 GCF_010548525.1 Streptomyces sp. SID14478
CCGGTCCGCGCGAACCTCGCCTACGCCGCCTTCCTGCTGCTGCTCGCCGGGGCCACCGCGGCGCGCAAGAAGGTCGCCTGGTGGCTGGTCATGGTCTACCTCGGACTGCTGATCGCGGTGGATGCGCTGGGTGTCGGTGTCGGACTGTTCTCGGACTCGCTGCCTTCGTTGATCGTGTGCGCGCTCGTCTTCGCCGTCCTGTGGGTGGCGCGGGGTGAGTTCTACGCCCGCACGAGGCGCGGCTCGGTGCGCCGGGCGTTGGGCGCTCTCCTGCTGGGGCTCGTCGTGGCCGTGGCGGCCGGCTGGGGGCTGGTGGCGCTCTTCCCCGGGACTCTTCGATCCGGTCAGCGTCTGCTGTGGGCGGCGGACCGCGTGTGCGGTGGGCTGGTGTCGGCCGGCTCCTACGACGGCAGTCCGCCCCGGCCGCTGTACTTCTTCCTCGGCCTGTTCGGCGCGCTCGCCCTCCTCAACGCCTGCGCGGTGCTGTTCCGGTCGCAGCGCATGGAGGCGGCCCTGCACGGCGACGAGGAGGCCCGCATCCGCGCCCTGCTGGGCGCCTACGGATCCCAGGACTCCCTCGGCTACTTCGCCACCCGCCGCGACAAGGCCGTGGTCTTCTCCCCCAGCGGCAAGGCGGCCGTCACCTACCGCGTGGAGGCGGGTGTCTGCCTCGGCAGCGGTGATCCCGTCGGCGACCGCGAGGCCTGGCCGCACGCCATCGACGCCTGGCTCGACGTAGCCCGCCGCTACGGCTGGTCCCCGGCGGTCATGGGCGCCTCCGAAGAGGGCGCCACCGCGTTCGCACGGTCCGGGCTCGGCGCCCTGCAGCTCGGCGACGAGGCGATCCTGAACGTCGCCGACTTCGACCTCGACGGCCGCGACATGCGCGTCGCCCGCCAAGCCGTCGGCCGGGTGCGCCGCACCGGCGCCACCTGCCGCATCCGCCGCCACGCCACCCTCACCGACGAGGAGATGGAGGCGATCGTCGACAAGGCCGACGCCTGGCGCGACACCGAGACCGAACGCGGCTTCTCCATGGCTCTCGACCGGCTCGGCGACCCGCAGGACGGCGACTGCGTCCTCCTCGAAGCCCTCGACGCCGACGGCCGCCTGCTGGCCCTGCTGTCCTTCGTGCCCTGGGGCAAGGACGGTGTCTCGCTCGACCTGATGCGCCGGGACCGCAGCGCACCCAACGGCATCATGGAGTTCATGGTCGCCGAACTGTGCGACGCGGCAGGCAGGCTCGGCATCCGGCGCGTCTCCCTGAACTTCGCCGTCTTCCGCTCCGTCTTCGAGGAGGGCGCCCGCATCGGCGCGGGTCCCGTCCTGCGCCTGTGGCGCAACCTGCTCCTCTTCTTCTCCCGCTGGTGGCAGCTCGAAGCCCTCTACCGCTCGAACGCCAAGTACCACCCCGAGTGGTACCCGCGCTTCATCTGTTACGGCGACACCGCCTTCCTCGCCCGCATCGGCCTGGCGTCCGGCATCGCCGAGGGGTTCGTCTCCGTACCGTCGCTGCGCAAGCTGTGGGGCAAGCGGCGCCACCCGGACGGTGTCACCACACCGGCCACGACCGAGGGCCTGCCGCCCATCGAGGCCCTGGGCCTGACGGGACCCGAGGAGACCGGCCCCGCCCGGCTGCCCGACCAGATCCGCGTGCGCCACCGCAAACTGGACCGGCTGCGCGACGCCGGCATCGACCCCTACCCGGTCGGGCTGCCCGCCCGCAGCCACGCCCTCGCCGCCCTCACGGAAGACCTCACCGGCAGCACGGTCACCGTCGCCGGCCGCCTCATGATGGTCCGCGACTTCGGCGGCATCGTCTTCGCCGTGCTCAGGGACTGGACCGGGGACCGTCAACTCGCCCTGACCCGCGACCGATCGGGCCAGGACCTCGTCGACGCGTTCACCTCCGGCACCGACATCGGCGACCACCTCACCGCCACCGGCGAGGTCGGCGCCAGCGACAGGGGCACCCTCACCGTCTTCGTCGCCGACTGGCAGCTCACCGGCAAGTGCCTGCGCCCGCTGCCCGACAAACGACGCGGCCTCACCGACCCCGAGGCCAAGGTCCGCAACCGCTACGTCGACCTGATCGCCAGCCCCGACGCGCGCGACATCGTCCGCGCCCGCTCCAGTGCCGTCCAGGCCCTGCGCCAGGGCCTGTTGGAGCGCGGCTACCTGGAGGTCGAGACGCCGATGCTCCAGCAGATCCACGGCGGCGCCAACGCCCGCCCCTTCACCACCCACATCAACGCCTACGACCTCGACCTGTATCTGCGCATCGCCCCGGAGCTGTATCTCAAGCGGCTGTGCGTCGGCGGCATGGAGAAGGTCTTCGAGATGGGCCGCACCTTCCGCAACGAAGGCGTCTCCTACAAGCACAACCCCGAATTCACCATGCTGGAGGCCTACCAGGCCTTCGCCGACTACGACGACATGCTGCACCTGACCCGAGAGCTCATCCAGGGCGCCGCCACGGCCGCGTTCGGCTCCCCCGTCGCCCGCAAGAACGGCGTCGAGCACGACATTTCAGGGGCCTGGCCGGTCAAGACCGTCTACGGCGCGATCTCCGAGGCGCTGGGCGAGGAGATCGACGCCGACACCTCCCTCGACGCCCTGCACCGGCACTGCGACCGTGCCGACGTGCCGTACACCCCGGACGACCAACGCGGCGACGTCGTCCTGGAGATGTACGAGCGGCTCGTCGAGGAGAAGACGCAACTGCCCACCTTCTACAAGGACTTCCCCACCGACGTCTCCCCGCTGACCCGCCAGCACCGCCTCGACCCCCGCCTCGCCGAGCGCTGGGACCTGGTCGCCTTCGGCACCGAACTGGGCACCGCGTACAGCGAGTTGACCGATCCCGTCGAGCAACGCCGCCGCCTCACCGCGCAATCGCTGCTCGCCGCCGGAGGGGACCCCGAGGCCATGGAGCTCGACGAGGACTTCCTCGACGCCCTCGAATACGCGATGCCGCCCACCGGCGGCCTCGGCATCGGCGTCGACCGGCTCGTCATGTTCCTCACCGGCCGCACCATCCGCGAGACCCTCCCCTTCCCCCTGGTCCGCCGCCACTGACCGGCTCCGCGCCGTCAGCCGCCCGACGGGAAGTCGCAGGGTGCCTGTTACACAAGCCTGCGGGCACTGTGACCTGCGTCTCCTACGGTGGAGTGGTCACCCAGGGGGGCCGACGGGGAGCCATACACATGACGCCCATGACCACCGTGAACACCATGACCACGCAGCAGGCCTGGCCTCGGCCCGCTCATCCGCGCGGCGCGGCCGCCTTCCACGACACCGACAAGGCCTTCTGGGCGCACTTCAGCCTCGCGCTCGCCAAGATCCTGGCCCTCCTGCCCTTCGGCGCGATCGTGCCGTTCCTCCTGCGCCGCAAGGCCAAGGACGCCCACACCCGGCGCAACGCCACGACAGCCCTGAACTTCGCCCTCACCCACGTCCTGTGGCTCGCGGGATTCGCACTGCTGCTGTTCCTCCCGGTCTTCGCCACGCTGAGCTTCAGCGTCGGCTACTGGTTCATCGGCTGGATCGTCCTGTTCGCCGCATGGGAGATCGGTTCCTGGGTGCTGCTCATCCGGGCCATGGTCAAAGCCGTGCGCTACGAGCGCTACAGCTACCCGCGCCTGTACGCCGTGCAGTTCGTGAAGCCCTGATCCATCGGTTCCCGCGGCGCATGGGGCCGACGCCGCCATGCCACCCGCACCGCGGGGGCGGGAACCTCAGCAGTTCCCGATGCAGTCCTTCTTGAAGACCTGCCGGCCGCCGACGGTTCCCGTGATGGAGGCACCCCGGACCTTCGGGTTGTCGCCACTGACGACCTGGGAGTCCGTGCCCAGGTCGGCGGTCATCTTCGCGGGCTCGCCGTCCTCGGTGGTGCCCGTGCAGGTGACGACCATGCGGGAGTCGGACGTGTCGTCGCTCGAGCAGGTCAGCTTGCCCTTGAGGGGGTGCCCTGCCGCCTGGAAGGCCGCCTTCCCGGCCTGGGACGCGCCCGTGCGGGCAACGCCGCCGCCGACCAGGTCCTCCGTTCCGCACCCTGTCAGCGCCACGGCGGCAACAAGAGTCGTGAGCGCGCAGGCGGCACCCGTACGCCGGGTCCTGCCGCGCTTTACGTGTGTGAGGGGCATACGTCCACTGTCGAGCGCCCACCGTCGGACGACCGCACCACTGCGCCACCCGGCGTAAGGCGTGCACCCGTACAGATGACCCAGCAGGCCCGCACGCGAGGCCGGCGCCAGCGTGGCAGGGGTACGTGTCCCTTCCACCGGTGGGAGCTCCTTCTCATGCGCATGCCCGGTCAGCTACGCCCCCGGATCGGCCTGGCCCTCGTCGCCCTCGTGGCGGCCGGCTGCACCACGACCCAGGCCGCTGAGCCCCAGGATGCTTCGACGGGGGCGCCCCGTTCCTTCGACGAACTGGTCGACCGGGTACAGAAGGACGTGGCGACAGCCTGGCCGCACACCGGCCAGGTCTGGCCGGGCGCCGACTTCGCCGGCCACAACCTGCTGCTCACCGACGGAACCGACACGTTCGCCGTGGACACGCACGGCAAGACGACGGTGTCTGCCGAGGACCTGGAGAAGGCGAAGATCGACATCCCGGCCGAGGACGCCTTCGACGTCGTCACCTGGGACGACAAGCCCTCGCTGATCATCCACGTGCCGAAGGACCTGGGACGCGGCCAGAAGTCCGACCCGACGGGGCTCACCGCACCCCAGCCCGGGTACACCTTCGCTCTGGCCGGCCACGAACAGTTCCACCCCTACGTCCAGAACGAGCCCCGGCAGTGGCCCTCGCTGAAGACGCTCAACGAGCAGGACGAAGGCGACCGCACCGAGATGTACCCGCTCAAGTCGGGCCCGCGCGTGGACCGGGCCATGGTCTACAACAGCCTCCTGTCCGCTCTCACCAGCCCCGACGAGCGCGACCAGCACCTGTCCGAAGCCGCCTGGTGGAACGCCGAGTGGCGCAAGGACTACCCCGACGACGCCAAGGGCCAGGACGCGACGGACCTGTTGGAAGGCACCGCCAAGTACTTCGAGCAGTACACGCTGGCCATGACCGAGGTCGACAAGCCGACCGACGCCGCGCAGGTACGGGACCGACTCGCCACGACGCTGAAGCCGATGGCCGTCGCGTCCAAGGGAATCGAGCCCTACGCGATCGGCACCGTCGCGCTGCTCAACGCCGACGCCCAGGGCAAGGACTTCAAGAAGAAACTCACCACCGAACCCACCACACCCCTGGCGGAACTCCTCAAGGGCGTTGCCCCCTCGGACGCCCAGAAGGCCCCGGACAACGTGCAAGAGGGCATCGACAAGGGCGTGAAGTCCACCAACGCGGAGCTGGCCAAGTCGATCGACCCCTTCGTCAAGAACGTCCAGGACGCCGGGCACAGCGTGCTCATGCTGCCCGTGGAATCGGTCTCGGGAAGCATGGGCGGCAAGGGCTTCTACACCACCGAGGAACTCCCCGTCACGATCACGCCCGAGGCGAAAGTGACCTTCAAGCCCGCCGGCGGCCGGCTGCGCGCGGAGAACGTCACGGTCGGGGAGATCGACCAGGACGGCAAGGGCTACTTCGCCATCCCCATCAAGCCCGGCGAGGGCGGCGCCGAGCTGAAGGGCTCCCGGCTGACGCTGCACGGCGGCGGCCTCGACGGCTCCCTCACCGTCAAAGCCACCACCGACGGTGGCCAGAACTTCCTCTACGCCCAGTAGCCGCCGGAGCGGGGCGCGGGGCACCGGAAGGGCGCCACCAGAGGATTTCCTGCCACCCGCGGCACGCTGTGAAGAATTTGCGTTATGTATGCCTTTTGGTCGTTACATCCTCTATGGGTGAGCTTGATGTGGGGTGCGTAACTTCGTAGATGTCGCCACGGAGCAACCGGCTCGGCGGCCATCACCACGAGAACCGCGACCCGAGAGGGCCCCTTTCCCATGCGTATGACCCCCCGCGCCCTGCGTACCGGCATCATCACCGCGACCGCCACCACGGCGATCACCCTCGGCGCCGCCTCCGGCGCCCTGGCCGCCACCCAGCACCAGGCCCCGGCCTCCGTCGAAGCCGCCGCGCACCACACGAAGACGAAGCGCGTCTACGTGAAGACCGTGAAGCTGGCCTCGAAGGGGCACACCGCGAAGGTCTACAAGCTCGGCAAGAACAAGTACCAGGCCGACATCCTGTTCCACGGCAAGAAGATCGCGGTGCTGAGCGCCTTCGGCAAGTCCAAGGCCGCGAACCTCAACGGCTTGCACGTCAAGCTCAGCAAGTACGGGCAGGTCACCTCCTGGGCCGACCGCGCCAAGCCGCAGCCCAAGCCCAAGCCCAAGCCGCAGCCCAACAAGCGTGAGCACGTACGCAACGACACCCTCGCCGACGGTTCGATGGCGCGCATCTACAAGCTCGCCCCGAACCACTGGCAGGCCTCCATGGCGGGTCTGGGCACCTTGGACGCCCACGGCCGCTCCGCCGCGGGCGAGCACAACGGCATGCACGTCGTGCTGAATCCGGACGGCTCGCTGAAGTCGTGGATCGACCAGGCTCCCGCCCCGGCTCCCACTCCGGACCCGGACCCGACGCCGGACCCCGACCCGACCCCGGACCCCGACCCCGTCGTGCCCGATGAGCACGACGGCGGCCTCGTCGACCAGGACACCAAGCCCCAGCCGGACGAGGACACCAAGCCCGCCCCGGCACCGATCGTCCCCTCCACCGACCCGGGCACGGTCACCCTGACTCCCGCCGTCTGACGGCGGGACGGTCCGGCGCCCCCGCGAGGGCGGGAGATCCCTCGACGGGAGCGCGCCGGACCACCACCCCCGACCAGGACAGCGCCGTCCTGACCGCTCACCGCCACGGCCTCCTCCATGACCGGCGGTGAGCAACCTCCCCGACCGAGGCCCGCCCAGGATGCTGTGGGACGCAATCCGGGGCGGGCCTCGGTGCCCGCCACCAGTTGGAAGGTCCGACGCCTCGTGTCCGCGCGTCTGCGAGCCCTGCTCATCGTGTGCGGCGCTCTCGCCGCCACCGCCCTGCCGACCGTCGCCGCGTTCGCCGCCCCGCCCCACGTACCGGCAGACGCCCCGCACTCCACGCCCCGCGAGGAGATCCAGCCCGCCGCACACATCGTCGGCCAGATCGCCCGCAAGACCGCGGAGCGCTCCACGGGCAAACCCCTCGGACTCGTCCCCGAACAGGCCACGCATCGCATCGCGTGCAAAGCCCCGCTCACCTGACCCTGGAGACCCGCGTGTTCGCCGAGCTCGCCCTGGCAGGCACCCTGGCCGTCGCCACCCTGACGACGTCCGTCATCAGCACCCACGTGCCCGCCGACCACCCCACACTGACCCTCAGCCCCGCCACCGTGCGCGCCGGGGACCACGTCGCCGTCACCCTGACCGGCTGTCCCGATCCGGAGGCCGGCGCCCGCGCCGAGGGGCAGCTCGTCGGCGACGGCACGACCGCTCACACGCCCGTCGAGCCGGTCGACCTCAAGCCCACGGGGCCGGACAGCCACACCCTGACCGGCGAAGCGGTCGTCACCGCCGACGTGAAGCCGCACAGCGGCACCCACACGGTCTACGCCGCCTGCGCGGCCGCCCCCGACGATCCGGTCGGCTTCGACCTGCACACCTGACCCCCAGCGCGGAGCCCCACTGCACCGGCCTTCCCTGCCGGTGTGCCAGGGCACCCTGCGCCGCCTCGAAGCCGGCCGCTACTCCTCGCGCGGCCTGCGCGACCGGAGCCAGGCGTAGCCGCCCGCCGCCGAGACCAGGCCGACACCGCCTGCGATGTACGCGGGGTCCATACCGCCCTGGGAACCGCCCACACCGGCGTGGACACCACGGTTCGGGAGCGGATTCGGCATCGTCGGCATCGGAGTCGGCACGACTGCCCCGGACACCGTGAAGCTGTAGGTCGACGTACCGCCGTCACAGTCGACGTCGACGTTGTAGGACCCGGCCTGGACGGTGGAGCTGACCTTCGCTGTACCGGTGTAGACGCGGGCCGAGCCGGTCGACAGGGTGACGTCCCCGTCGAAGGCGTCGGAACTGGCCGTGGCCGAGTCGGCGTCGCAGCCGCCGGACACGGAGAGGATCACCGAGTCGCCCGGCTTGGCGGGGTTGGGCGACGCCGAGAACGACGGCTGGTCGCCCGCGTAGGCGGACGGCAGGGCAATGGTGAGAGCGCTCGCGGTGGTCAGGGCGCTGATGGCGAGGGTCGGTATGACACGCATGAAGGAGGTCCTCGTTCCTCGCGCGGCCCGACGGCACTCCCGTCCAGGGGACACCGCGCACACCCTCATCCATGACAGCCCGACGTCCGGGCGGCGCGGCCAGTAGGCCGGACGGAGTACGAACCCGCTCGCGAAGACACTCCCTGTGCAGGACTGTTCGGGTCTGCTCGTGCCCCTCCCAGCGCGCGCCCCGTGAGCGGGGGTGCCAGCGTGGAGGGGGACGAGAGGGATCTTGTACGGCTGGCGTCCGTGGCGGCAGGCGGGATGGGAGCGGCGGGCATGGCGCGTGCGATCTGGACCGGTGTCCTCACCTTCGGACTGGTGAGCGTGCCGGTCGGTCTTTACAGCGCGATCACGGATCACGCGGTCCATTTCCACCAGTTGCAGCGCGGCACGGCCGACCGGATCCGCAACCGGCGCGTGAACGAACGCACCGGGGAGGAAGTGGCACCCGAGGACATCGTCAAGGGCTACGAGGCGGCCAAGGGCGAGTACGTCGTCGTCGAGCCCGAGGAGCTGGAGGAGATCGCCCCCGGCCGCTCCCGGACCATCGACATCAGCGACTTCGTCAACCTCGGTGACATCGAGCCGGTCTACTTCGACCGCACCTACTATCTCGCCCCGCGCGGCAAGGACTACACGAAGGTCTACGAGCTGCTGCGGGCCTCGCTGGCCGAGGCGGGCAAGGCCGGTATCGCCACCTTCGTCATGCGGGGCAAGCAGTATCTGACCGCGCTGCGAGCCGAGGAGAAGGTTCTCGTGCTGCAGACCCTGCACTGGGCCGACGAGGTCCGCGATCCCGGCCAGGAACTGCCCGCACTGCCCACCGGTCGCGTCGGCAAGGGCAAGGAACGGACCATGGCGCTCCAGCTGATCGATGCCCTCGACGCGCCCTGGGACCCCACCCGCTACCGCGACACCTACCAGAAGCAAGTACAGGAGCTGGTGAAGGCCAAGGCCGAGGGCCAGGAGATCGCCGCGGCGGAGGAAGCCCCTGAGGCGACCAACGTCGTCGACCTGATGGAGGTCCTCCGGGGCAGCCTCGATCAGGCCAAGGACACCAGCGGCAAGAAACCCGCCGCACCACGACAGAAGCGGAAGAAGAGCACCACCGGCACGACACGCGCGTCCAAGACGACGAGCCGGCCCACCGCCGGGAAGTCCCCGTCCAGGACCGGCCGTGCCACGTCGAACGCGAACCGACGTGCGGCGGCCGACGAACTGCAGCAGTTGAGCAAAGCGGAACTGTACGAACGAGCCGGCAAGCAGGACGTTGTCGGCCGCTCCAAGATGAGCCGGGCCGAACTCGTCAAGGCACTCGGCGGCGGCACCGGACGCCGCGCCAAGAACGCAGCCTGATACGCGGCGGTCCCGCCGACACCGCGACCTCCCGGATGCCGATGCCCGGCGTCAGCCCTCGCTGGTGTCCTTGAGGACGTCGCAGGTGTTCTGGAACTCCTCCATCAGGCGCGTCGCCTCCACGATGAGGACGCCGTAGGGCCGGGAGGCGTCCGCCAGCGGCAGTTGGTCCTCGTCGGCGGCGCTGAGCACGTTCTGGAGCGCCTCCTGGGCGGTGCCGGCGAGCTTGCACATCTCCTCTGCCTGACCCGCCAGGGTGTCGGCGTCGAGTTCGGCGATGACGTGCGCGATGTCGCGCAGACTCCCCGCGAAGGCGGCGTAGGCGGTCAGCACGGGACCGTAGGTGTACGTGTTCTCGGTGTCCCGCCAACGGCCCAGGCTGCGGGTGAGCGAGGCCAGCTGGTACACCGCCCGCTCCATGGCGTTCAGAGTCTGGCGGTAGCGGGCGAACGTGAGGTAGCTGCGGTGGGCGGGCAGGAACCGGCGGGGGTTGAGGGACACGCTGCTCTCCGCGACCTCGAGCCCCGCACGGGCCTGGCCGACCGCGGCCTGCACCCGCTCGCCGGAGGCGACCCAGTGCTCGGCGCGCTCGGCGTCCACGTCTCCGCTGCACAGGCCGTCCGCCATGTCGTCCAGCAGCGATTCCATCTCCGCCGCCAGCTGGTGCAGTCCCTGCTCCGCGCTGCGGTACCGCAGGGGAGGCGCGATGCACAGGTTCACGATCAAGCCGATGCCGCAGCCGATCAGCACCAGCAGGATGATCTGCCCCAGTTGGGCGACCCGGTCACTGTTCGTGGTGGCCGAGGCATAGGTGGAGAACGCGAAGAACGCTGCCGTGCCGACCTGGGAACGCTGCTCCCCCAGCGCCTGCCACTGCCCCAGACTCAGGGCGATGACGGCGACCAGTACGAACGCGAACAGGTCGGGCCCGGCCGTGAAGCCGATCGCCGCCTGCACCGCGACCCCGACCACGACCGCCGCGATGTAGCGCAGTGTCTGCCACACCGACTTCGAGACCGTCACGTTCATCGTCAGCACTGCGGAGAACGGCGCGAACGCCGGTGACGTCGCCTTGAGCAGATCGTGGGCGATCCACCAGCTCAGGGTGGACGCCACCACGCACTTCCCGATCAACAGGACGGTGTTGCGCTCGTGCCCGGACGCGCTCCACGCCCGCCTCCACCAGGCCCAACCCCTATGAAACCGTTCCCTCACGCGCGCTGTCTGCCTCTCGTTCTCCAGCCCTTCGGACCGAGGGGCATATCGCCACAAGTAACCCTTGCGGATCAGAAGAAACACAGAACCAGCTGCCTGCCGGATTCGCATGCGCGAAGCGTGCGCACCAGTGGTCACAGAGAAGAAGTCAGCCGTACATCGCCACGCGGGAGAGGGCCGCGAGCGCGCCGTCGATCGGATGGGGCTGCGGTTTGCCGGAGGCGTCCAGCCCGTTCCACCTCTGCAGGTTCATCGCGACGGCCATCTGCCGCTGACCGTCGGCGCGGGTCATGGCCAGCGCTCCGCCGCCCCAGACCGTACCGCCGTGCCCCCAGAAGGTGGCCTGACCCGGCGCATCCAGCGGGTGGAGGCCGAGGCCGTAGTCGATCGTGCTTCCCTCCTGGGAGATGACCGGGACGGTGCGCTGCATCTGCGCGAGCGACGACGGGCTGACGATCTCGCCGGCCAGCAGCAGGCGGTAGAAGCGGTTGAGGTCCGCGACGGTCGATATCAGGGAGGCCGACGGCCCTACCCATGACATGTCGTAGACGCTGTAGTCGCGCGGCGGGTCGATCATCCCGAACCACGATTCGTAGAGCCGCGCGTGCGGGCCCGCGACTGTCGTTCCCTGGGGGAACGCGGTGTGCCGGAGCCCGGCGCGCTCGATGACGTTCCGGGTGATGCACTGCTCGGCCACGGAGCCGGTCACCTGTTCAAGGAGCTGGGCGAGAAGCAGGTAGTTGGTGTTGGAGTACAGCCCCGGCGTACCGCCCGGGGTGCCGACGGCCGGTGCCGTCACCCCCATCTCGATCAGTTCCGTGGGATCGAACCTCGTGTACCGGTGGTCGTCCAGGCTCTGGGGCCGAGTGTCCGCGAGGACGGGGAACGCCTTGAGGGAGGGATAGGCGTACGGAAGGTACTCGGCGAGACCGCTGGTGTGGTTGATCAGCATCCGGACCGTGATCGCGTCACCGCGGTCCCCGGGGACCAGCTTGGGCAGGTACCGGCCGATGGGTGCGTCGAGGCCGATCCGGCCGCTCTCGACCTGCTGCAGCACCGCGGCGGCGGTGAAGGTCTTGGTGATGCTGCCGACGCGGTGGCGCATGTCGGCGGTGACCGGACGGCCGGTGGCGACGTCCGCCGCTCCGGCGGCGCCGCGCCAGACCTGCTCGCCGTCACGCACCTCGGCGAACAGCCCCGGCATCCCGGCGCGGTGGACGTTCTCGATGGCGGCGTCCAGCGCCGCGGGATCCAGTGAATTCCTCACGACATGCGTCCTTTCGCATCGTTCGAGGTGAGCTCCACGTCGACCGCCGGCCCCGGGTGACAGGTGGCGGGCGACAGGGCACGCGTGACACCTCGACCCCCTGGCACCGGGTCGTGCGGCACGCCCATGTCCTCATTATGCACGCGGTGCGTGCAACACCAAGTGCATGGGCTAGACTCGGACCAACGAGAGGGGCGAAATGGCAGGCCGAAGGCGTTGGTCGACCGAGGAAATCCTGGATGCGGCAGCGGAGTTGCTGCGCACGAGCGACACGGAGTCGTTCAGCGTGCGCAAACTCGCCGCGGCTCTGGGGACGGATTCGTCCAGCCTGTACCGGCACTTCCGCAGCAAGACGGAACTGCTGCGCGCGGTCGCCGACCGGATCCTGCTGGCCTCCATGGAGGGCTACCGCCCCGAGGGCGACTGGAAGCAGCGCATCACCGCCCTGGCGCTGCGCGTGCGAGAGGCGTTCGGCCGGCAACCCCAGCTCGCCGGGGTGTGGGGACGGTACGCGTCAAGCGGCGCCGGTTCCCGGCTGGTCATGGAAGAACTGCTGCAGGCCCTGCGCGCCTCGGGACTGCCCGACGAGGAGATCCCGGCGCGCTACCACCGCATCGCGGTCCTCATCGTCGCGTTGATCGCCTCCGAGGCCGGGGTCAGCACCATCACGCCGGACGAGTCCGAACAGGGCATGGAGCTGTTCCGCGTCGCGGTGCTCGGCGCCGACCCCGAACGCTTCCCCGCCCTGGCCCACTTCGCCCGTGACGTCCGCCCCCTCGGCGTCGACCGCCGCGCCGCGTTCGAGGAGCTCCTCGCCGCCCAACTCGCCCACATCGAGGCCGCGATCGGCCCGACGAGCTAGCTGAGCGGGCGGCGTCTCACGGCATCACCCGACCGGTGTGCCCTCGTCCCAGTGGCGAGCGCGCTCGTCCTGGCCGGACAGGTCGTGGTCGCGGCGATGTCGATGTCGATGACATGGCGGAGGCGCCGGGCATGGACTCGCACCCGGCGCCGCCTCCCTCTATTCGCTCACGCAGCTTGCGGATAGGCGTCGGCGCCCTCCTGGAGGGCGTGCTCGCGGACCTGCGTGCAGCTGCGGGTGATCAGCCGGGAGACATGCATCTGGGAGCAGCCGACCTCTTCCGCGATGCGGGCCTGGGTCATGTCCTCGAAGTAGCGCATGTAGAGGATCTTGCGCTCACGCTCCGGGAGCGCGCGCAGCCCCTCCTTGGCGGCTTCGCGGTCAGTGATCAGGTCGTAGGCCGGCTCGGCCTTACCCAGGGTGTCGGAAAGGCTGAACCCGTCCGCGGACCCGCCCAGCTCGGCGTCCAGGGACAGGCTGGTGTAGCTGTCCATCGCCTCCATGCCGTCACGGACCTCGTCGAGGCTCAGTCCGGCTCGCGTGGCGACGTCCTCCATCGTGGGCTCGCTCGTATGACCGGGCTGGTCGATCAGTTCCCGGCGCGCAGCGCGGACCTTGTTGCGCAGGTCCTGCACGCGCCGCGGGACACGTACGTCCCAGCCGTGATCACGGAAGTGGCGCCGCAGTTCGCCCGTGATGGTGGGCACCGCGTACGACTCGAACGCGCCGCGCTCGGGCTCGAAGCGCTCCACCGCCTTCACCAGGCCCAACGCGGCGACCTGCTTCAAGTCGTCCAGGCTCTCGCCCTTGTTGCGGAACCGCAGGGCCAGCCGGTGTGCCATCGGCAGCCACGCCTCCACCAATTCCTCCACCAGCACGTCCCGCTCGGGTCCCTCAGGCGTGGCCGCGAGGTACAGGAACGTCTGCGCGGTGTCAGGGGCGTCGTCGTGCGCATGGCGATTAGGCATAAGGGTTCGCTCCCTCATCGTTGCGATCGGCAAGGATGACCAGGAGCCGGTCAACACCCCATCCGGAGTGGGCCTTTGCTCCTGGCAGAGCGCCTGTGGTCCCAAGCACTGACACCCGCTTGCCCGGCGACCGTGCGAGCAAACAGCCCGTTGTCCACGAGACTTACGATCCCTGCCCCGGCACCGTCGGCGCCGCCGCGACCGGCCCCGTCCAGCGCGTCATTGGGACGGTTCGCGGTCCTCGCGGTGCCCGCGGGACCCGGGGCCGTCCTCGCGGCTTCGTCGAGTACTTCATTCTCGACGGCCTGACCGGCATCACCCTGCTCGGGCTCGCCGGCTGGCTGGCTGGCTGGCTGGCTGGCTGGCTGGCCACCGAACGCCAATAGGGCCTGGCCGGGTGACCCCGGCCAGGCCCTATTGGCGTTCGAGGTCAAGAACTGGTGCGGGGGCCGGGCTCCTGTTGGTTGGCATCGCGTACGGCCCGGTCGTTCCGTGCGCTGCCCCAGGCCCGGATCTTCCGGGCGAGCGGGTTGCGCGGCAGACCGGCCTCAGCGCCTTGACGCAGTTCTCCTCGGCCCGAGGCGGACGGCAGGAGCCTCGCGGTGAGGCCCGTCAGACGGGTGGTCAGGCCCGGTGCCACGCCGTGCGCGAGCTGGGCCGCCTTGGCCGGTGCGGTGAGCACGAGGCGGGCGCGACGCTGGATCACCGCGTCCACGATCCGCCGGGCCGCCCGGTCGGCGTCCATGGACAGCAGCGGGGCGCCCGCGGCAGCGCTGAACCAGCCGAACTCGGCACTCGTGTCGCCGCCGAACTCCGCCTGCCGGTGCGAACCGGTCCGCATGAGGCCGGGGTGGACGGCGGTGACGCTCACACCCGCGGCTGCCGTCTCCGCGTGCAGCCCCTCGGCGAGAGCACCGACCGCGGCCTTGGCGCACGAATACGGCAGCAAGTGAGGTACGCCGAGCAGGCCGCCGACGGACCCGATCAGTGCGAGGCGTCCACGGGTCCTGCGGAGATAGGGCAGCGCTTCCAACGACGTGTGCAGTGCGCCGTGGAACATCGTCTGCATGGCGTCGGTGAACTCCTCGGGACCGACCGCCTCCACAGGTGCGACCTGGATGACCCCGGCATTGGCGATCACGATGTCCAGGCCGTCGCGTTCATGGATCACGCGCATCATCTCGCGCACCGCTGCCCGGTCGCGTACGTCGCACACCGCCACGTGCACGGTCGCGCCCGTCTCCTCCCGCAACTGGCCTGCCGCACGCTCCAGTTCGTCCGCGTCCCGGGCGGCGATGGTCACGGTGCATCCGCGCTCGATCAGGCGCCGGGCGAGGAACAGTCCCAGCCCGCGGGAGCCTCCGGTGACCAGGGCTCCCGGCCCTCTGAGCCGGGCAGGAAAGCGAGTTCGGCCAGCCATGTCGTTCCCTTCTGGAAATCTGGAGATGTGCAGATCCGGAGGTACCGGGGTCGATCACACGGCACATGCCGTGGCGTCGGGACGCGCCGCTCACGGCTTCAGCAGCGTCTTCACCATGCCGTCCTCCTTGGCCTGGAACGTGGCGTACGCCGCCGGGCCCTCGCGCAGAGGCAGATGATGGGTGGCGAAGCCGTCGACGCCGAGCGGGTCGTCGTCGGTCAGGTGCGGGCGGATGTCCTCGATCCAGCGCCACACGTTGGCCTGCCCCATGCGCACCTGCAGTTGTTTGTCGAACATCGTGAGCAGGGGCAGCGGACTGGCGGCCCCGCCGTAGACGCCGCTGATCGACAGTGTTCCGCCACGGCGCACCGCGTCGATCCCGGTCAGCAGGGCACCGAGCCGGTCGACGCCGACGTTCTCCATCAGGGGCCGGGCGAGCTTGTCGGGCAGCAGCCCGGTGGCCCACTGCGCGGCCTGGGCCAGCGGAGCCCCGTGGGCTTCCAGGCCCACCGCGTCGATGACGGCGTCCGTACCGCGGCCCTGGGTCAGGTCACGTACCGCGTCTCCCAGATCCTTGTCGTGGTCGCGCAGATCCAGCGTGGTCACGCCGTGCCGCCGGGCCCGTTCGAGGCGGGCGTCGACCAGGTCGACCCCGATGACCTGTTCCGCACCGCGCAGCCGGGCGATCCGGGTCGCCATGTCCCCGATGGGGCCGAGGCCCAGGACGGTGACGCTGCCGCCGCGGGGGATGTCGGCGTACTCCACGGCCTGCCAGGCGGTGGGCAGGACGTCGGACAGGTAGACGAAGCGATCGTCGGGTGGCCCGTCCGGCACCTTGATGGGCAGCGTGTTGCCGAAGGGCACCCGCAGGTATTCGGCCTGCCCGCCGGGCACCTGCCCGTACAGCTTCGTGTAGCCGAACAGTGCCGCTCCGCTGCCCATGGGCGTCACCTGCGTCGTCTCGCACTGCGACTGCAGTCCTCGCCGGCACATCCAGCAGGTGTTGCAGGAGATGTTGAACGGAATCACCACCCGGTCCCCCACAGCCACTCCCGTGACCTCGGGACCGGTCTCCACGACCATGCCCATCGTCTCGTGTCCCAGGATGTCCCCCGGGTCGAGGTAGGGGCCGAAGACCTCGTAGAGGTGCAGGTCCGATCCGCAGATGCCGGTCGACGTCACACGGACGATGATGTCGTCGGGCTTCTCGATGCGGGGGTCGGGGACCTCCTCGATGCGTACGTCACGCTTTCCGTGCCATGTCAGAGCGCGCATGCCGACACGCCTCCCAAATTACGTCGCGTGCAGGTGTGCCTCAGCGGTCCACGGCCTTGGCCAGCTCCGCCTTGTTCATCGAGGAGCGGCCCCTGACGTTCTTGCGCTGCGCCTCGGCGTAGAGCTGGTCCCTGGTGCGGCCCTGCGCTCCCTTGTGAGAACGTTCGCCGCCGCGCTCCGAGGCCGACTTGGGGTCCTTGGTCGAGGTGCGGCTGGCCGTCCGGGACTCGCCGCTGCGGGCCCGCTCCTTGTTCACGGTGCGCGCGGCGATCTCCTCCGCCCGCTTCGTGGACTCGCCGCGCTGCTTCGCACTCTCCTTGACGTGTTCGTACTGCCGCTCCCTCTTACGGCTGGCTCCTGCGGGCATGACCGTTCCTTTCGTCGATGAGCAGAGATCTTCTTCCAGGGGCTCACACCATGCGGCGTCTCGCCACATGACAGGTGACTGCCTGGAGCAGCGAACACCCCGCGTACCCACGGTCGGCGCCGTGATGCGATGCGGCGTCGTCGCCCGCCACCAACTCCCCCCACTCCTCCGCGAGGGCACCGAACCAATCGGCTTCACCCGACCACGAGAACAACGCCAGGCCGTCGGTGAACGCCAGCCGCGCATAGGCGCACCGTCCGTCGCGTTCCTGGATACGCCGACGCAGAACGCCCCAGCGGGACGCCTCGTCGCCGGTGAATTCGCGCTGTGCTCCTCCGGTCGACTCGTCCAGCACCGTGACCGCGTCGAGAAAGTCGAATTCCGCGTACACGAACCGCGAGCCGACATGCGATGCCAGATCCAGGAACTCCGCGCCGGAAACCGTCCCGGAGTCCAGGGTGCGCACCGACATCGTGTGTTGTTCGGGCAGCGCGAGCATGTGCGGGACGAGACGGATCCGCCCGCAATCCGCCAGCGCTGACGCGTGTTCCGTCAATTCGTCGAGATCGGTGGAAGAACTGGCAGGCGCGACGGACGACATTTACCTCTGCCTCTCTTCAGACCGGGCCAAAGAGCCCGGAACCCGGAATCCTCCGAGTGCCCCCGCTCAGGGAAGGTAAGGCGTCGTCACCTTCGCCGCCCGTGCGTCGCTGCGGAGGTCACGCTCATGAACGAGGTCCGGATGCGCCGGAACCGTCCGTCTCGGTCTCCGTGTAGCGTCCCCTGGCCCAGAGGGGCAGCAGGAACCAACACAGCACGTACCAGGCGAGGATGGCCCCGACGAGGAACGGCACGATCCAGTCATGCATCGCGACCCGCAGGATGAGCAGGAGTGCCGAGGTCAGCGTGCACAGGAGCAGCACGAGGCCGACCATGGTGAGACGTGAGGCCCAACGCACCGCCTGCGCCTTGATCCGGCGCCCGCTCACGAGCCGGTGGAACGCGACCGGCCCGATCAACGCGCCGGTGGAGGCCGAACCGAGCAGGACCGTGACGACGTAGATGGTGCGATCGGTGTCGGACAGCTCCGGGAAGCGCGGGGTGAAGACCACGGTGAGCAGGAACCCGAAGAGGATCTGGACCCCTGTGAGAGCCACCCGCATCTCCTGGACGAGGTCCATCCACATCCGGTCCGCTCGCTGGTCGACGGACTCCCTGCGACCGCGCTCAGGATTCAGCGCGCCCATGCTTCTCCCATGGCTCGTCCGCCTCTCCCCGCCGGCACCGTCACCGACGGGTGTCGCTTTCGGGCCTGCTTCCTCTTCGGAATATGTCCCGGATCCGACGCGGCGGCCAGTCCAGCGCGCCTGGATCTGATGCGAGCCGACGCCGGCGGCAGGGGCCGCGGAGGTGTACGCAGACACGGGTGGGCTGCGGGAAGGCCCTCGACGCCCCCTCGGGCATGACTGATCCCGGCGGCCCTGTACCGGGGCGCCGGGATCAGGTTGTTCAGGTCAGGCCGACGGCTCGTCGGGCACGGGATGGTCCGTCTTCGAGCCACCGGGCGGCGGATCGCCGCGATGGTCGGGCTCGGCCTCGTCGGGCTGCGTCTGGCCTTCTTCGGGGTGACCCTGCACGTCGAGAGGGTCCTCTTCGTGTGCTCCGGCCTGCTGGTCGGGAAGATCGCGGGGCACGGCGGGCGGACGCTTGCCGGGGGTCTCGGGGCGCACCTCGGGGTCGGGTGGTTGCCTGGTCATGTCTGCCCTTTCCGTGCTGGAGCGGTGGAACGCGTTCGGCTTCTCTGTGCGAGTTCTCTGTGCGAGCCGGATGTTGCTCACGGCCGAGCCTCGGGTCCCCTGGGCCCTCGGCGTTCAAACGCGGCGCCACCTCGGCGGAACCATGTCCGCGCCGCGCAACCGCTCGGGTACGGGTACGGCTCGTCCCGCGCTCCTGCGTCGTCTCAGATGCGGCCGAGCTGTTCGCGGATCGCCGTCACGAAGTCGTCCAGGTCCTTCGGGGTGCGGGAGGTGATCAGCGGGAAGCCGCCCTCCGTGTCCACGACGACCGCCTCGTCCACCCACGCCTTGGCGCCGGCGTTGGTGATGTCGGTGCGCAGGGACGGGTACGAGGTGAGGGTCTTGCCCCGCAGCACGTCGGCCTCCACCAGCGCCCACGGGCCGTGGCAGATGGCGGCGACGGGACGGCCGTTCGCGACGAACGCCTTCACGGTGTCGACGGCGGCCTCCTCCAGGCGCAGGTGGTCGGCGTTGAGCGTGCCGCCGGGGATGAGCAGGAGGTCGTGCGGGGCAGCGCCCAGCGCCTCGTAGGACACGTCCGGGTCCACGCTCTCACCGGGGTCCTTGTCCCCCTGCAGCGTCTGCACCGGGTCCGTGCTCACGGCGGCGACGGTGACGTCGACGCCGTCCTTGCGCAACTCCCGCAGCGGGACGAGCAGTTCGTCCTGTTCGACACCGTAGTTGGTGACGAGGGCGAGGACGCTGCGGCCTTCGAGTCGTCGGTCGGTCATGGAGTGCACCTTTCTGCGCGGAGTGTGCCGGATGCGGGAGCGCCGCCACGGTCTCGGCGGGCTCCGGCTCTTTCATCCGGCCAGGTAGGGGGTCAGGGTCAGCGGGCGTCCAGCCGCGGAAGGACCTCGCTGCGATAGAAGTCGAAGAAGCCCTGCTGGTCGGGCCCGATCTGGCCGACGTACACCTCGTCGAATCCCGCGTCGACGTAGGTCGCCACGGCGCGGACGTGTTCGTCCACGTCGTTGCCGCAGACCATGCCGTCGGCCACGGCCTCCTCGGTCACGAGCGTCGCGGCCTGCTCGAAGTGAGCGGGGTCGGGCAGCACTTGACCGAGTTCGCCCGGCAGGAACTGGGTGGGCCACAGCCGATGGGCCGTCTTGACCGCTTGGGCCCGGTCGGGGCCCCAGCACACCTTCATGCCGCCGAGGATCGGCTTCTGGCCGCCTCCTGCGCGCCGGAACTGGCCCACCAGATCGGCCTCGGGGGTCATCGTGACGAACCCGTCCCCGATCCGGCCGGCCAATGCCGCCGCCTTGGGACCGAACCCGGAGACGTAGATCGGCACGGGCTCGTCGGGCACCGTGTACAGACGGGCGTTCTCCACCGTGTAGTGCTTGCCGCGGTGGGTGATCTCCTCGCCGCTCTGCAGGCTCCGGATGACCTGGACCGCCTCCTCCAGCATCTCCAGGCGCACATCGACAGCCGGCCAGGGGTCACCGAGAATGTGCTCGTTGAGCGCCTCACCGCTGCCCACACCGAATCGGAAACGGTTGCTCGTCAGGACCCCCGAGGTCGCGACGGCCTGAGCGGTGACCGCCGGGTGCATCCGAACGGTGGGGCAGGTGACGAACGTCGTCACGGGCAGTGACGTCGCCTGGGCGAGCGCGCCGATCATCGACCACACGAAGGGGCTCTGCCCCTGCTCACCCGTCCACGGGTGGTAGTGATCGGAGAGCGCCAGGCCGGTGAATCCGGCCTGTTCCGCGGCGCGAGCCTGCTCCAGCAGCTCGGCCGGCGTGAACTCCTCGCTCGCCAGGAAGTATCCGAAACGCGCCATTGCCTGCTCCTCACTGCGTTGTAGCTCGCCACGCCGCCGCTTCGTGGGCTGTTCGCGCGCCCGGCAGTAACCCGGGCCCGGTCCGGCGGGGGGCGCGTGGCTTCCTCGGCGCACCCTCATCAGCCTGCGCGATCCCGGCGAACGGCACCACACGAGGGGGTTCGAGAGGCCCGTGTACCCAGCGGTCGCCACCCGAATCGAGGAAGAGGCTCCAGGTCACCGGGCCTGTCACCCCGCGCCCGGCCCGCAGCCGGCTGCCCCAGGAGCCCCGTCGCGTACGCCCGTCGCGGATACGCGAGGACCGGCGACGCCCGCGGACCGGCCCCGTCAGACCTTCCTCCCGCCGGGGAAGGCAGGATCGCCGCAATGCCGGGGGGCACGGGGTCACCAGAGCGCGGGGCCCACCGTCCGGCTGTGAGGAGGTGCCAGGACAAGCGGACGCGGGCCACGCCGCATGAGGGTCAGACCTGTACGCCGAAGTCCTGGGCGATCCCCCGCAGTCCGGACGCGTAGCCCTGGCCGACCGCGCGGAACTTCCACTCCGCCCCGTGCCGGTACAGCTCGCCGAAGAGCATCGCCGTCTCGGTGGAAGCGTCCTCGGACAGGTCGTAGCGGGCGATCTCGGCGCCGCCCGCCTGGTTCACGACGCGGATGAACGCGTTGCGGACCTGGCCGAAACTCTGCCCGCGCGCTTCGGCGTCGTGGATCGACACCGGGAAGACGATCTTGTCGACCTCGGCGGGCACGGCCGCCAGGTTCACCTTGACGCTCTCGTCGTCGCCCTCGCCCTCACCCGTGAGATTGTCGCCGGTGTGCTCGACCGAGCCGTCCGGGCTGGCGAGGTTGTTGTAGAAGACGAAGTGCTGGTCCGAGAGCACCTTTCCGGACGCGTCGCACAGCAGGGCGCTCGCGTCGAGGTCGTAGTCGGCACCCGTCGTGGTCCGCACGTCCCAGCCCAGGCCCACCAGGACCGCTGTCAGGCCCGGCGCCTCCTTGCTCAGGGACACGTTGCCGCCCTTGCCCAGGGAAACTCCCACCGCTGCTACCTCCATCGTTCGAGCCGTCGGTCACGGCGTGCTGCCACCCGGGACAACGCGCATGCCACGGCAATGGTTCCATTGATTGCGCAATCACTAAAGCTTCATGTAGGGCACAGGCCTACACCCACCACCACAAGGAGTACCCGATGTTCTCGGACGTGGGCCCCCTGGAGACGGTCACGATCGCGGCCATCGGAGGCAGCCTCATGCTCGGGCCGGACAGACTGCCGGAGTTCCTGCAGAACGCGGGCCGTACGGTGCGCAGACTCCGCAAGTTCCCCGAGAGCGCCCAGCAGGAGGCCGCCCCGAACTCGGCCCGGGATCCGAGGAGTTCGATGTCCGCGGCCTGCGCCCGATGACCTTCGTGCGCAAGCACGCCCTGACCGGCCGTGGCTCAGCGAACGGCGCCGGGCTCGTCGGCCGCGGCCTTCGCGGGCTCCGCCGTCCGCACCCCCTCCTCCTTCATGGCCTTGGTCTCGCTCTTGAGGATGCGCAGCGACTTGCCCAGCGAGCGGGCTGTGTCGGGCAGCTTCTTCGAGCCGAAGAGCAAGATGACCACCAAGGCCAGGATCAGCAGGTGCCAGGGCTCAAGGGCGTTGCGGAACACGGAGTCCACCTCTCGTCGCATTGCTCGCGCCGGAGCGCGGCGGATGCGCCGCGCTCTCAGCATTACTTGCTACATTGCGCAACCGTACAACCTTGGGGTGGCGCCGGTCTCCCCTGACAAGACCCACACGACGAAGGCCCGTACATGACGCAGACCTCCGAGGCACGGGCCGCACGTGCCCGGCACAGAGCCACGTCCTCGCGCCGCCGGCTGCGGATCGCACTCACCACGGGGCTGGCGGTCCTCGTCCTGGTGACGGCCGGCGCGGGCTGGCTGTACCTGAAGCTCAACGGCAGTATCGACACCTTCGGCGCGGACGGCGTGTCCAAGAACCGTCCCGACGCCGAGGCATCGAAGGGCGAGAACGTCCTGGTCATCGGCACCGATGCCCGCACCGGCGGCAACAGCGCTCTGGGCGGCGGCGACAAGCGCGACATCGGACGCTCCGACACCGCGTTCCTGCTGCACGTCTACGCCGACCACCGGCACGCCGTCGGTGTCTCCCTGCCCCGCGACACCCTCGTGACCGTCCCGCCGTGCAGACTCCCCGACGGCTCGTGGAGCAGGACGCAGCCGAACGTGATGTTCAACTCTGCCTACGCGATGGGCAACACGGCCGAAGGCAACCCCGCTTGCACCCAGAACACGGTGGAGGAACTGACCGGGCTGCGGGTCGACCACACCGTCGTCGTCGACTTCATGGGCTTCTCGAAACTCACCGATGTCGTCGGCGGCGTGAAGGTGTGCCTGCCGAACGACATCCACCAGAACGACCTCGATCCGAACCGCACCTCCCCGGGCAGGCTCGTCTTCAAGAAGGGCGAGCAGACCGTCGCGGGACAGCAAGCCCTCGACTACGTCCGCATCCGGCACGGCATAGGTGACGGCTCCGACATCGGCCGCATCAAGCGTCAGCAGGCCTTCGTCTCCAGCCTCCTGACCAAGATCAAGGACGACGGCTTCACGCCCGCCAGGCTGCTGCCGCTCGCCGACGCCGCCACCAAGTCCATGACCGTGGACCCCGGACTCGGCTCCGCGGACAAGCTGCTGAAGTTCGCGATGTCGCTCAAGAACATCGACCTGCACAACACCAAATTCGTCACCATCCCGTGGCGGTACCAGGGCAACCGCGTCGCCGTCGTCCAGCCCGACGCGGACGCGCTGTGGGCGGCGCTCAAGGACGACCGCACCCTCGACGGCAAGAACGCCGGCGCGAAGAGGAGCGGCGGGCCCACCGCATCCGCAGCGCCTGCGGCAAGCGCCGCCGGCGAGATCTCGGGCCGGGGCATCTCCGTCGCCGTCTCCAACGGCACCACCACGCGAGGTCTCGCCGCACGGGCCGCCGACCGCCTCACCGAGCACGGCTTCACCGTCACCGGCACCGGCAACGCCTCCTCCCGGCACCGCGCCACCACGACGATCACCTACGGCCCCGGGCAGAAGGCCGACGCCCAGGTGCTCGTCGGCCTCTTCCCCGGCGCCGAACTTACCGCCGGCACCGGCTCAGGCCTCGGCGTCGCCCTCGGCTCGGACTACTCCCCCGCCGCCACAACCGCCTCCGCGCCCCCGAAGGCCCTGCCCTCCCGCGTGGCCGACGGCGCACGTTCGGCCGATGAGGACATCTGCTCGAACCTGTCCTACGGCTGAACCCCGCGCCCGCCTGCCCAGCACGAGCAGTGCCGCCGCGTACAGCGCGAGGACCGCGGCCAGCAGCAGGTAGTACAGGGCGGGCAGCGACGTCAGGCCCAGGAGCGGACCCAGAGGTGTGAGCGGGACGGCGAGGCCGATGACGGCGAGACCGGTGGCCGCCCAGCGCACCGGCCCCGGCGTGCGGCCCTCGGCGGTGCGGCGCCCGGTGCGCAGCAGAAGCATGACGAGGGCCTGGGTCAGCAGGTTCTCGGTGAACCACCCCGCGTGGAAGCCGGCCTGGTCCTCCGGACCGAACGCGCCGGGCAGGCACACGGCGATGACCCCGAAGGTGGCGAGGTCGGCGAGCGCCCCCAAGCCCCCGAAGCCGGTGAGGGTACGTAGGAAGGCGCGCGGTCGCAGCAAGGTGGGGCGGCGCAGTGCGGCCGGGTCCGGCCGGTCGTGGGCCAAGGCGAGCTGGGCAGCGTCGAAGCACAGGTTCTGCACGAGGACCTGCGCCGGGAGCATCGGCAGGAACGGCAGCAGCAGCCCCGCCACGAGCATCGCGATCACGTTGCCCAGGTTGGAGGAGAACGTGATGCGCAGGTACGAGGCGATGTTGGCGCTGGAGCGCCGACCCGCGTCGACCGCGTGCCCGATGGCGGTGAGGTCCTTCTCTGCGAGCACCACGTCCGCGCTGCGACGGGCCACGTCGACACCGTCGCGCGGGCAGACGCCGACGTCGGCGGCGCGCAGCGCGGGCAGGTCGTTGACGCCGTCACCGAGGAACCCGGTGGTGTGCCCGCGGGCTCGCAGGGCGCTGACGACGCGGGCCTTGTCGGCGGGGGTGCAGCGGGCGAACACCGTGGTGCGGTCGGCCAGCCGGGGCAGGTCCTCGTCGCCTAGACCGGCCAGTTGTTCGCCCGTGACGACGTCCCCCGGGTCGATGCCCAGGTCGCGGCAGGCGCGTGCGGCGGTGGCCGGATGATCGCCGGTGAGCACCTTCAGCGTGACGCCCTGTCCGGTGAGGGCGCGGACGGCGTCCGGCGCAGTGTCGGCAAGGGCGTCGCGGAAAGCGACGAAGCCGCAGAAGGTCAGGCCGCGTTCGTCGACCGGTGTCCAGGCACGGGTGCGGGCCGCGCGCCGCGCCGTGGCCACGGCCAGCAGCCGCACCCCGTCGGCGGCCAGGTCAGCGGCGCGCTTCAGCAGTCCGGCGCGCTCCTCCTCGCTCATCGCGCAGCGTTCCAGGACCTCCGGCACGGCGCCCTTCACCGCGAGGGTCAGGGTGCCGAGCGCGCCGGGTTCGCGTACGACGGCGGTGGCGAGGCGGCGTACGGGATCGAAGGGCAGGGCGTCGACCCCGTCGTACGCCTCCCAGTCCTCGGGTCCGGTGGCGGCGAGGAGGGCCTCGTCCAGCGGGTCGGGGTCGGCGAGTTCGGCGGTCTGCAGCGTCCACCAGGCGCAGGCCCCCGCCCAGTGGAGGGCGTCGGGGTCGGTGCGCCCGGCGTCGACGACGGGTTCGTCGCGGGTGAGGGTGCCGGTCTTGTCGACGCACAGCACGTCGACGGCGCCGAGGTCGTGCAGGGCGGGCAGGCGGCGCACGATGACACCGTGGCTGCGGGCGAGCAGCGACGCGCCGCGGGCCAGGCAGGTGGTGACGACGACCGGGAGCATCTCGGGCGTCAGGCCGACCGCCACGGCGACGGCGAACGGCAGCGTCTCCAGGCCCCGGCCGCGCAGCGCCGCGTTCGCCATCAGGACCAGCGGCGGCGTGATCAGCACGAACCGGATGAGCATCCACGAGATGCCGTGCACGCTGCGGTCGAAGGCGCTCGCCGCGCGCCGGTGACCGGTGCCGCGCACCGCGGCGAACCTGGTGTCCGACCCGGTCGCCACCACGACCGCGGTGCCGCTGCCCGAGGCGACGCTGCTGCCCTGGAAGCACAGGTGGACGGTGTCGCCTCCGCGCGGCGCCTCCACCGGCCGCTTCACCACGGGCGCCGACTCCCCGGTCAGCGCCGCCTGTTGCACGGTGAGGCCGTGGGCCCGCAGCAGCCGCAGGTCGGCGGGGACGAGGTCACCCGGCGCCAGCCGGACCACGTCGCCGGGCACCAGGTCGTCGACCGGGATCTCGCGCACCTGCGGATCGGCCCCGGCACCGTCCCTGCGCCGCACGCTCGCGGTCCCCGCGACCAGTTCCCGCAGCCCGTGCCCGGCCCGGTCGGCGCGGTACTCGCCGTGCGCACGCAGCGCACAGCTGACGCTCACCAGGGCGAGGATCACGCAGGCGGTACCCCACGCGGCCACCAGCGCGGAGACGAGCCCGAGGCAGAACAGCACCGCGGTGAACGGATCGCGCAGGCCCTGCCGGAACCGCCTGGCCCAGGAGACGCGCCGGGCGGCGGGCAGCGCGTTCGGTCCGTACCGGACCAGCCGGTTCTCGGCCTCGTCCCCGGTCAGCCCGCGCGGGCTCGTCCCCAGGGCGCGCAGTGTCTGCAGGACGGTCAGGTCGCCGGGGGCGGAGAAGAGGGCGGGGCCGGCCGGGAGTTCGGAACGCTCCGCGGCGTGCCGGGCGGGATGGTGCGTCGCCACCTCGGCGTCTTCAGGCACCGGCCCCGCGCAGGCGGCGCAGCGGGGCACCGGCCTGCTCGGCGCGCTCGGTGAGCTGGCCGACCATGAGCTGCACCACGGTGACCACATCCGGGTCGTCGACGTAGTACACCTGCCGGCGTCCTTCACGGCGTGCGCGGACCAGACCGGCCAGCTTCAGCTTGGTCAGGTGCTGGCTGACCGCGGGCAGCGCACCGCCCACCCGCTCGGCGAGCCCGCTCACGTCGCTCTCGCCCTGCGCCAGGGCCCACACCATGTGCAGCCGTGTCGGCGACGCGAGCAAGGCGAACGACTCGGCCGCCCGGGCGAGCACGTCCGGGGCCGGATCCTCGAACCGTCCCACCGAACCGCCAGACCCTGCCACCACCGGCTCACTCCTGTCCCGCGCCGACGCTCCCGCACGACGGCGCCGCGCTCGTGTCTTCGCCGGGCAAGTCTAGGCGTCACGGCACCGAGGCCGACGTCACGGGACCGAGGCCGAGAGGGGCGGCCGGGGGTCCGGTCCGAGACCGCCGCCACGTCGACCGGTACCGGCACGTGACCGTCCTCGATGGCCAGGCACCACAGCCTGTCGTCGATGCGGCGGCGAACGAACTCCCGGACCCCGTCCATCCCACACTCCGGGGGCGGGACGCGTACGCCAACAGCCGCTCGGCAGCGACGAGTCGGATGGGGGGTCACTCTCACGCAGCCCGCACCGCGGACGCTCCCTTCGGGGTGAGAGAGGCGTACTCCAAGGGTGCGGACGGGTCGATGGAGACGTCCAACGGAGCGGGCTCGGCGCCGGCCCGGACGAGGAGATCGCCCACCGCGGCGATCATGGCGCCGTTGTCCGTGCACAGCGTCATCGGCGGCACGCGCAGGGCGATGCCCGCGGCCCGGCACCGCTGTTCGGCCAGCGCCCGGACGCGGGAGTTCGCGGCCACGCCGCCGACCACGATGAGCGTCTTCACGTCGTGGTCGCGGCACGCCTGCAGCGCCTTCCGGGTCAGCACATCGGCGACGGCCTCCTGCAGCGCGGCCGCCCCGTCGGCAACCGACGGCTCCGCGCCGCGCGCACGGTGCTGCTCGACCCAGCGTGCCGCTGCCGTCTTGAGGCCGGAGAACGAGAAGGCGTACGGGTCGTCGCCGGGCCGGGTCAGCGGGCGCGGAAATGCCACGGCCTTCGGGTCGCCGTCGCGTGCGGCGCGGTCGATGGCCGGCCCGCCCGGGTACGGCAGGCCCAGGATGCGCGCGACCTTGTCGAAGCACTCGCCGACGGCGTCGTCGAGGGTGTCGCCGAGGTGGAGGATCGGATCGCGCACCAAATCCCGGACCAGGAGCAGGGAGGTGTGGCCTCCGGAGACGATCAGCACGACGCAGGGCTGTGGCAGCGGCCCGTGTTCGAGGGTGTCGGCGGCGACGTGCCCGGCCAGATGGTGCACCCCGTACAGCGGCACACCCGCCGCGTACGCAAGGGACTTCGCGCCGGCCAGGCCGACCTGCAGCGCCCCTGACAGACCGGGTCCGGTCGTCACGGCGACGGCATCGATGCGGTCCAAAGACAGATCGGCCCGGGCCAGCGCCTGCCGGACCACCGGAGCGAAGGAGTGCAGGTGGGCACGGGCCGCGATCTCGGGCACCACGCCGCCGAAGCGGGCGTGCTCGTCCATGCTCGACGCCACTACGTGGGCCAGCAGCTTTCCGTCCTGCACGATCCCCGCACCGGTCTCGTCGCACGACGACTCGATCCCCAGCACCACCGGTCCGCTCACCACGACCTCCTTCTGCACATATTCCGTAGTTGCAATATATGTGCAATAAGAGATCACCGGACGCCCGCCCCACCGCACGCCACCGAGGAGGGGCGAGACCGCCCGCCGGGCTTCCTCCGCGCCGACTTCCACGGGTCCCCGCCGACGCCCCGCCCGCTCTCACCCTCGCGGAACGGCTCGCCCCCGCACTCCCGGCAGCAGCCTGTCGACCTGCCCGCGTCGCACGCAGCGGCCGCTGTCGAACTCGACCACCTCGTCGGCCACCGCGCGCACCGCGGGCAGGTCATGGCTGAGGAAGAGCAGTGCCGTCGAGGCGGGGGCGAGCAGGTTCGGCAGTGCGGTCAGGGCGAGTTCGCGCGATGCGGTGTCCAGCGCGGAGGTCACCTCGTCACAGACCAGCAGCGCCGGGCGTGCCGTCAGGGCGCGTACCAGTGCGCAGCGCTGCAGCTGGCCGCCGGACAGCTCGTCGGGATTGCGGTCCAGCTGGGCGGCGTCGAGGCCCAGCGCGGCCGCGACGTCCCTCGCCTCGGCTGCCGCTTCGGCGGGGCGCAGACCCCGCAAGAGGCGTGCGGTATCGGCCAGTTGACCCAGGAGCGGGCGGTGCCTCTCGAAGGAGCCCGCGCTGCTCTGGTGCACGTATTGGACGGCACGGCGCTGGGCGGTGGTGCGCCGGTCGATGCGGGCGGGCAGCAGGGCTCCGTCGAGGTGCACTTCGCCCGAGGTCGGCGTGGTCAGACCGGCCAGGACCCGGGCGAACGTCGTCTTGCCGGAGCCCGAGGGTCCGAGCAGCGCGGTTCTGCTGCCGGGCGGAAACGACATCGACACGGGGCCGGTGAGGGGGTCGGCGGACCGGCGGCGGACGACGATCGCCATGGCGGTGACGCCGGCGGATCGAGCCGTTCCAGGACCGTTCGCCGTGGGTGGCGCGTGGCGCGCGGCCGTTGTGCGGTGCTCCGCGGCGAGCAGTTCCCGGGTGGCGCGATGACGTGCTGCGGTGCTCTGCCCGGCCACGGAGTCGTCGGTGCCGAGGACCTCCCTCGCGGGGCCGCTCTCCACCGCCCGCCCGTGCTCCAGCACGACGACCTGGTCCGCCGTCCTGCGGACCGTGGGCAGGTCGTGGCTGAGCAGCAGTACGCCCGCGCCGGCGTCCGCAAGACCACGGACGGTGCGGCCCAGCGCATGGGCGAGCGCAGGGTCCAGGCCACTCGTGGGCTCGTCCAGGACGAGCAGTCGTGCCCCCGTGACCAGGGCGGAAGCGAGCGCGAGTCTCTGTTGCTGCCCTCCGGAGAGCTGGTGCGGGAAGCGGCGGTGAGCGGTGGCCCGGTCGAGACCTGCGGCGTCAAGAGCGCGTGCGGCGGCGGCCATGCGCGCGGCGCGTCCCCGGTGGCCGAGCGCGGCCAGTTCCGTCAGCGCTCCCTCCACCCGGCGGACCGGGTCGAGCACTTCTTCGGGATGCTGCGGCAGGTGGGCGGCTCGCCCCGCCCGTGCCGAGCGTCGCCCCGCCGGGCTGAGGGCCATGAGATCCGTGCCCTCCAGCAGGACGCTCCCCGACAGCGTCACGGAGTCTCGCGAGGCGCCGAGCGCGGCCAGCCCCAGCGTGGTCTTGCCACTTCCGGACGGTCCGACGACGGCGACGACCGTGCCCGGCCCGACGGTCAACTCGACCTCGTCCAGGAGTGGGTGCGGCGCGCCCTCCGCATGGGCCGAGACTTCCGCCATTGCCAGGAGCGGCGCGGGAACGGCACCGGTCATGCTCTCCTCCTCTTGCCCGCGAAGGTGCGGTCGACGAGCAGGTTGCCGCCGACGCACAGTGCCGTCAGCAGACCCGCGGGCACCAGCACGGCGGCGGGCTGGGTGAACAGGGCGTCGCTGTTGCGCTCGATGAGTACCGCCCAGTCCGGCGAGGACGCGGGCAGACCGAGACCGAGGAAGTTGGCGGACGCCAGCAGGTACAGCACGGTGGAGAACCGGCCACCCGCGTCGGTGGCCAGCGGCGCGGCCACCTCCCGGGCCACGTGCCGCAGATGGATGTACGCCCAGCCGTGCCCCTGCATGCGCAGCGCCTCGACGACCGTCCGGGAGCCGGGCGCGAGCGCGGCTCCTCGCACCAGGCGGGCCACGGCCGGGACCTGGAGCACCCCGGCGACCGCCACCAGTCCCGTCCACTCGCGGTGCCCTGTCGCGGCCAGGGTCATCAGCACCAGCAGGCCGGGAAAGGCCAGCAGGAGGTCCATCGTCCGCATGACCGTCTCGTCGAGACCCCGGCGCGGGCCCGCCGCCAGCAGCCCCAGGGGAATCCCGGCGGCCATGCCGACGGCGAGCGCGGCCAAGGCGCTGCCCACCACCGAGGCACCTCCCTGGAGCACGAGCGAGAGCACGTCGCGCCCCAGCACGTCCGTGCCGAGCGGATGCCCCCGGCCGGGCGACTGCGAGGGCAGCGCGTCCTGCTGGGGCGAGTCGTCCCCGGCCCACAACGGCCCCACGAGGGCAAGCAGTACGGGGACCCCCAGCAGGACCAGGGCGATCCACGGGCGGCGGCGCCCTGCCGTACCGGTGGTGTGCGTACCGTGCTGCAGGGTCATGCCGTCACCTCCCGGCGGGGCGCCAGGCGATGGGCGGCCAGGTCTCCGAGCAGGTTCACGAACACGGCGGTGCCGGCGAACAGCAGCGCGTACGTCTGGAATTGCGGCGCGTCCCGGTTCTGGACCGCCTCGACGAAGCCGTTGCCCAGCCCCCGGAATCCGAACACCGCCTCCACCAGCACGGCGCCGCCCAGCAGCCCCTCCACGCAGCGGGCGTACTGCTGCGCCGCGGGCCCCAGCGCGTTGGGCAGGACGTGGCGCAGTACCACGGTGCGCTCCCGCATCCCGAGCAGGCGCAGGTGCTCGGCGACGGCGCCGTGCCGCTCGGCCGCCACGCCCGCCCGGATCTGCCGGGCCAGGTCACACAGGTGGCGGGACGTCAGCACGATGACGGGAAGCACCAGGACGGCTGGCTGGGCGAGCAGGGCGTCCGCGTCCATGCCGACGGCGGTGGCGGGCAGCAGGCCGGCCGCAAGGGACACCGAGGCGACCAGCAGCAGTCCGAGGACGAACTCCGGCACGGCATGCAGCACCAGCGCGGCCGTGTTCAGGGCGCGATCGACGCGGCTTGCCTCGCGCAGCCCCGAGACGGTGCCCACGACGGGTGCCAGCACGGTGACCAGCAGCAGCGCCGGCACGCCCAGCAGCACCGTCACGCCGGCGCGGCGGCCGATGTCGTCGCCGACCGGCAGCCCGGTCGTCAGGGAGTTGCCGAGATCACCGGTGAGCAGATGGCCGAGCCACTGACCGAAGCGGGTCCAGGCAGGTTCGTCGAGACCCAACTGGTCGCGCAGTGCGGCGACTTGTTCGGGGGTGCCGAGCTCCCCGCGCAGCACGTCGGCCGTGTCACCGGGCAGTAGCGTGCCGACGGCGAACACGGCGACCAGCACCACCAGGCACTGCAGGACAGCGAGCAGACAGCGTCGCAGGACGTAGGCGCGCACGTCGTCAGCTGATGCGGACCCGGTCGAAACGGGCCCAGTCGTGCGAGTTCGGCGGCGCGGCGCGCAACCCGCTGACCGTCCGCGCGAGAGCGTCGTTGGCATCGGAGAACGCCCACACGAGGAGCCCGGACTCGTCCCGGGCGATCTTCTGGGCGCGGGCAAGGAGCGCGAGGCGGTCCTGCTCGTCACGACTGGCGCGGGCCCGGTCGAGCAGCGCGTCGAACTTCTTCGAGACGTACTGCGTCTGATTGCGGGCGGCACCGCCGCGCACCCGCTGCTGCAGGAAGTCGGAGACCGGCAGGGTGGAACTGGTGTTGAAGGCGGCGACCCCGCTGGTCTTGATCTCGCTGAAGTACGTGCTGGACGCACGGGTGTTGGCCGTCAGCTTCAGTCCGACCTCACGCAACTGCCGCGCCATGAGGTCGGCGGCCGGCTCCCAGGCGGCGTCGACCGCACTGGTCTCCACGGTGATGTGCAGCCCCTGCGCACCGGCGGCCTTCACCAGCCGCCGCGCCTCGTCGACGTCCCGCTCCCGTGGGGCGAGGCCCTCGGGGTAGCCGTCCAGGCCGAGACCGAACAGGTCGTTGCCGACCTCGCCGTGCCCCGCCAGCGCGATGCGGACCAACGCCTCCCGGTCGATGCCCAGTTGCACGGCGCGTATCAGCCGGGGGTCGTCGAACGGCCGACGCCCCGTGCGCAGCAGCAGTTGCTGCGCGGTCGCCCGCTTCGCGGTGAGCAGGCGGACGGCGCTGTCCTTCTTCAGCCGCTCCACGGAGGAGCCGGCCATGTCGGCGCCGTAGTGCACCTGGCCGGACAGCAGCGCGTTGAGCCGTGCCGACTCCTCGTTGGCGGGGACGATCTCCAGCTCGGCGATGTGCGGGGCGCCGTCCCAGTGGTCGGCCCAGCCGCGGTAGCGGGCGGTGCCGCCGGGCGTGAACGACACGTACGTGAAGGGGCCGGAGCCGACGGGCTTGCGGAAGTCGGTCGTCCCGTCCGGGACGATCTCCGTGCCGGGGCCGGCGAAGACCATGGGGAAGGCGAAGTTCGGGGACTTCAACACGAACTCCACGGACCGTGCGCCGTCGGCCCTGCTCGCGGCGAAGTCGATCGCGGAGAGGAGCACCTGCGACGGCGAGCCGGTCCTGGGATCGGCGGCGCGCCGGTAGCTGTAGAGGACGTCCTTCGCGGTGACCGGTTTCCCGTCGTGGAAGGTCGCCTCGCGCAGGCGTATGCGCCAGCGGGCGCCGGAGGCGTCGCTCTCCCACGCGTCCGCGAGCCGCTTGCGCACCGACATGTCGTCCGCGTACGTACCGAGCGTGTCGTAGAGGGCCTTCGCGCGGGCCTGGTCGACGAAGTTCGGGGCGACGTGCGGATCGAGGGTCTCCTGGGAGCCGCCGGAGGTGAACGCGGCGCGGAATCGGGTGCTGCTCCCCCCGTCCTTGGTGTCGGCGCCGCAGCCGCTCAGCAGGCCGGAACCGGCGAGCGCCAGAGCGCCTCCGGCCGCCAGTACGCCGCGCCTGCCCGGTTGCGGGCGTCGCTCCGGCTGCGTCCGGACATGCGTCGTCACATCGATCCTCTCCGGGGTGTCCTCGCCCCTGCTGCTGGACCGGCGACGGGTCAGTCTCCTGGCTCCCGGATCGCAGCTCGCCTCCGCCTTCCCGGCCGCGTACCGCGGTCAGTGGCGTGCGGGAGGATCGCTTCCCGGTCACAGTGGCGGGACCGCGCCGGATTCACACCGGCTTCCTGGTCCCCGTCGCCTCGTGCGCTCATTGTGACGCACGCGGCGCCGCGCACCTCCACCCGGTGGGCACCGCGCGAGCGGCGACCTGTGTGATCAGGTGGAGGGGAACCCCGCCGACCCCGACCCGGCACCCAGGGAAGGAACCTCCGCACCCATGACACCGAACGTCTCCACCGAGCGGCACAACTGGCAGCACTGGCAGTCCAGTTGGGATCGCCAGCAGGAGTGGTACATGCCGGACCGGGAGGAGCGGTTCCGCGTCATGATCGACACGGTCGAGGCGCTGACGGGCCGCTCACCGCGCGTCCTCGACCTTGCCTGCGGCACCGGCAGCATCGCGGACCGCCTGCTGCGCCGGCTCCCGGACGCCGATGTCACCTGCGTCGACATCGACCCGCTGCTGCTCACCATCGCCCGCGGCCACTTCACCGGCGACACCCGCGTCATCTTCGCCGAGGCCGACCTCACCGACCCGGCCTGGACACGGCGCCTGCCCCACGCGTCGTACGACGCCGTGGTCACCGCGACCGCGCTGCACTGGCTGGACACCGAGCCCCTCACCCGCCTGTACGGCACGCTGGCCGGGCTGCTGCGCGAGGGCGGTGTCTTCCTCAACGCCGACCACATGAAGGACGAGTCCGCGCCGCGCATCAACGCCGCTCTGCACACCTTGCACACCGAGCGTCAGCGTCAGCAGCGCGAGAAAGGGTCCCTGGACTGGGCCGACTGGTGGCGGGACGCGGCCCGCGACCCGCTCCTGTCGGACGCGGCGAGCGAGCGCTTCGCGCTCCTGGGCGATCCCCGGCAGCCCCGCGCGGGCGCGCCGCGAAAGGACCGCCCGACCGCCACCCGCTGGCACCTCGAGACGTTGCTGGCCCAGGGCTTCGGCGAGGCGCGGCAGGTGTGGTGCTCGGCGAGCGACGCGCTGGTGGCCGCACTCCGCTGACGGCACACGGCCGCCGCGCGCAGGAGGAGCAGTTGCCTCGATCAAGCAGCCTCGGGCGCCGGGGACGGCTAGAGGGCGCCCTTGTCACGCAACAGCGGCAGGAGGTGGTGTGCGACGGCGGGGGCGAGCCGCAGGTCCGGCTCCCGGCCGTCGATCCAGCGCAGGGCGGACAGTTCGGCCGCCGGTACGGGCTCGCCGATCAAGGTCGTGGAGAAGACGGTCAGTTGCATCGGGACTCCTTCGAGCGCTGCCGTCTCCTCCACCTCGGCGAGCCGCTCGAGCCTGCCGGACGCGACTCCCAGCTCCTCCTGCAACTCCCGTACCAAGGTCTCCTCCGGCGCCTCTCCCGGCTCGGGCTTGCCACCCGGAATGTAGAAGATGTCCGGCGCCGCCTGCTTGCTGACGACGAGCAGCTTCCCTTCCTCGACCACGGCTGCGGCGACGACCTTCATGACTGTGTGATCCATCCCCGCATTGTGCCGCCGGACGCCCCTCCCCCGTGAACCCCCTTTCGGGGTCCGCGCTGCCGCGTACGCCTCGGATCCGCCCGGCCGATCCTCACGGCCCCCTCAAGGACGGCGGGCCGTCGCCTCCGACGGCGCGGGCGGACTGACCGTCAAGGACGTGTCGGCGTCCCAGCCGGCCACCCGGATCACCTCGCACAGCGTCGGCGCGAGTTCGACGACGCGCAGCCGCCGCCCCTGTCCGAGTCCGTCGGCCGCCTGCGCCAGGGTGCGCATGCCCGCCAGATCGATGAACTCCAGCCGGCTCATGTCGACCCAGACATCACCCGGCCGCCGGTCGAGGGTCTGCAGAGCGGCGGCCAGCGCATGACTCGTGTGGACGTCGATCTCGCCCTCGACACGCAGACAGGGCTGCCCCGCACGGAACGCGGGCACGAGGCGCAGGCTCGACGAGTCGTGCAGCGGTTCGAGTTCCACCCGGCCGGGGTGCCGGTGGTCGAGGTGGTCCAGGCGCTCCGGCGGGAACCGGTGGGTGTCGTACTGGCAGATCGCCGAGGCCCGCTGCCCGGCGAACACCGCGTTGACCTTTGCCTCGTACTCCTCCAGCAGTTCCACACCGTGCGTGGCGTCCAGCGCCCAGCTCATTTCGCCGCTGACCCGCAGTCCGGAGAATCCGGCGGCCAACGCGGAGCGGACCCGGCGGTGCATCTGTTCCACACCGGCGTCCGGGTCGAAGCGGCCCGCCGTGAGATAGCCCTCCTGCGCCGTGGCCACCGACAGCTGTCCGCGGTCGGCCGCCGCGGTGGCCGGGAGGCCGGCTTCCTCCAGCCAGGCCAGCACGTCCGGCACGGACCGACGGTCGGCGAAGTACGTCAGGTGTTCGCCGCGCCGGAGCCCCGCCGACAGATACGTGCCGATGATCTTCTGTCGTACGGCGTCCTCGTCGAACAACAGGCACAGGTGGTGGCCTTGGTCCGCCTCGCGGATCGGCCGCTCCCGGAACCCCACTTTCGCTCACCCACGCTTCGTGGTGACGTGACCCGCGTGGTGGCGATCCGATCGCGCCCTCATGGCGAGACGTCCGCTTGACCGGATTCCCGGCCCTCGGGTCGCCCGTTGACCGAGGGCGAGCCCTCCGGGCCGCGTACGGCGGCGAGTTCGGTGAGACCGGAGACCTCCACCACGGTGGCGAGCAGTTCGGGAACGATCAGCTCCAGGCGTTCGGCGTAGGAGAACAGGACGTTCAGCCCCGCACTGTCGAGGTAGCTGACGGACCCGAGGTCGACGACGACGCGGCCCGACAGGTCCGCGAGCGCCCGGTCGAGCCGCTCCGCGTTGGTCATGTCGATCTCGCCCGCGGCCGTCAACCAATGGGTGCCGTCCGGGAGTTGGCTCGCGGTGAGGAGCAGCTGGGTGGTCATGACGAGATCCTCGCGCGCATGTCGACGACGGTTCCGGTGGTGCCGGGTGAAATGGTGACGTGCTGCATCAACGCTCGCATCAGGGTAATACCGCGCCCGCGGTGCGCGCTCGCCTCCGGCACCGGTGTCCGCCAGCGGCCGGAGTCGGCGACGGTCAGTCGCAGGTCGTCGAGGAACAGCTCGGCGCGTAGCTGGATGACGTCGCCCGGGGCGTCCCGATGCCCGTGTTCGATGGCGTTCGCGCACGCCTCGCCGGCGGCGATCAGGATGTTCTGCGACGTGGTGACGGGGATTTCGCAGCGGTACAGCCAGGTACGCAACGCATGGCGCACGGGGGCGAGTTGGGAGGACTCCGCGGGGAAGGTGAGGGCGAGCGGGCTGGGGTGACGGTAGAGCAGGAGCGCCACGTCGTCGTCGTAGCCGTCCGGCGGCGCCAGTCTGCCCAGCACGTCGCTGGCGATCTCTTCCACGGTGAGGTGCCGCCCGTTGCGCACGACCTCACCGGCGGCGACGATGCCCTGGGTCAAGGACCGGCCCCGGCGCTCGACCAGTCCGTCGGTGTACAGCAGGAGGGTGGCCCGGGCGGGCAGTATGCACTCGGCCTGGGGGCGGGTCCTGCCCGGCCGTACGGCCAGCGGCAGGGAGCGCGCCTCGTCCAGGAGACGGGACGTGCCGTCGGGGTCGGTGAGGATGCCGGGCGGATGCCCGGCGGTCGAGTACACCAGGCGCCCGGTCTCGGGATCGAGCACCCCGCAGAAGACCGTAGTGCACTCGGCTCCGGGCAGGTCTGCCGCGAAGTGGTCGAGCGCCTGCAAGACGCTCGCGGGCCCGGCGTCCTGGAGCAGCAACGCCCGGCAGGCGCTGCGCAGTTGACCCATGACGGTGGCGGCCTCCAGGCCGTGTCCCACACAGTCGCCGACGACGATGCCGATCCTGCCGTCGGTCAGGGTCAAGGTGTCGTACCAGTCACCGCCGACCTCCAGCGGCCGGGTGGCGGGCTCGTAGCGGACGGCGAACCCTTCCGGCAGGCGGGACGGGCCGAGGATCGCGCGCTGCAGCGCGACGGCGGTCTCCCGCTGCTGGTCGATCTGGTGGGCCCTGGTCAGGCCCTGCGCCAGATGGCCCGCGAGCAGGGACAGCAGCAGCTGGTCCTCCTCAGTGAAGGCGCGGTCCCCCAGGTCGATCCACACCACCATCGCCCCCTCCGGGTGTTCGAGGACGACGCCGGCTCCCGCGTCCCCGGGGACCGGGGTGAGCAGGGGGCGCGCACGAAGGGCCTCGATCGCGCGGCGACGCGCCTGCGGAAGCTCCTGCCAGGTGAGCGGCGCGCTGGCGGTGAGCGTCGGCTCGTCCGGCCGGTCGAACACGGCGGCGACGACGGTACGTGCCTGCCACAACACCTGTAGTTCGGCGAGCGCGCCCGCCAGTGCGTCGGCCAGGTTCGTGGCCCGGGAGAGCCGGGTGCTCAGGGAGGCGAGGGCGCTCTCGCGCTGGATCGCGTAGTGCTCGGCGCTGACGTCGCGCAACGTACCCACCACGACCCGGCGTTCGGTGTCGGGATCCTGGGCCTGGGCGAAGGTGACGGTCGCCCACAGCCGGTGGCCGTCGCGGTGGATGACGGGAACGGTGCGCGAGCCGTTGGCGGCACCGCTCATCCACGTCAGCGGCCCGGCGTCGTCCGGGTCGGCGGCCGGTGCCCACCACGGGTGGGCCGGCGGGTACGGCAGCCCTTCCGGGCCGTAGCCGAGAAGGTCGCTGAACGCGGCGTTGATCTCGATGACCTGCCCGTCCTCGTCGCAGACGAAGAAGGCTTCCTGGAGCGAGTCGACCAAGGCGGTCCGCCAGCGCGCGTGGTGGCCGCGCAGCCGGGCCAGCTCGATGTTCGCCCGGGCCCGCGCCAGGAGTTCGGCGGCCGCGAACGGTTTCACCAGATAGTCGTCCGCGCCCGCCCGCAGGCCCTCGATGGACGCCTCCTGCCCGGCCCGCGCCGAAAGCAGCAGGACCGGCACTGACGCCGTCCGGGAGTCCTCCCGCAGGACCCGCACCAGGGCCAGTCCGTCGAGCCGCGGCATCATCACGTCGCTGATGACGAGGTCGGGGGCGTGCGTGCGCACCGCGTCCAACGCCGCGCGCCCGTCACCGACGGCCTCGACCCGGTACCCGGCGCCCGCCATCAGACGGCTCAGGTACTCCCGCATGTCGGCGTTGTCGTCCGCGATCAGCACCCGTGCCGACGCCGGGGCCAGCGCGCCCAGCGCAGGCGTCAGCGAATCGGCAGGCTCGGGGGCGAGGCCCGCGCCGGCGTCGAGGTGCTCGGTGGGCAGCCAGCGCAGGGCTTCTTGCAGATAGGGGTCGGCCGAGGCCACCTTCGTACGGGCGTCGCCGGGCGGTGCGATCGTGCCCGCCGGCAGGTGACCGCTGCCGAAGGGCAGGCGGATCGTGAAGCACGTCCCCTCGCCCTCGGCGCTCTGCGCGGTGATGGTCCCGCTGTGCAGGGAGACGAGTTCCTGTACGAGGGCCAGGCCGATGCCGCTGCCTTCGTTGGACCGCGCGCGGGTGTTCGCGATGCGGTGGAACCGCTCGAACAGCCGTGGCATCTCGGCGGCGGGCACGCCGACGCCGCTGTCCTCCACCGTGACGACGGCGTGGGTGCCCTCGCCGTGGACGGCGACGCGCACGGAGCCGTCGAAGGTGAACTTCAGCGCGTTGCTGAGCAGGTTGAGGACCACCTTCTCCCACATGTCGCGGTCCAGGTGGACCGGCTCGGTGAGCGGCTCGCAGTCGACGTCGAACGTCAGCCCGGCCCGGTCCATGGCCGAGCGGAACACGCTGGCCAGCTGCGCGGTGACCGTGGCGAGGTCGACGGGTTCGTAGACGGCCTGCATGCGCCCGGCTTCCAGGCGCGAGAAGTCGAGGAGGGTGTTGACGAGTTTGGCGAGCCGCAGGGCGTTGCGGTGGACGACGTCGAGTTCCTCGCGCATGCCCGGGTCGCTGTCGCCCGTGCGTCCGCGCAGCTCGTCGAGCGGGCCCATGATCAGGGTGAGCGGGGTGCGGAACTCGTGGCTGATGTTGGAGAAGAAGGCGGTCTTGGCCCGGTCCAGCTCGGCCAGCGCCTCGGCTCTGCGCTGCTGCGTCTCGTAACTGCGGGCGCTGGAGATGCCCGCCGCGATGTGACCGGCCGTCAGCTCCAGGAATCCCCGGTAGCCGTCGTCGAGCGGCCGGTAGCGGTTCATGCCGGCGACCAGGAATCCGTACGGCGCGCTGCCCTGCTGCAGGAGCGGCACGACCAGTGCCTCGCGGGGCGGGTCCGCCCACTCTCCGGCAGGAAGGGCCTCGACGGCCTCCAGGTCGACGCGGATCTGTTCACCGCGCGCCAGCGCCGCCAGCGGCCACGGCGCCCGCGGGGCATCGGCGGTGACGACGGCCGGCGCGGCCGGATGGCCCTCGCCGATGCCGGAGGTACCGGCGAGACGGGCACCGCCTTCACCGTCGAAGAGGTAAGTGAGCGTGAAGGGGAGGTCTTTGAGGTTCCGGCTCAGCTGACGATCGGTGAACGCCAGCATCTCCTGCTCCGTACGCACCACGCTCGGGTCCGAGCCGATGTCCCGCAGCGTCGCCATGCGACGCTCGCCGATCACCCGGTCCGTGTCCTCGCTGACCACGCACAGCATGCCGACGACGGCTCCGGTGTCATCGCGCAACGGGCTGTACGAGAAGGTGTGGTACGTCTCCTCGGGGAAACCGGAGCGCTCCAGGAACAGCAACAGCGCTTCGTCCCAGGTCGCCTGACCGGTTGTCAGAACGGTGTCGATGCGGGGCCCGATGTCGTCCCAGATCTCCGCCCACACCTCCCGGGCCGATCTGCCCAGCGCCCAGGGGTACTTGCCGCCGAGCGTGTCGCGCCGGTAGGCGGCGTTGCAGAAGAAGGTCAGCTCGGGGCCCCACGCCATCCACATGGAGAACCGGGACGACAGCAGGATGTTCACCGCCGTCCGCAGGCTCTGCGGCCAGTTCCCCGGCGGGCCGAGCGCGGTGGCGGCCCAGTCGACCGCGGCCAGGTCCCGGCCCACCTCACGGTCGGCGGTGAACGCGTCGGTTTCGGTGTGCACCGACGGCTCGCGCTCCATCTCGTCCGAACCCATGCCGCGACACCCCTTCGCACCAGCAGGCTGGGTCGCCGACCGGCACCGTGCACCGTCGCGACCCGGGGCAGCGGACATCCGGCGACCGTGTTGGTCAGCCTGTACCGCCAAGAATCCACATTGCCAGACATGGCGGCAAAGAGACTGTTCTTTGCCGCATCACGTCAGTACGCCGTTGCCCGCCATGCGGTTCTGGCTTCTGGCCTCTGGCTTCTGACCTCTGGCGCGAGAGAGTGAAGTGCCGGGCCTACCAGTCGAGTTCGAGGGAGCCGCCGACCGGCAGCGCGTGCCAGCGCTGCGCGTAGTCGTCGAAGCGGGCCATGATGCGGTCGATGACCGGAGGCAGTTCGTCCCCGCTCACGTAGGCCGGGAGCGTCTTCGCGTGGCCGTGGCGCACCTCCCAGACAGCGACCGCGCTTGCCGCCAGTGCCTCCGAGCGCGCCATGTCCGCTCGCGCCTGCGGAGTCGGCTGCGTCGGCTTCGACTTCCGGCGCCGCGCCGCCTTGTTCCGCTCGGCGGGGTCCGCGGGCCAGAACAGGCCGTTGTCGCCGGCGGCCAGTCGCCCGTACACCCCGCGCTTGATTCCCGCCTCCGCCTCGACCAGGAAGTGCACCAAGTCGTGCGGCAGGTACGAATGTCCGCCGGGGCCGTTGCGCGGCGCCAGCGCGGCGCCCGTCTCGCGGTGCACCGCGATCCAGTAGCCGGTGCCGGGGCCCTTGGTGAAGACGACGCGCATGTCGGTCACGTTAGAGGCCGGGGCCGCCGCCCCGCATCTCGTTTCCCCTCGCCGACCGGTCCTCGTACAACGGGTCACCGCGGTCGGACCGGAGGCGGCGTCGGCACAGGCCTCAGGAAGGTTCGCCGGCAGGTCGGCCGACGGCGGCCGTCCATCCCTGGTCGAGCAGGAGGCACGCTTGGTCGATGGCCGCGGCGGGATCCGGGCGGGATCCGGCAAAGGCGAGGGCTTCCAGCGTGAACCGCGCGTAGGCGGCGCAGAGCAGGTCGTCCTGCGGCCGTCCCGTCTCGTCGGCAAGCACGCGGGCCAGGGCGTCCTCATGGCGCAACGTCATGGCACGGGCGTACTCGCGCAGCGCCGGCGTCTCCTGGATCAGGCGCTGGAACGCGGCGAAGCGGGGATCACTGGTGTGGGACGAGGCGGCGTAGCCGGTGAAGTACGCCCGCAGGGCCTGCGGGATCGTCTGGCCGGGCAGCCGGTCGGTGACGGCGCCGACCAGAGCGGCTTCGTTGTCGGCGTCCTCGTCGAAGACCAGGGCCTCCTTGCCGCCGGGAAAGTAGTTGAACAAAGTCGACACCGATACGTCGGCGACCTCGGCGATCTCCCGGACGCCCACTTGCTCGTAGCCGCGCTCCAGGAACAGGCGCAGCGCCGCGTCGGCCAGCGCCTGGCGGGTGGCGGCCTTCTTGCGGGCGCGTCGCCCACTCGAGGCCGCGCCTCCGGTCGTCTCCGTCATGCCTCGCACCTTACTCCAGTTTTTCGAACGACAACATATTTTGCACTGTTGTATGTTTGTAGCGGTTGGAAATATTCAAACGCCGCGGAACGGATCAGCCGTGCACCGACACCCGTGCCGACACGGCATGAAGGGACCCCCATGAACGCCATAACCCCCACCCAGGCCAGGATCAGCGTCATCGGCGCCGGACCCGGCGGACTGACCTGCGCTCGCATCCTCCAGCGGCGCGGCCTCGCGGTCACCGTCTACGACCGCGACGCGGGGCCCGACGCCCGCAACCAGGGCGGCACCCTGGACCTGCACGCCGACAACGGCCAGATCGCCTTGCGTGAGGCCGGTCTGCTCGATGAGTTCTTCGAGCTGGCACGCCCGGAGGGGCAGGAGATGCGTCAGCTGGAGCCGGGCGGTGCGCTGCTTTCGCACCAGGTTCCGGAGTCCGACGAGCTCTTCAAGCCGGAGATCGACCGCGGCCAACTGCGCGACCTGCTGCTGGAGTCGCTGCTGCCCGGAACGGTGCGGTGGGGCAGCGCACTGGAGAAGGTCGACGGCCCGCCGACGGACCGCGGCAGCTGCACTTCTCCGACGGCACCATCGTCGAGAGCGACTTGGTCATCGGCGCCGACGGTGCCTTCTCCCGAGTACGCCGAGCCGTGTCCCCCGCCGTCCCCGAGTACTCCGGGGTGAGCTTCCTGGAGGCCTGGTTCGACGACGTGGACAACAGCCACCCCGAGATCGCCGCACTGGTCGGCCAGGGCGGCGCCCACGCGGCCGACGGCGCACGCGGCATGTTCGCCCAGCGCAACGGCGGCAACCACATCCGCGTCTATCTCATCCAGCGGGCCCCGGCCGACTGGATCCACCAGAGCGGCCTGGCCGCCGCCGACACCGCTGCCATCCGCGCCCGGCTCCTGGAGAGCTACGCCGACTGGTCACCCCAGATGCAGCGGCTGATCACCGACAACGACGGCCCCTACGTGCAGCGCCCGATCTTCGCCCTGCCGGTCCCCCACACCTGGGAGCACAACCCCACCGTCACCCTCCTCGGCGACGCCGCGCACCTCATGCCCCCGCTGGGCGTGGGCGTCAACCTCGCCATGCTCGACGCCGCCGAACTCGCCCTCGCCCTCGCCGACTCCACCACGGTCGACGAGGCCGTGCGCGCCTACGAGCAGACCATGCTCCCCCGCTCCACGGAGACCGCCAAGCTCCTCGAAGGCGGCGCCGAACACCTCCTGTCGCTCGACCTGCCCGACCACAGCGACGCCGAAGGGGACGACCTGGTCCGCTCCTGAGGCCCAACACGCCCCCGATCGGCACCCACCGCACAGCCGCGTCATGAGTGAACAACCCTCTACGCACCGGTGACTGACGGTCGCTGCATGCGGTCGAGGCGTCCCCCTGCCCCGGTCCTGGCGGCCGAGCCCTGACGGTTTCGACGGCGCCCCTGGATACGCGCTGGGGACCACGGACCAGCGCACCGTGGAGGCAGAAGTCAGGCAGGAAGAAAACACGATCGGCGTCAGATGCGCGCCGCGTTCCCTTCGCCCATTAGGCCCATCCCTCGTCGGCCCTGGCCGGCCCGCCACAACGGCGGACAGGCCGCCGCCAGTACCACCGGCGGTCCCGCAAAGCGCCTCGAACCGCAGGCCGGCCCCCGCGCCCGCCGCTCCAGGTGCGAGCCCCACAGTCGCTTCGTACCGTGGCAGCACCCCACCACAAAGGAGTGACCATGGGCGAGAACGCGATGGACAAGGCCAAGGGCAAGGCCAAGGAGATGCTCGGCAAGGCCAGTGGCAACGATCGCATGAAGACCGAGGGCAAGGTCGATCAGGCCAAGGCCGATGCCGAGAAGATGCGCGACAAGGCCAAGGACAAGGTCGAAGGCGCCCGCGACTCACTGAAGAACGACGAGTAGGAACAACGCCTCCACTGCGCCCTCCCGGCGACCGGGAGGGCGCAGGCGTGTCGAGGTGCACGGACCGCGCCACCCAGGACCGGCCGCGCCGCGGTCCCCGTCAAGTCCGTTGTCGGAGTGGCGAACGTTCCGGCGCGCCCGGGGATCCGACCGGCGATGCCGCGCGGTCAGGGGCCCGCGCTCCTCTGGCCGCATGGGCGATCAGCGCTCCGAAGGCGAGCAGGCCCGCGCAGGTGCGCACTCCGTGGGCGATCTGCCAGCGATCACGTACGCGGGCCCAGTCGGCAGGTGGCGCCTGCACGTGCCAGTCGAGCTGGTCGGCGTTGATCGGCAGATTGACCGCGAGTGTCAGCACGAGAATGCCGGCCAGCAAGGTGAGCGCCGTCAGCAGCAGCCAAGGGGTACGGCCTCGCCCCTTGAATGCGAGGACGACGAGAAAGACGGTGGCGATCGTCGCCGGCAGGAGCGTTGCGGTCGCAAGCCGGTCCAGCGCGTCGAGCTCGACCTGCCGCACCTGGGTGTACACCTGCCCGTCGAATCCCCGTAGGGACATCTCCAGTACGAACACGGCGACGAGGAACCCGGCGAAGACTCCCGAGAAGAGCAGGCTCGCTCCTCGCGCAAGTGCGGCAACTCGACTGGCGGGCGCGGTCGTTGACTTGTCCGGGTGGGCGGTCATGAGCCGGCGGCCGGGGCCAGGAAGGCCGGGGCGTTGTCATCGGCCCATGCACGGAAGGTCAGTGCGGGGCGGCCCAGGAGGCGTTCCACCGTGTCCGTGGTCGGGCCCGGCGCCTTCGCGTAGTCGGCCAGGGAGCCGAGGAGCCGGTCGGGGACGTCCTGTGGCAGCCCCTGAGCGAGCAGGGACTGCCGGACCTGCTCGGGGGCGACCTCCTGGAAGGCCAGTTCCCGTTCGATGGCCTCACCGATGAGACGGACCTTGTCGCGTTGGTCGAGGGAGTACGGGCCGGTGAGTAGATAGGCGCGCCCTGCGTGCGCGGGCTCGCGCAGCGCGCGTACGGCGACTTCTGCGATGTCTCGCTGGTGGAGCGGCGAGGTTGCCGCGCTCGGGTAGGCGCCGCGCACGATGCCGGTCGCGCGGATCTGGGGCGCCCAGGCCAGGGCGTTGGCGGCGAAATCGGCGCAGCGCAGGAACGTCCACTGCACGCCGGAGTCCCTGACCGTCTGCTCGATGGCCCTGAACTGGTCGGCGAACCGGCGGTGGCCCGCCGGATGTTCGACGGTCGCGGCCGACAGCACCACGACGCGTCGCACGCCGTGGGCCGCGGCGTGCGCGAGGAAGTGAGCGGCTGCCGTGCCGACCGCGCGCGGGTTGAGCAGCACCGCCTCGGTGCCGTCCGGCCACTCCGAGATGCCACCGGGCGCGGACGGATCCCCTTCCACCACATGCACGCCCACGGGCAGGGCCGCCCTGCCGGGATCGCGGGTGACCGCCGCCACCTCCTCGCCGTCCTTCAGCAACAGGTCGACCACTTCGCGTCCGACGCTGCCGGTCGCTCCGATCACCATGAGCATGATCTTGCCCCTTCGCCTCCGGACCCCGACTATTCGGGTGCCGTAATATACGAGAACCGTAGCATGTTGATTCGGGAGGCGTACATTATGAGTTCCGTAGCATCTGGGGATGCGGCCCGTCGGCGACGCCGGGCCACCGTCGAGGTGCAGCAGGGACTGCGCGAGCTGAGCGCCGAACTGACCCTGCTCAACCGGAAGGTCGGCACCCGCCTCGGGCTCAAGGACACCGACCTGGACTGCCTCGATCTGATCAACGCCCATGGCCCGCTGAGCCCCACCGCTCTGGCCCAGCGGGCCGGACTGCACGCCGCCACCATGACCGGCGTCCTCGACCGGCTCGAACGCGCGGGCTGGATCGCCCGCGAGCGCGACCCCGCCGACCGCAGGGCCTCCCTGGTCCGCGCCCTGCGTGATCGCAATGCCGAACTGCTGGCGCTCTTCGCCGGCATGAACTCCTCGCTGGAGCTCATCTGCTCCGATTACGACGCCGCCGACCTGGAACGGCTCGCCGGCTTCCTTCGCCGCACCGCCGACGCAGGGCGCAAGGCGGCCGGCGAACTGGACGGGAAGCCGTAAGGCCGGTCGAGGAGAGCGCGACGCCGCACGCATGGAGGGCGCCACGACAGGCCCCGCGCACTGCCGCAGCACGCTCCGCACCACCGCCGCATCCGGGGAGTTGGCCGCACGGCACCGGGCCGGGCGCCGCCGGGACGAAAGCAGCCCTCCGCCGGCCTGGGCGCCACCCCCTGGGCCGGAACGGTCCCTCGTCCACCCCTCCCCCGGCCCCGCGGGCGCCGTTGCTCCCGCCCCGCGGCCATGCCAGCATGCGCGTCGACGATCAGCGTCTTGGAGGCGGGCATCAGATGCGGGTTCTGGTCACCGGCCTGCACGGGAGTCGGCGCTCAGCCATGACTACGGCTACTCTGCTCGAAGTGGTGTGAGCGTAGTACTACCCCTGGAGTGGTCACAGTGGTGAGGCGGAACGACCAGCGGCGCGCGGCTCTCGTCGACGCGGCGATCGAGGTGCTGGCCCGGGAAGGCGCACGCGGTCTGACGTTCCGGGCCGTGGACGCCGAGGCGGCCGTTCCCGCCGGAACGGCATCCAACTACTTCTCCAGTCGCGACGACCTGTTCACCCAGGCCGGCGCCCGGGTCTACGAGCGACTGCAGCCCGACGAGGCCACGATCGCCCGCCAGCAGGCGGCCGGCCGCGACCGGGACACCTACGTGGAGCTGATGCGCGAACTCGTCGGCCGCGTCTCCTCCTTCCGCACCGGCTACCTCGCGCTCCTGGAACTCCGCCTCGAAGCCACCCGCCGCCCCGAACTGTCCAAGGTCCTCACCGAGCGGGTCCGGGCCGACGTGGATGCCAACGTCGCCTATCACGAGGCTTCCGGTCTCCCCGGCGACACCACGGCCGTCAAGCTGCTCATCCTGACGTTGAACTGGCTGATCGTCGAACAGCTCACCCTGCCGGGCGTCTTCTCGGAGGCAGAGCGCGACCACCTGGTGACCGCCGCGGTGGAGCGCCTCGTTACGGCGGAGTAGCCGCCCGGCATCCGTCCGCCGCGGGAACAACGAGGCGCGGTCGGCCTACTGTTCGCCGGTGAACTGTGGGCCTTCGCCTGGATGTAGATCTCCTTGCCCGACGCGTCGTAGGCGCCGAACGCTCCCGCAGCTTCGCCCACATCGAATCCGCTCCGCCACAGCGAACGCGGTGAGAGCGTCAGCGAGTTCGGCCGAGGGTTCCTGCGCGAAGGCATACCCGAGGACCTGTCTCGGCGCCCCCTTACGGACGGGGTCAGCGTCGGTGCCGTCGCCGCCGCAGCAGCAGGGCTCCGCCCACGACGACGCACGCCGCGGCGCCGCTCGTGATGCTCCATGCGAGAGGGTGCCCCGATGGGGTGGACGCCGTGTACTTCTCATCGAGGTCCACGGTCACCGCGGCCGTGTGGTCGGCCGTGTCGGGGTCCTTGGGCGGTGCGTCGCCCTTGCGCTCGGTGAGCCGGACGGTACCGTCGCCGGCGCTCTCGCCGAACTTCAACGTGAACGGGAGGGTCTCGTCGGTGCCCGGTTCGTGCACGCGCAACGGGCAGGTGTAGACGGTTCCCTTGTGCCGGCACGTCGGCTCGAAGTAGTCCTCGTCGAGCTCTTCCATCGGCTCCTTCAGCACCTCCGCTCCGCGCGGCACCGTGAAGACCATGTCGTACGCCCCGCCCTGCCCCGGGTCGCCGGGCCCGTCGCTGCGGGCGCCGACCCGCACCTCCTGCTGCGCGCCCGGAGCCGCCCGCACATGGGCACCGATCGCCGCGTAGTCGGCGGGGTTGTCCGTACGCACCTCGGTCCACGCCTCGCGCTCGGCGTTCCACTGCCCGCTGCCGCCCGAACGGATCTGTGCGCGCAGCGGCGGGCCGTCGCCGGGCTCCCCGCCGTCGGGGACGCGCACGTCGTAGTACGGGCCGAGGTCCAGCGGCCAGGCGGACTGGCGCAGTGAGCCGTGGTCGAGTGTCTTGGGGGTCCGTATCCGCAGACCGGGGCTGAACACCGCCGTCTGTCCGGGGCGCAGCTGGAGGTCGGGAAAGGTGCAGTAGGCGGTGAGGGGTGCGTCATCGGTGCCGGTGTAACGGCAGTTGGCGAAGCGCTGCGTCGCTGTCAGTTCGCCGTCGACCACGACCATCAGGCCGACCCCGTCGGCCGTCGTCTCTCCGGTGTTGCGGACGGCGAGGTCCAGGCCGGTCTCGGCGCCGGGCCGCACGCCGGCGATGGTCTCGGGGCGCCGGACCTCCAGGATGGGTCCGCCGACCACCACCGTGGTCGTCGCGGTGGAGACGTGGCCGTCCGGGGCCCGGTAGCTCATGCGCAGCTCGCCCCGGTCACCGGGCTCGCTGCCCGGCGCTGCGGTGGGGAGGGCGCCCGCCCAGTCGGCCCAACTGTCGTATTCGGCCCCGACGTTGCAGACCACTCGTACGGCACCGGTGCTGGTGCAGCCGTTGCCGAACTGCTTCAGCCGCAGCGTCTTTTCCGCGCCGCTGACGTCCATCGTGAGGCGTCCCGTCCTCTCTCCCACGGCCCCGTCGCCACCACGCGTGTACTGGACGTGGAGGCGCTTGTCCCGTGCGGGGCGCTTGCGGCCGCCGAACGGCTTCACGTGATACGTCCTCGGCGCCACCAGCCCCGAATCGGAGGGGGGTTCGGCGGACGCCGTCACGCTGCCGGGCAGCAGCGCGGCAAGCACGACGAGGATCGACGCGACGGCACAGCGGACGACGACGCGGCGCCGTCCGCTCGGGGGAACGGAGCGATCCGTGAGCTGTACTGACACGCGGCAAGTCGAACACAGGCCCGTGGAGCGGCCAAGGGCCTGCTGTCACGACTCGGGAACAGCTGCGCACCCGGCACGGACCAGCCGTGACCGTGACGAGGCAAACCGTCCCCGCATTCCTACTCGAACGCCGCCCGGTGCTCCGTCGCCCATTGTGCGAAGGTGCGCGGCGGCCTGCCGAGCACCCGCTCGACCTCGTCGGTCACGATCGCGTTGTGCCCCGCTCGCACATAGGCGAGTCCCTCCAGGACACCGTCCACGGCCTCCTCCGGGATGCCGAGGGAACGCACGAAGGCGCGGGATTCGGCCTCTGTCACGTCGACCGAGGGGACGTCGCGGCCGAGCACCTTGCCGAGCAGCGTCGTCATGTCGGAGAGGGCCAGTGTCTCGGGGCCGGTCAGGGTGTAGGTGCGGCCGTGGTGGTCGTCCGTGAGGAGGGCCTCGACGGCGACCGCCGCGATGTCGGAAGGGTCGATGACGCCCTGGGCGCCGCCGCCGTATTGGTCGGGCACCGGGCGGCCGGCTCGGATGTCGCCGGCCCACCACAACAGGTTCGACGCGAACATGGAGGGGCGCAGCACGGTCCACCGCAACGGGCCGTCGCGCAGCGCCTGTTCGCCTGGGACGTGCCAGGCCCCGCCCGGGCCGATGCCCGGGTCCCCGGTGCCGATCGCGGAGAGTTTGACGGCGCGGCGCACTCCCGCTGCCCGCGCCGCCGCGAGCAGCGCCAGATCGTGGGCGCCCGGCGAGGCGGCCCGCGGGGCGGTGACCATGAAGACGGCGTCGACGCCGGTGACCGCTGCGTTCAGCGAGCTCGGATCGTCGTAGTCGCCGCGTACGACCTCCGTCCCGGGCCCGAACCGGGCGCGTGCCGGGTCCCGGGTCAGGGCCCGGTGCGGGACGCCGCGTGCGGCGAGGAGACGGACGACTTCGCTGCCGATGGTGCCGGTCGCACCGGTGATGAGGATCATGCGTGCCACGTTGGCTGCTCTGCGCGGCCCGCGGATAGGAAATTCCGGCAGGCTTGAACCGCCCCCGTGGCGGCCCCGGCTGGCTACCGTGAGGTCGTGACCACCGCGACCGATTCCCTCTCCGCCGTCTTCGCACGGCAGACGGCGATCAGGACGGCGTCCTGGACGTCCCAGCTGCCGACGCGGCTGGTCGAGCCGCCTGCCGCGCTGCGCCCCTGGATCACCGATGTCGGGGTCACGGCGCACGAGCCGGACGGCACGCGCTCGGTCCTGCACGTGCCGGACGCGGCGGTGCGGCTCGTCCTGCGGAGCCGCTCGGGCGGCGGCAGCGACGTCCTGGCCGTCGGGCCGCGCGCCCGG
>NZ_JAAGMG010000002.1 GCF_010548525.1 Streptomyces sp. SID14478
TGACCCGCGCCGATGCGCCGCTGGACAACCCGCTCAAGGGATTCGCGCGCTTCTACCAGCCGGGGGCCGACGAGAACACGGGCTATCCGCACTCCTTGACCTGGAGCTACTTCGGCCTGTCGGAGGTCATGAACGACGCGTCGGACTGCGGGCACTACGACTGGAGCGTCCTCGACAAGGCGCTCGACGAGATCGCCTCCTACGGCAACCAGGCCGCCGTCCGCTTCTACATGGAGTACCCGGGCGGCACGGGCAGCCACCCGGCGAACGCGATCCCCGCATGCTTCGCCGGGCACGTCGACAACCGCACGAACGCCTACTGGAACACCACCAGCCCCGACTACGACAGTCCCTACCTGCTGGACTCCGTGAAGGACTTCATCGCCGCCTTCGGCGCCCGCTACGACGGCGACCCGCGGATCGGCTTCCTGCACATGGGCCTGGTCGGACTGTGGGGCGAGTGGCACACCTGGCCCTACGACACCGACACGTCCAGCGACTCGTACCCCGACTACATGCCCACCGACGCCCACGGCGCCGAGCTCATCGACGCGTACAACAGCGCCTTCACCCACACGAAGGTCGAGGTGCGCTACGCCGCGGCGGCGGGCGGCGCCGCCGACACGCTGCCCGCCGTCGGCTACCACGACGACTCCTTCTGCTACCGCGAAGGCAGCCCCCTGGCGGGCGTCACCCTGCCCGCGTCCATGGGCGGGGCCTCCTACTCGCAGCTCCAAAAGGCCCTGGAACACGGTGTGGAGAACCGTTGGATCACCGCCTCCATGGGCGGCGAGGTCCGCCCCGAGATCCAGTCCAGCGCCTTCGACTACTGGCCCGGCGGCTCCGGGGCCGTCGACGACATGAAGGCGTGCATCGAGCTCGAGCACACCACCTGGAAGATCAACGAGGGCAGTGCCGGGTACTCCGCCGACAACGTCGGCGTGGGGGCCGCGGTCCGGACGATGGGCTACGACCTGGGCGTCGACAAGGCCTACTTCCACGACACCGCTCAAGGCACCACGAAGGTCGGCGTACAGATCAGCAACGACGGTGTGGCGCCCTTCTACTACCCCTGGAAGGTCAGCCTCGGCCTGAAGGACTCCTCCGGGAAGGTCGTCAAGACCTGGGACACCTCCTGGGACCTGCGCAAGGTCATGCCGAAGAAGATCCGCGCCTTCCCCGACTGGGGGGCCGGCCAGGACCCCACTTATCTCGACTACGGCTACGCCCAGTACTTCGACTCCGGCATCGACCTGTCCGGCGTCACGCAGGGCGACTACCAGCTCGTCATGAAGGCCAGGAATCCGCTGGAGGACGTCAGCTCCCGGGCGAAGCAGCTGCGCTTCGCCAACGCGACGCAGGGTGGTGACGGCTGGCTCGGCCTCGGCGCCATGGCAGTGGGCCCGGGAGGCTCCACCACTCCCGGCTCGTACGAGGCGGAGGACGGCGGCAACACCCTCACCGGCACCGCGGCCGTCGCCGACTGCCCGGGCTGTTCCGGCGGCAAGAAGGTGGGCTATCTCGGCAACGGCGCCGCTCTGACCTTCCGTCACGTCGACGGCGGCAACGGCGGCACCAAGACGGTGACCCTTCACTACGCGAGCGCCGTCGCCCGCTCCGCCACGGTCACGGCGAACTCGGCCCCCGCGCAGACGGTCGCCTTCGCCCCCACCGCCGACTGGACCACCCCGGGCACCACCACCGTGCATCTCACCCTGGCCCCCGGCACGGACAACACCGTCACGATCGCGAACCCCGGCGACTGGGCTCCCGACATCGACCGCCTGACCACATAGATCACCTCCCGCCGGCCGTGCTGTCCCTCCCCGAGCCCGACAGCACGGCCGGCTTCCCCGTACCGCGACGTACAGCGGCGGTGCAGGCACCCTGCCGTTCGGGGGCCCGGCCCGCGCATCGGCCGAGCAGCGCCGGGGACACCGTGGGACGATCGCGCCATGGAACGTGTGGTGGGCATCGGTGGATACTTCCTTCGCGCCAGGGACCCGGCGGCGCTGAGCTCCTGGTACCGGGAGGGTCTCGGCCTCGACACCGATGACAACGGCCTCTGGCACCAGTTGGCGGGCCCGACCGTCTTCGCCCCCTTCGACCACGACACCGACTATTTCGGCGCGCGCACGCAGCAGACCATGCTCAACTTCCGCGTCCGTGACCTGGACGCCATGCTCGCGCAGCTCCGCGCCCTCGGCGCCGACGTCGTGTCCGAGACGCAGGATCTCGAAGGCGTGGGCCGCTTCGGCTGGGTCATCGACCCCGAGGGCAACCGCATCGAGCTCTGGCAGCCCGCTGCATAGGCCCCTCTCTCAGGGGCGACCCGGGCGCGGCGCCGGCCCCCGCAGTCCTGGAGGCGATGCCCACCGGCACTCCGTCGGGCGGCTTGGTAATCTGCCGCGATGAGCGAAGTGTTGGACGAGGGGCCCTTCTATCACGGCACGAAGGCCGAGCTGCAGGTCGGAGAGCACCTCACCGCCGGTTTCCGTTCCAACTACCGGCCCGAGATCGTGATGAACCACATCTACTTCACCGCGTTGCGCGACGGTGCGGGCCTCGCTGCCGAACTCGCCGCAGGTGACGGGGCCCCGCGGGTGTACGTCGTGGAACCGGCCGGGGAGTTCGAGAACGACCCGAACGTCACCGACAAGAAGTTCCCCGGCAACCCCACACGCTCCTACCGCAGCCGGGAACCGCTCCGGATCGTCGGCGAGGTCACCGACTGGACGCGGCTGACACCCGAAGCGCTCCAGATGTGGCGGGACCGGCTGGCAGCGATCCGCGTGGACGACCGCGCCGAGATCATCAACTAGAACCCGCCCGGCCGTCCCGACAGCCGGCGAAGTGCGGGCCCGAGCAGCCCGTGAGCGGACGCCGAACGGGAAGCCGCCGATCACGCGCATCGACGCGTACCGCCGAAGAGTCGTCGAAGCCGGAACGCGCCGCTGCGGCGTAGCTGCACCTCGGGGATCGGACCCGCCGACCGGCTCACCGCAAGATCACGTCAAGGACCTTCCGGCCCGGGGGGAGGCGGCTGCTCCCCAGGAACGTGGCCGACGGTGAACCGGCTTGCGAGGACCCTGGACCGAGGACGGTCCCGACCGCGAGATGCGCATCGCCGTCGACTTCCCGCTCCCGCACCTGCTCGACGATTGCGCCGAACAGAGCACCTGTTACCGCGAGTTGGTCGCCGGGAGCGCCCTGGACGCGCAGGCCCGGCGAACCGTCCGCGATGGTCTCCGTGTCGACCTGCGCTGGATCCTCCTCCACCTCACCGAGGAGACCGCCCGCCACAACGGTCACCTGGACACCCTGCGCGAGATGCTCGACGGCACGACCGTCGACCGGGCGCCGTCCGGATCGTGTCTCAGACGACCAGGACGCGGCGCCCCCGGGTGTGACCGGCGCGGCTGTCCGTGTGTGCGGCCGCCGCCTCGGAAAGTGCGTACGACTTCTCGACCGGGATGTGGAGAGTGCCCCGGGAGATGAGGGCGACGGCCTCGGCGAGCGCGTCCCGCACGTCCCCGGCCGCACCGGAGAACCGGACGCCCCATCGCGGCGCCCCGAGGTCGGCGATCGAGACGACCTTGCGCGGGTCCCCGGTCAGCCCGACGAGTTCGCTGATCACCCCGGAGCCCGCCAGGTCGAGAGCCGCGTCGACCCGGCCCAGGTGACGCACCCGCTCGACCCAGCCCTTGTCGTAGGTCGTGGCGAGGGCGCCGAGGCTGCGCAGATAGTCCTGGTTGGCGGCCCCGGCCGTGCCGATCACCGCGATGCCGCGCACGCGGGCGATCTGCAGCACCGCCGACCCGACGCCGCCGGACGCCCCGCTGACCAGCAGCGTCTGCCCGGGCCGCACGCCGACCTCCCGCAGGACGCGCAGTGCGGTCTCCACCACCGACGGGTACCCGGCCGCCTCCTCGAAGGTCAGTCCGTCGGGCATCCGGGCCCAGGCCGACAACACGGCGAACTCGGCGTACGTGTCGATGCCTTCGCCGAACACGCGGTCCCCGACCTCGATCCCTTCGACGCCCGCGCCGACCTCGTCCACCACCCCGGCGGCGTCCAGTCCGACGCCCGCGGGCAGGGAGACGGGATGGGCTCCCAGTACCTGGCCCTCCCGAATCCTCCAGTCGACGGGGTTGACCCCCGCCGCCCGCACGGCGATACGTATCCGGTCAGGGCCCGCGTGGGGCTCCTCGGCTTCCACCAGGCGCAGGACCTCGGGACCGCCGAACTCGGCGAAGCTGATTTTCCTCATGCGGCCGAAGATAGCCCTAACGGTTAGTGTTTCACAACGGTTAGGAATTCCTACCTGGTAGCTTCAGGGCATGACTGAGCCGTCCGGACGCCGCGAACGCAAGAAGGCCGCGACCCGCCAGAGGATCGCTGACACCGCGCTGCGCCTCTTCCTCGATCGTGGGTACGACGCCGTGGGCATCCGTGACGTGGCGGCCGAGGCCGACGTGGCCGTCACCACCGTCTTCGCCCACTTCGCGTCGAAGGAGGCCCTGGTCTACGAGCGCGACCAGGACTTCGAGCAGCGGCTCACGCGGGCGGTGGCCGAGCGGCCCGCGCACGAACCGCTCGTCCCGGCGCTGCACCGCGAGGTCCAGTTCTTGGTACGGCACTGCACGGCGCAGGGCAGCGCCCCCGTCCGGCGCATGATCGAGGAGTCCGCCGCCCTGCAGGAGTACGAGGAATCGATGAGCCTGCGTCATGCGCAGGCGCTCGCCGCGGCACTGGCCGCCGATACCCGTCTGGGCCGGAGCACGACGGCCTGCCGGGCCACCGCGCGGTTCGTCATCGACGCCTACGCGCTGGCCTGCCGGGCGGAGGATCCGGGCGCCACGGTGGACGAGGTCTTCCGGATGATCGATGCGGCCTGGGAAGCGACCGCGCCCTGAACCGGGGCGACCGCCTACGGGGAGATCAGGGGGCAGGCGGCAAGGTCCGTACGAAGACGTCCCAGGTGGCGTTGGTGTCGTCGGGGACGAGATCGGCGGCGGAGGACTCGAAGGCGCTCGACCGCGTCCCGGTGGTGGCCCTCGTCGGCCAGACCAGCCGCACGGCGATGGGCGGCTCTTACCAACAGGAAGTCGACCTGGCGAGCCTCTACAAGGACGTGGCCTCGGACTTCTGCGAGACGGCCACCGTGCCCGAGCAGCTGCCGAACCTGATCGACCGCGCCTTCCGCACCGCGTACGCCCGGCGCACCGTCACCGCGGTCATCCTCCCCGCCGACGTCCAGGAACTGGACTACAGCCCGCCCGAGCACGCCTTCAAGATGGTGCCCTCCAGTCTCGGTCTCGGCCGCTGGGCCCCCGCGCCCGCGGAGGAAGACCTTCAGCGGGCGGCCGAAATCCTCAACGCCGGCGACAAGGTCGCCGTCCTCATCGGCCAGGGCGCGCGCGGCGCCCGCGCCGAGGTCGAGCAACTCGCGGACGTGCTCGGCGCCGGCGTGGCCAAGGCGCTGCTCGGCAAGGACGCCCTCCCCGACGACCTGCCCTACGTGACCGGGTCGATCGGCCTGCTCGGCACCCGCCCCTCCTACGAGTTGATGCAGGGCTGCGACACCCTGCTGATGATCGGATCCAGCTTCCCCTACACGCAGTTCATGCCGGAGCTCGACCAGGCGCGGGCCGTGCAGATCGACATCGACCCGCACATGATCGGCCTGCGCTACCCCGTCGAGATCAACCTGGTCGGCGACGCCCGAGAAACCCTGCGCCGACTGCTGCCCCTGCTGCACCGGTACGAGAACCGGTCCTGGCAGCAGCAGGTGGAGAAGAACGTCGCCCGCTGGTGGCAGATCATGGAGCGCAGGGCCGCCGTGGACGCCGATCCGCTCAACCCCGAGTACGTGGTGCACGTGCTGGACGGCAAGCTGCCGGACAACGTGATCCTCGCCGCCGACTCCGGCTCCGGCTCCGGCTCCGCCGCCAACTGGTACGCCCGTCACCTGGGGCTGCGCGGACGGATGCGCGGCTCGCTGTCGGGCACCCTCGCCAGCATGGGGCCCGGCGTCCCGTACGCGATCGGCGCGAAGTTCGCCCACCCGGACCGGCCCGCGATCGCCCTGGCCGGCGACGGCGCGATGCAGATGAACGGGATGATGGAACTGGTCACCGCGGCCAAGTACCACCACGAGTGGTCCGATCCGCGCCTCGTCGTGGCCGTCCTGAACAACGGTGATCTCAACCAGGTGACCTGGGAGATGCGGGCCATGTCCGGCGCCCCGCAGTTCGAGGCGTCCCAGTTCATCCCCGACCTGCCCTACGCCGACCTCGCGCGGGCCATCGGTCTGGACGGCGTACGCGTGGAGGAGCCCAAGCACGTCGAGGCGGCATGGGACCAGGCGCTCGCCGCCGACCGCCCCTTCGTCATCGACTTCCGCACCGACCCAGCCTTCCCGCCGATCCCGCCGCACGCCTCTCTCGACCAGATCGAGGCCGCCGCCTCCGCCGTCCTGCACGGCGACAGCGACCGCGCATCCATGATCGAGCAGGGCCTCAAGGCCAAGGTGCAGGACACGCTGCCCGGCGGCCGGCACCGCACCGACGAGGGGTGAGCGAGGGTGAGCGACGGTCCGTGGAGGTGCGGGCCGCGCCTGCACGGACCGACCCGTTCCTCGTAACCGCCGCTCCTCGTGGTACCCGCGACGCCGAGAGCCGACCGTTGCCCGCCTGCTGACCCGCAGGACGGCAACGGTCGGCTCCTGGCGTCGACCGCTCGGCCCGTCATCCAAGCGACGACTTGTCCGCGGCCTCCGCCTCGGTCTCGGCACCCGCGTTGGCGAGCGTCCCGCCCGCCGTCTCCAGGTGCGCGCGGACGAACCACTGGAACTGCTCCAGGTCACGAAGCTGCCCGATGAGCAGATCCTCCGTCGCGGGGTCGATCTCGCCGATGGTCTTGATGGCGGAGCGCAGGTCCTCGATGACACCGGTGTAGACCAGGTCGAGGGCGCCCAGGTGGGCGATGGCATCCGCGCGCCCCACGCTGTAGTCCTCCCACGAGCGTGCCTTGACCAGGGCGCCCGGTGTGCCCTGGGCGACGCCGCCGAGGGCGGCCAGGCGCTCGGCCGCGTCGTCGGCCATGTCGCGTACGCGATCGACCTGAGGGTCGAGCATCTGGTGCACGGCGATGAAGTGCGGGCCGACGACGTTCCAGTGCACGTGCTTGAGGGTGAGGTGCAGGTCGTTCAGGGCGTGCAGGCGCTGCTGCAGGAGCGTGATGACGGAGCCTGCCTCGTCCACGGTGATGCCGGGGACGGTGTAGTGCGGGGCGTTGTGGGAGGTCATGGATCGTCTCCTGTCGTGAGTGCGTTGCGGTGACCGCCGCGTGCCGCCGTGGTCCGAGGCTTCAGCGATCACCTTCGCGAGGAGTTCCCCGTCGCAGGCCGCTCATTCATCCGGTGGCGGTCCTGACCACTGTGTTGTTCAGGACATTTGTCATGCCGACCGTGCGACGCCTGTACTGCCGCAGAGGTGTTTCGCGGCCCTGCCCCCCTCGTGCACCGCTTCGTAGAATTGCGCCATGTTCACATCTCGCAAGCCCAAGAAGAACGACGCCTGGGAAGGCGTCGTCGAGGACACGTCGCGAGGCATGCTCGACGGCGCGAACATGTACCACTTCGTCCAGGTCCGGTGCGCCGACGGACAGACCAGGAAAGTGCGCGTCGACCGCCGACTGTGGAAGTCGCTGGCGGTCGGCGACCGCATCGTCAAGGTGCCGGGGAGCGACGCGGCCAAGGGGTAATCGGCATGTGTGGTCCGGTCGGCTACGGGCACTCGGCCTCCGCGCGGTCATCACGCCCCCCGTCTGACCGCGCGGAGGCCGTCGGCAGGCGGCACACGGAAGTCACTGTCCAGCCGCCTGCCGGCGCCTGGGGCGCCGACGGCCGCCCCCACCCAGGCTCAGCAGCACTGTGGCCACGGCGATGCGGTCGCGATCCGAGTCGGCCCCCTATGAGGGCCGCTCCCCCAGCACCGCCACCCCGCACCTCATCGGCAGGGCGACACCGGTTACCACGCGAGCGGGGACCGGCACGCTCAACTCGCGCGGCTCACGCCCCTGTTCAGGAACGGTGCCGCCAGGGCAGTGTCCATTCCAGGGGCGTGAGCCGGGCGAACGAGAGCAAGCCGTGGAGATCGCGGAGGACCGGGCCGACGGAGAACCTCGCGTATGCAGGTTCTCTTCGGTCTCGCAGGTCACAGGGCCTTGGATGGCACGGACGCCTCAACCCGGCGTGTGTGCCCGGCAGTTCAGCGATCAGGCCGCTTCGGTGATTCCTTCCGCGGAGGGCGCCGCGGCCGGGGCCGTCGCGAGGGGTACCTCCGCCGGCGTGGGCATGGCTGCCACACGCGAGCGGTCCCGTACGGGCTCCGGAGCGTTCTGTGCCCGCAGGCGCAGGATCTCGTCCGCGGCGGCGACCGCCTGCGTCGCTTCGGTGGTGCCTGTCATCACACACAGCGTGTATGCGGCGTTCTCACGGGCACGTGCGCTCTCTGTGGTGGGGCAGCGCTCGTCGGTGACGACGGCATCGGCGAAGCGCGCGAGGGCGACGCGCACGTCGTGGGCGGTGGGAAGCAACACTGAGGCTCCTCGGACTGACCGGGTGCGTACGTGACGCAGGCAGTGGGTGGCAGTAGTCCGTTTGCCCCGTCTGCGGTGTTCAAACGTCACATCACGCGCATACGTTCGCGCGGCCCGGCCGGCGCCATGTCCGGGCCCGCCCCGTCGGCAGGACGCCGGCCGGCACCGCGACGACGCGATGACCACCGCGCGCCACCCGCGCGCGACGACCTCGGTCGTGACCCGGCGCGCCGCGTCTGACACTGTTGGGCGCAGCGGCCGTCCCGGGAGGTTCTTGTGGCTCTGTTGATCGTGCAACGGCAAGTTCCGATCGGTCCCGGACCGGAGCACGTGACCACGGACGGGCAAGGGCGTGTCCTGACCGGCGTGGCCGACGGCCGGATCCTGCGGGTGGACCTGTCGGTGACTCCGGCCGTCGTCGAGGAATTGGTCAATACCGGCGGCCGTCCGCTGGGGCTCACCACGCTCGACGACGGCAGGATCCTGATCTGCGACGCGCGACGCGGTCTGCTGCGGTTCGACCCGCGGACGCGCGCCCTCGACGTCCTGGTCGACCGCGTGGAGGCGGCGCCTGTCGGGGTGTGCAGCAACGTGACGGCGGGCCGCGACGGCACGGTCTTCTTCACTTCCTCCAGCAGCCGCTATCCGCTCTCTCACTGGCGCCAGGACCTGGCCGAGCGCACGGCCTCCGGCCGCCTGCTGCGTGTGGAGCCCGACGGCCGCGCCGAAGTGCTCGCCGACGGGCTGGAGTTCGCCAACGGCGTGGTGCTGGCCCCGGACGCCTCCCACCTCGTCGTCGCCGAGACCGGCACCCGCCGTCTCCTGCGGCACTGGCTGACCGGCCCCAAGGCCGGGCAACTCGACGTACTGGCGGACGAGTTGCCCGGCTACCCGGACAATCTGACGCTGAGCGAGGACGGCACCGTGTGGGTGGCGCTCGCCGCCCCGGTGAACGCACTGCTGGAGACGGTGCAGCGCACCGGGCCCACCGTGCGCCGGCTCGGCGCCCGCGCGGCGCAGGCCGTGCGCGTACGACCCCCGCGTGTGGCCCGCATCCTGGCGCTCGGCACCGACGGAGAGATCCGGCACGACCTGCGACGCACCGGAAAGGCCTGCCGCATGATCACCAGCGCGGTCCGGACTCCGCACGGACTCGTCCTCGGCAGCCTGGAGGAGAACTCACTGACCGTGTGCGAGGCGCCGGCCCACTGAGGCGACGCGCGGGCGCCCGTGCCCTCATCGGGCGTCCTTCTCCCAGCCGACGGGATCGGCGATGACGTCGTTGGCGACGTCGGGCAGGGAGCGGCCGGTACCGAACGCGCGAGCGCGCAGGCGTGCCAGGGCCTCGTCGTCCGTGATGCCCAGCGCGCCGGCAGTGGCGCTGACGGCTATGTGCGTCAGGCCCCAGTACGAGTCCAGGATGTCCTCCGGCTCCCAGGGCGGCAGGTCGCTGCTCCCCTCGACGACCGTCTCGCGGAAGGTCCGCATCAGTGCTCCGCTCGCGGCCCGGACCGCGAGGGCGGCCGCCTCCACGGCGTCCGGGTCCGGAGCGAGCGGCCGGTGGCACAGCAGGTCAGCGGTGCCGAGGGTGCTCCCGGTGTCGCTGAAGAGGGGGAAGGCGTAGATCGCACCGACGTCGGTGAGCTGCTCCTGTGCGCAGGGACCGAACAGCGGCCACGCGGACAGGTCGTGGCGCAGGTCGCCGACGATCACCTGGGCCCCTTCCCGGGCGGCGGTGACGCAGGGCCCCTCCCCCAGCCCGAATTGCAGCCTTTCCAGGCGCAGCGCCGCATCGCTGGTCGCGCAGAGGAGTTGGCGGTGGGGCGTGTCCGTGAACAGCGACAGTGTCGCCGCGTCCATGGAGGCACTCACCCGTAGGGCCTCGCACAGCCGATCGGGAAGCGTGGCCGGATCTCCGTACGTGGCATCGAGAACCAACCTCTCCACATCGTCCCGGTCCACCACGGATCCGCACCGCCTTCGTCTCGCGCCTTTTCGCGCGGGTTTCCACTCGCACACGAGGCAAACCGAAGGACCGGCGGCCTTCGCACGCGATGTCGACAAACGGCAGTGCGGTCCGCCGACCGCGCCCCTCGCTCAGGCCGCGGGCCGGTGCTCCTCACCACCGTGGACGGCGCCCGCGCGGACCCGCTCGCAGCTCTTCGTGATGAGGCGGGAGACGTGCATCTGCGAGCACCCGACCCGCTCCGCGATGCCGGCCTGGGTCATGTCCTCGAAGTAGCGCAGATAGAGGATCTCGCGCTCGCGTTCCGGGAGGCTGCGCAGGCCTTCCTTGGCGGCTTCCCGGTCGGTGACCAGGTCGTAGGCCTTCTCCCGCCGGCCCAGGGTGTCGGCGAGGCTGAACCCGTCGGCGGAGGTGCCGAGTTCGGCCTCCAGGGACAGGCTGTTGTAGCTCTCCATCGCCTCCTGGCCGTCGTGCACCTCGTCCAGGGTCAGGTCGGCCTGTACGGCGATGTCCTCGTCGTTGGGCTCACTGGCGTGGCCCGGCTGGTCGAGCAGTTCCCGGCGGGCCACGCGGACCTTGTTGCGCAGGTCCTGCACCCGACGGGGCACCCGCACGTCCCAGGTGTGGTCCCGGAAGTGGCGGCGCAGTTCGCCCGTGACGGTGGGCACCGCGTACGACTCGAACGCCCCGCGCCCCGGCTCGTAGCGCTCCACCGCCTTCACCAGGCCCAGGGCCGCGACCTGCTTCAGGTCGTCCGTGCTCTCGCCCTTGTTGCGGTACTTGAGCGCGAGACGGTGTGCCATCGGCAGCCAGGCCTCGACCAGTTCCTCGACCAGCAGGTCGCGCTCGCGCCCCTCGGGCGTCCCGGACAGCAGCACGAAGGTGTTCTGGGTCTCGGGGGCATCGTGGTGCGAGTGGTGTGTGGACATAAGGGTTCGCTCCCTCATCGTTGCAGTCGGCAAGGATGACCAGGAGCCGGTCGACACCCCGTTCGGGGTGGTCCGGTGCTCCTGGCAGAGCGCCTGTGGTCCCAAGCACTGCACTCCGCCTGCCCCTCACTCCCGGGAGCAAACAGCGGCTGTCGGCGGGACGACGTCCTACTCCGCGGGGTGCGGCTCCCCCGCGGGGACGCCGTCGGCGTACCGGGCGTTCGCGCGGTGCGCCTCATCCTGCGCCAGGAGGCCGAGCAGCGAGGCGACGGTCAGCCCGGCCTCGGCCTCGGCCGGATGGCGAAGGACCTTGCCCGGCTCGATGCGATAGGTGTTGCCGCGCCCCTCGCGCGTATGGGACAGGAAGCCGCTCTCCTCCAGATCAGAGATGATCTTCTGCACGGCCCGCTCGGTGAGTCTGCAATGCGCGGCGATGTCCCGGATGCGCGCATTCTGGTCGTCGGCGATGGCCGCGAGGACGCGCGCGTGGTTCGTCAGGAACGTCCATCCTGTGTGCGGTTCTGGAACTCCACCCATGACTGAATCCTAGGCCCGGCAGTTCGTGTTCTGAAACACCTGAACCTGACTTCCTGTATCGCTTGACCTGTGTACGTCGTGCGGAGATTCTAGGTGCGACGCGGAGGAACCGCCCGAGTGCGCAGGGGAGTTGACCATGCCAGAGCCCGTCCGGACCGAGGAGGCGGCAGTGGCCGTGAACTGCGGCGCCACCGCGACTCCCCCCGACACCCGCCGGCTGTCCGGTCTGACGCTGTTCCACCGTCCCGTGGGCGACCGGACCGTCGTCAGCGTGCGCGGTGATCTCGACCTCGACGGCGACGCGGACGAACCGCTGCGGCGCGCCCTGCGCTCCGCCCTCGGCGGCACCGACGGCGCCATCGGCCTGGATCTCGACGGCGTCGAGCCCTGCGGCTGTTCGGCGGTGAACATTCTGCTGAGCCTCGGCGCCTGGCACCCGGACCCCGCCGGCATCGACCCCGTCGTGATGGCGGAGGACGCGGCGCGCGACGAGGAGGAGAGGGATCTGCGTCTGGAACTCGCCCACCTACGGCGGGCGATGCGCAGCCGGGGCGTCATCGACATGGCACGCGGCATCCTCGTGGCGGCCTTCGGCCTCAGCCCCGACGACTCCTGGGAGGCACTCGTCACCGTCTCGCAGCACACCAACACCAAGCTGCACGAGGTGGCCCGCCAGCTGGTCGAGTGCACCCACGGGACGACGCCCCTGCCCGACGCGCTGCAGGAATCGCTGTCCGCGGTGGTGGCCGCCTTCGCCGACTAGCAATCGGTGAAGGCGCTGCTCAAGCGGTGCGCTGCGTCTCCACCAGCTCCCGCGCCTCGTCGGCCGTCGCCACCGCGGGCGGCGAGCCGTCGAGGGGCTTGCGTGCGGTCTCCTTCATACAGAGGACCGCCACGATGCCGATCAGGCCGGCGAGCATAGTGTAGAAGGCCGGCATCAGGTTGTTACCGGTGGCTCCGATCAGCGCCGCGACCACGAGCGGGGTCGTACCGCCGAACAGCGACACGGAGATGTTGAACCCGATCGACAGCGACCCGTAGCGGACATCGGTCGGGAACAGCGCGGGCAGCGCCGACGACATGGTGCCCAGGTAGCAGACGAGGGACAGTCCCAGTATCAGCAGGCCCGCGAAGACCGGCACCACGCCGCCGCGGCCGATCAGCAGGAACGCGGGCAGCGCCAGGACGAAGAAGGCGATCGATCCCGCCAGCAGCACCGGCTTGCGTCCGACGCGGTCCGACAGGCGCCCCACGGAATTGATCAGCGCCATCAGGATGAGCATGACGACCACGATCGACATCAGGCCGCTCGTCTCGCCGAAGCCGAGCTGGGTGAGGTAGGTCGGCATGTACGACAGGAGCATGTAGTCGGTGATGTTGAACGCGGCCACCAGCGCGATGCACAGCAGCAGGGCCGGCCACTGACCGGCGAGCGACTCCTTGAAGGACTTCTTCTCGCGCTCTTCCGCCGCTGCCCCGCCGCCCTCCTCCATCTTCTGGAACGCCGGCGACTCGTCGAGGCGCATCCGCAGGTACAGGCCGATGAGGCCGAGCGGCGCCGCCACCATGAACGGCACGCGCCAGCCCCACGACTGCATGCCGTCGCTGCCGAGCAGCGCGGTCAGGACCGTCACCAGCACCGCGGCGACCGTGTAGCCGATCAGCGTGCCGAACTCCAGGAACGACCCCCAGAAGCCACGCCTCTTGTCCGGCGCGTACTCGGCGATGTAGGTCGCGGCGCCGCCGTACTCGCCGCCGGTGGAGAAGCCCTGCACCATGCGGCAGAAGATGAGCAGCACCGGGGCCCAGAACCCGATGGTCGCGAAGCCGGGGATCAGACCGATCGCCAGGGTCGCGCTCGACATCATGATCATGGCCATGGCGAGGATCTTCTTGCGCCCCACCTTGTCCCCGAGCGGCCCGAAGAACATGCCGCCGAGAGGACGTACGAGGAAGGCCGCGGCGAACGTCGCGAGCGCGGAGAGGGTCTGGGCGGTGGCGTTGCCCGACGGGAAGAATTCCTTGCCGATGATCACGGCGAGGTAGGCGTAGACGCCGAAGTCGTACCACTCCATGGCGTTGCCGAGCGCGGTCGCCTTCACCGCACGCTTGACCTGTACGTCGGTGGTGACCGTGATGTCGGACTGCCGCAGACGGGGGTTCTTGCGGCGGTGGACGGCACGGAACAGGGCGCGGTGACGGGCGACGGCCTCCGTGGACGGGAGGCTGTCTTCCCTCGTCTCGCTGGTCTCGGGTGCGCTCACGGGAGTCCTGCTGCTTCTCTCGTACGAAGGGGCGGCGAACCGGTGGAACGGATGGGTCCCTCTGGAGAGTGCCAGCGCGAACGACGCCGATCATGGGCCGAACGTCCCGTTCCGGCCGTGTCCCAAGTCCTCCGCGGGACGGCCCTGAGTCCTCTGTGGCGCACAGGTGTTCCATCGGGTCGAAGGCGGGGTGGAGCGCTGCGTCCCGGGTACCCGGGCGTCCCGACGACGCGTCACGGGACGCGCCGCGACGGACACACAGGAGGTGACGCCGTGCCGGACACACAGCCGCAGGCCACCGGGGGCGACCGGGACATCGGTCAGCAACCGGTCAGCGAACTGGTCCAGCAGGCCTCGCACCAGCTGACCGAGCTGGTCCGGGGCGAACTGCGCCTGGCCCAGGCGGAGATGACGGAGAAGGGCAAACGCTACGGCAAGGGCGGCGGTCTGTTCGGCGGCGCCGGGATCGTCGGATTCCTGGCGCTGCAGGCACTGGTGGCCACCGCGATCGCGGGCCTCGCCGTCGTGTTGCCGGTGTGGGCGTCCGCGCTGATCGTCACCGGGGTGCTGGGCGTGATCGCGGCCGTGATGACGGCTTCCGGCAAGAAGCAGTTCGGCAAGGCCGCTCCCGCCTCCCCCGCGCAGACCATCGAGAACGTCAAGGCCGATGTGGCCGAGATCAAGGAGAGTGCACGCCGATGACCCAGCCTCCGCACGACGAACAGACCGCCTCCAGCCCGGAGGAACTGCGCGAGCAGATCGAGCAGACCCGTACCGAGCTGGGACACACCGTCGAGGCGCTCGCGGCCAAGGCCGACGTCAAGGCCCGGGCCAAGGACAAGGCCACCCACCTCAAGGAACAGGCGACGGACCGGACGGACGCGCTCAAGGCGCAGGCCACGGCCACGGCCGGCAAAGCGAGGACCCGGGCGGTCGGTCTCGCGCACCAGGCGCGGCAGCAGACGCCGGAGCCGCTGCGGCAGTGGGCGGCCCAGGGGGCGCGGACGGCCCAGAACAACCGCACCGTCCTGCTCGCGACCGTGTCCACCGGTGCGCTCGTCCTGTGGCTGTCGCTGCGCCGCCGGGGCGGCAAGCCGCGTCGGCGCTAGGCCTGTCCGGCGGACTCGTCGGGGATGCGGGGTCCGGCACGACGCGGGGTCCGGCACACAGAGAAGCGGGCTGCTCTGGCCGGTGCTGCCCCTCCCCCGGCCCGGCCGCGGGAGGCTCTGCGCAGGCCCTATCCCTGTTGCGCCCGAGGTCTCCTGCGCGCAGGACGAGCGCGTGGCTTCGACCTCGTCTCGTGCCCCCACAGGCTCCAGCCCGCAGCGGCGACGAGCAGCCACACCACGGCGACCGCGGGCAGCGCGGCCCCGAAGACGCCGAGCGCCAGCGACAGTACGAGCGGCGGCAGCAGGTGGCCGAGCAGCCTGTCCCAGCCGACCGGGGCCTTCGCCGCCCGCTGGGACACCGCCGGACCCACGAGACCGATCACCGCGTACGCGGCGAAGCTCCCGCACAGCACCCAGCGCACGCTGCCCGGCAGGCCTGAGTGCCGGTGCTCGATCGCCGCGCCGAGGCCGGCGGCCAGGGCGGTGAGCGCGCCGTTGGTGACGCAGTGCAGGAAGAGCACCAGGCGCGGCGGGAGGACGGACTCGCGAAGGTTGGGCACCCCGGCGTAGCCGTGCACGAGGGAGAGCCGCCAGATGGACACCAGCAGGAGGAACCCGGCGAGTTCGAGCGTGCGCAGGGTGTGGTCCCAGTGGGTGCCGGAGCCGACCGTCACGAGCTGGGCGACGCCCTCGCCGAGCACGATGATGGTGAACAGGCCGAGCCGCTCGCCCAGGTGGGCCGGGTCGACGTGGGCGAAGGTGAAGTCGAGCCGCCCGGCGTCCCGTTCGCGGCTGCCCTGCTGCTCGGCGCGCTGCTGGACCGCGGCGCGTCGGGCCTCGGCGTTCTCCTGGAAGTTGCGGGCCGAGATGCTGAGCGTGGCCCACAGGTCGATGGCCAGTCCTGCGGCCCAGAGCCAGTAGCGCGCCGGGCCGTCCACCCAGATGGAGACGATCCAGGGCGTCACGCCTGCGGAGAACTGCGCGACGGGCCAGTCCACCAGCATCTGGCCGCCCCGGCGCCAGGCCCCGCTCGCCACGAAACGCAGCGCGACGTAGGTGACCGCGAACACCTTCAGATGCTCGCCCTCGTGCACCCCTGCCACGGACGAGGCCAGGATGACCATGCCGAGCATGCCGATGAGCATGGTCCAGGTGCGCGCCCGGTCGCCGACGACGTTGCCGTAGACCGTGAAGCACATCCAGATCGTCCAGAACGCCAGGTAGAGCAGGGTGAACAACCCGACGTCGGCCCAGCTCGGCTCCCCGTGCAATACATGCGCCAGCTGTGCGGTCCCGGCGACCGCGATCAGGTCGAAGAAGAGCTCCAGCCAGGTGGCGTGGCGCTCTTCCGCAGGGGTCTTCGCCGGCCCGTCACTCTGCGCATCTGCCACACCGGCACCGTAAAGGGGCCCTTCTCCCGGCGCTCTCCGGCCGCGGCCAAGTGGCCCGCAACCGCCCCACGTGGGCGTCACACCGATCCGGACGGCGTCGTGGCCCGGGCGGACGACCGCGTAGCCGGTTCCGAGGAGTTCCAGCGGGCCGCGACGCGCTGGTTCGGCGCACCGGGCCCTTCGCCGGCCTCCACCGCGGTGTCCTAGAGTCGCCGCATGCGACGAAGGACCGCACTGGCGCTGACGGGGGCCGCGGCGGCCGGGGCCCTCGCCTGGGGCGAGTGGGTGAACTGGCGCTGGTCGCGCTGCCTTGTGGGCACCGGCGAGGGCGCTTGCGAAGCCGTGGTCGTCCTGGGCTTCCGCAACCCCCAGCCGACCGCGAACCTCGTCAACCGCTGGCGCGTACGCGCGGGAGTCCGCTCCGTCGCCGCCGACGAGGCGCGGGTCACGCGCCTGGTCTTCAGCGGCGGAGCGCCCCTCGGCAGCGTCTCGGAAGCCCGGCTGATGGCCGACTACGCGCAGTCGGTGTCCGCGTTCGAGGGCACCGTCCTCCTTGAGGACCGCAGCGCGACGACGTGGGAGAACATCACGAACGTCATCCCCCTGATCGAGGACGTCGATCGCATCAAGATCGCCTCCCAGCCGGCGCACGCGCTCAAGGCCCGCGCGTACCTGCGCCGGCAGCGCCCCGATCTGGCGGCGAAGCTCGTGCGCGCAGGGGACTACCGCCCCGGCGAGTGGATGGCGGCCAAGCCGCTGCTGGCTCTGTACGGCCTGTGGACACTGCGCGGCCTCGCGCCCGCCGAGCGGCGGGTCTGCGCGTGAACCGCCGGTGCGGGCTCGCTCCGGTCATGCCGTGGCGGCCAGCGCGCCCACGCCCGTGGTCAGCGCGGCCGAGAACACCTCGGCCGTCCGGTCCAGGGCCTGGGCGGACGCCGCGGCGATGACCGTACGGTCGCCGTCGACGGTGATGTCCTTGTCGAGGGTGAACCAGCCCGGAACGATGTGGGCCGCTCCCATCGAGGTCAGGACGGGACGCAAGGCGTAGTCGAGGGCCAGGACGTGGGCGGTGCTGCCGCCGGTGGCCAGCGGCAGTACGGTCTTCCCGGCCAGCGCGTACTGCGGGAGCAGGTCCAGCAGTGCCTTGAGCAGACCGCTGTAGGCGGCCTTGTAGACCGGCGTGCCGATCACGATGCCGTCCGCCTGCCGGAAGCGCTCCGCGGCGTCGGCGATCGCCGGGTGGTGGAAGTCCGCGCGCAGCAGTGCTTCGGCGGGCAGGTCGCGGACGTCGAGCGTGCTGACCTGGTGGCCGCCGCTGACGAGTCGGGCGTCGACGTGACGCAGCAGGCGTCCGGTGCGCGACGTGGCTGAGGGGCTTCCGGATACGGACAGGATGGCGGCCATGGGAACCTTCCGGGTCGATGGTGCGGATGGTGCGGTACTGCCGGGTGTGCGGTGGGGTTCACCAGGAACTGGACCGCACCGTGACCGGTGGGGTCAGGTCCCCGCGCAGCGCCTCCAGGAACGTGACGATCTCCGCTGCCACCGCGCGGTGCTGCTGGTCGTTGAGGACGTCGTGCCGGGCGCCGTGCACGACGGTGAGGCGGGCACTGGTCAGGGACTTCGCCAGCCGGGCGAGGGCGTCGTGGTCGGCGAGGGGGTCCCGGTCGCCGACGAGGAGGAGGTGCGGGATGTCCGACGAGGTGTCGAGGGCCGCTTCCAACAGGTGGGGCGGAACAGAGGTGTTGAGGGCTCCGCGCCGGACCTGCGGGTCGTCGGTGAGGGCACCACGGTGCACGGGGCACGCCGTTCTGATGTCCAACTCGTCGTCCCAGGAGGCGCTTTGAGCGGCCCCGCTGCCGGGGAGCCCGGCGAGGACGACGGCGTCCGGGCGCAGTCGGTGGTCCTCGGTCGGGCGGGCGAACAGGGCCGCGAGCGCTACGGCGCCCGTGTCGGACCCCACCAGCACCACTGGGCGCACCGGGTCGCCGTCGGTGGCCGCGCCCTCGACCGCGGCGGCGAGGCGCGCGCGGAGCTGCCCCGAAGACGCGTCGGGTCGGTCCTCGTCGAGGTCCGTCGCCTCGACGACCCGGACCCGATAGGCGTCGGCGGCGAGCCGCTTGCCGAGCCGGTCGTACGTGGCGCGGGTCTCGCCCCTGCCCGGGACCACGACCACGGTGGCCCGGGTGCGCAGACCCTCGGGGGCGAAGTGGTCGGCGTACTGGTCGCTCATGCGAGTACTCCTGCGGGTTCAGGTGCGGGGGCGGGCCGCCAGCCCAGGGCGGGCGCGATGTCGGTGGCGAGGAGTTCCAGTGCCCGCAGGGAGGCGTCGAGGTCGGGCAGGGCGGGGTTGAACTGGGCGATCAGGTCCGTGGCGACGGGCAGGACGCGCTCCTGCGCGAGTGCGGCGACGATGTCGTCGGGATGCCCGTAGAAGCAGTGGAAGCGGCGCAGCGCCTCCGCCTCGTCCAGTCCCTCGGGGAAGGCTCCGCTGCGTGCCATGCGCAGGGCGGCGCGGTGCACGTCGTCGCCGATGTGACGCAGTGCCGTGCGCCGGTCCTTCGCCGGGAACACGAACCTGGACAGGCCGATCCGTGGGCGGCGCGGCCGGTCCCAGGCCGCGAGGTACGCGTCCGCCCAGGGGCGTTGCACGCCGTCCGTGGGCGCGTCGTGGCCGTAGGCCGCCCGGTTCAGGAGGAGGTTCGCGCCGCCGGCCGCGGCGTGCCGGGCACCGGCTTCGCCGAAGACGCCCTGCCAGATGCGGTCGGTGAAGTCGTCGGGCGCGGGCTGGACGCGGAAGCCGTCCGCGCCGACCTCGTCACCGGCCAGCGCCCGGCGCAGCACCTCCAGGTTCTCGGTGGTGAGCTGGCGCTTGCGCGTCACGTCCTTGCCGAAGGCGGCGTACTCCAGGTCGCTGGAACCGCTGCCGACACCGACCTCGACGCGTCCGCCGCTGAGCGTGTCGACGACGGCGATGTCCTCGGCGAGCCGGAGGGGGTCCTCCAGTGGCAGGACCGTGACGGCGGTGCCGAGCCGGATGCGGGTGGTGCGGGCGGCGGCGTGGGCGAGGAAGGGCCAGGGGGCGGACAGGCCTCCGCCGCCGCCCGGCTCGTGGTGCTGGGCTACCCAGCCGATGTCGAACCCCAGCGCGTCGGCGGCGACGAAGAGTTCCTGCGCGTTGCGGTACGCGCCTTTCGGGTCGCCGCCGCGGACCTGGACGTGGGTGAGGAAGCCGAGCCGGAAGCGCGGCGCGGGAGCGGTCACGACACGACCGCCGGAAAGGCGTGCCGGTTGGCCGGGATCGGCAGGCCGAGGTTGCCGCGCAGGGTGTCGGCCTCGTACTCGGTGCGGAACAGGTCGCGCTTCTGCAGGATCGGGACGACGCCGTCGACGAAGAACTCCAGCTCCTCCTCGGTGCGGAACGCCAGGTTGATGCCGTCGAAGGTGCCGGCGTCGAACCACTCCTCGATCCGGTCGGCGACCGTCTCCGGTGCGCCGACGAACGGCGAGCGACGGAACTCGGCGAGCGACTGGGCTACTTGACGCAGGGTCAGCTGTTGCTCCGTCGCCCGCGCGATGATCTTCGCCGCTCCGGTGCGGCCGCCCTTCTCGGCGAGGTGCGCGACGTCGGGGAAGGGCGCGTCGAGGTCGTGGACGCTGAAGTCGTACGCGCCGAAGGACCGGCCGAGGAGCGCGAGGTGGCGGTCGAAGTCGTTGTCCTCCTCGAAGATCTCCCGCTCGCGGCGGCGGGCGGCCTCGTCGGTGGCGGCGACGACCGGTCCGCCGTGGATGAAGATCTTGATGTGGTCGGGGTTGCGGCCGTGGGCGGCGGTGCGCCGTTTGATGTCGGCGTAGTACTCCTGCGCCTGCTGGAGCGGTCCGCCGGGCGCGTAGATGCCCTCGGCGACCCGTGCGGCGAGGTCGCGGCCCTCCTCGGAGACGCCGGCCTGGAAGATCACCGGCTGGCCCTGCGGAGAACGCGAGAGGTTGAGCGGTCCGGCTACCTTGAAGTGCTCGCCGACGTGGTTCAGTTCGTGCAGTGCGGCCGGGTCCAGGAAGACGTTGCGCGCGACGTCGGCGGGGAAGGCGTCGTCCTCGTACGAGTCCCACAGGCCCTGGGCGACCTGGACGAACTCCAGCGCCCGGCCGTACCGGGTGGCGTAGTCGAGGTGCTCGTCGAGGCCGTAGTTCCTGGAGGTGCCGGTGTCGAAGCTGGTGACGACGTTCCAGCCGGCGCGGCCCCCGCTGATGTGGTCGAGGGAGGCGAACCGGCGGGCGAGGTTGAACGGCGAGTTGTAGGTGGAGCTCGCCGTGCCGACGAGGCCGACGTGCCGGGTGTGGGTGGCGACGGCCGACAGCAGGGTCAGGGGTTCGAGGCGGTTGAGGTAGTGCGCGGGGTAGGTGGCGTTGATGAACTGGCTGTCGACGATGAACAAGGCGTCGAACAGTGCGTGTTCGGCTGCCTGGGCCTGGCGTATGTAGTAGTTGATGTCGATGCTGGCGTTCTTGGCGACGCGCGGGTCCTTCCACAGGCCGTGCTGGCCGGGGCCGCCGACGCCGTACGGGTGCAGCGCGAGGTGGATCTTCTTTCGGGACATGGCTGTTCCTGTCTGTGAGGGCGCGGAGTGCGAGGTGCGGGCGCGGGCCTACGCGTGCAACAGGGCGCGCAGGGCGGCGCGTTCGGCCCTGTCGACCGGAGGTCCGTGCAGGGTCGGAGCGGAGCCGAGCAGGAGGCGCGTGTACGGGTGCCGCGGCTGATCGACGAGGTCGCGGGCCGCGCCCACCTCGACGAGTTCGCCCCGGTAGAGCACGGCGATGCGGTCGGCGACCCCGGCGACGGAGCCGAGGTCGTGGGAGATGAGCAGGAGGGCGACGCCTTCGGAGCGCAGGTCCTTGAGGATCTCCAGGACCTGGACGCGGTTGGCGGAGTCGAGGGCGCTGACCGGTTCGTCGAGGATGACGACGCGGGGTTCGGTGACCAATGCCCGTGCCACGGCGACGCGTTGGCGCTGGCCGCCGGAGAGTTCTCCCGGCAGTCGGCCGAGCAGGTCCTCGGTGAGCCGGACGCGGTCGAGATAGGTGCGCACGCGGGTGGCCGCCGCATCGCGTGGCACGCCCTGTACGAGCAGGGGTTCGCTCAGTGACTCCTCGATCGTGAGGTCCGGGTCGAGGCTGCGCAGGGGGTCCTGGAAGACGTACTGGACGGTGCCGCTGCGGCGCAGGTCGCGCCATTGGCGGCGGCGGTAGGAGGTGACGTCCGCTCCCCCGATGACGAGCGAACCCGCCGTCGCGGGGACGAGGCCGAGGACGGTGCGGGCGAGCGTGGACTTGCCGGAGCCGGTCTCACCGATGAGGCCCACGGTCTCGCCCGGTGCGATGCTCAGCGAGACGCCGCGCAGGGCCTGGCGGCGTCGGCGGCGCGGCCCGTAGTGCACGTCGAGGGCGGTGATCTCCAGGATCGGGCCGGCGGCGCTCACGCGTCCTCCTTCGCGGCGCGGAACCTGTCCAGGCCGTAACTCTCGTGCTCGGCGATGAGCAGGCGCGTGTAGTCGTGCCGCGGGTCGCGCAGGACCGCCCGGGTCGGTCCTTGTTCGACGACCTCTCCGTGGCGCATGACGAGGACCTCGTCGCACAGCTGGGCGACGACGGCGAGGTCGTGGGAGACGACCACGAGCGCGAGCCCGGTGCTCTCGCGCAGGTCGGCGAGCAGGTCGAGGATCTCCGCCTGCACGGTGACGTCGAGCGCGGTGGTGGCCTCGTCGGCGATGAGGATCCGCGGCTGTGCGGCGATCGCCGCGGCGATCAGGACCCGCTGCAGCATGCCGCCGGAGAGTTCGTGCGGGTACTGGCCGTGGACGAGTTCGGGCTCGCGCAGCTGGACCGCCCGCAACAGCTCGACGGAGCGCTCGCGGGCCTCGCGGCGTCCGAGCCCCTTCTTGACGCGGAGCACCTCGGCGAGCTGGGCGCCCACCCGGATCGAGGGGTTGAGGTAGGAGGCCGGGTCCTGGAAGACGGCGCTGATCGTGGTGCCGCGCAGCTCGGTCCAGCGGGCCGGCGTCAGGGTCGTGATGTCGGTGCCGGCGATCTCGATGGAGCCGGCGCCGACCTCGAAGTGCGGGGGCAGGATGCCCAGTGCGGCGCGGCAGGTGAGGGTCTTCCCGCTGCCGGACTCGCCGACGATGCCGACGGTCTTGCCGGGGGTCAGCTCGAAGCTCACGCCGTGGACGATCTCGCGGTCGCCGGCCAGGTCGCTGATGCGTACGTCGCGCAGGGCCAGCACGGGTGCGGCGGGCGGCGTCACCTCCCGTGGCGGGCTGGTGCGTTGTGGCAGCGTCTTCTGGGTGGACGGGGTCATCGGGCACCTCCGGCGGGGGCGGGGTCGGCCTTGTCGATGCGGTGGGCGCGGGCCTTGCGCCGGTTGACCAGGGCGCGGCCCGCTTCGCCGGAGACGTCGCGCAGGGCGTCGGCGAGCAGGTTGGCGGCCCAGACGGTCACCATGATCAGGAGGGCGGGGGCGACGGGCGCCCACGGCTGGTGGCTGAGGTAGGCGAGGTCGGAGGCGAGCAGCCCGCCCCACGTCGGCGCGGGCGGCTGGACGCCGATGCCGAGGAACGTGAGGCTGGAGACGATCACGAAGCCGACGCCGATGGTCTGCGCGAGGGCGACCCCGAGCGGCGGCAGCACCTTCGCCCACACGTGGCGGCGCACGATCCAGCCGACGGAGGCCCCGGAGACCAGGGCGGCCTCGACGTACGGGGAGCGTGCCACGGTGAGGGTCGCGGCGCGGGCCACCCGGTAGAACAGCGGGGAGACCAGGACACCGGTGACGAGCATCGCCTGGGTGATGCCGTTGCCGAGGAGCGCGATCACGGCGACGGCGAACAGCAGGAACGGCAGGGCGACCAGGGTGTCGGTCAGCCGCAGCGTGAGCCATTCGAAGGCGCGCCCGAGGTAGACCGACAGGATGCCGGGGACGGAGCCCACGACCAGTGCGGTCAGGGCGACTTCGAGGGAGCCGAGGACGCTGACGCGGGAGCCGTCGAGGAGGCGGCTGAACGTGTCGCGGCCCAGATAGTCCGTGCCGAGCCAGTGGGCGGACGAGGCGTCGGCCAGGGTGTGCGCGCTGGTCGCGAGGGGGTCCTGCGGGGCGAACAGCGGGCCGAGGAGCGCGAGCAGCGCGACCACGGTGAGGATGACGACGGCGATCCGTCCGGACGGGAGCCCGAGGATGCGGCGCAGCACGGGTCACACCCCCCTCTGGGAGGCCGGCGTCATGCGGGCCAGGACCAGGTTGACGAGCAGGTTGAAGGTGACGACCAGGACGATCGACACGACGAGGACGCCTTGGACGGCGGGTACGTCACCGGCCTGGGCGGCGTCGTTGGCGAACCGCCCGAAGCCCTGCAGCCCGAAGATCCACTCGGTGATGACGGAGGCGCCGACCAGGGCGGGGAACTTCAGGCCGAGCGTGGCGAGGGTCGGGCCGAGGCCGTTGCGCAGGACGTGGCCGAAGAAGATCCGCCGGGGGCTCAGCCCGCGCACCACGGCCCCGGTCACGTAGTTCTCGCTGTAGGCGCCGATGAGACTGGTGCGCAGTTGGCGGGCGACGTCGGCGATGACGTCGAAACTCAGGGCGAGCGCCGGGAGGGTGATGTGCGCGAGCCACGGGCCGAGGCCCTGGGCGGCCGGGACGTAGCCGGCCGACGGGAACAGGTGCAGTCCGACGGCGAACACGGTGACCAGGACGATGCCGACGACGAACGCGGGCATCACGGAGATGACGGTGACGAACCCGGTGACGGCCCGGTCGATCCAGGTGGTGCGGCGCAGCGCCGCGAGGGTGCCGAGGCCGAACCCGACGACCACCCCGATCAGAAGGGCGAGCGTCGCGACGGACAGGCTGACGCCGAGGCCGACGCCGATGAGGGTGGAGATCTCGGAGCCGTTGGTCCAGCTGGTGCCGAGGTCGCCGTGCAGGACCCCGCTGAACCAGTCCCCGTACTGGACGAGGAAGGGCCGGTCCAGTCCCCATTCGGCCTCGACCCGCGCGACCGCCGCGGGGGTCGCCTCCTCCCCCAGCTGGATGCGTGCCGGGCTGAGTCCGCTCAGCGAGCGCAGCGCGAACGTCACGAAGGTCGCGACCAGGAACACGGGGACGAAGAGGGCCACGGACCGGCCGAGGGCGGCGAGCACCCGGAGCGCGGCACGCCGCGTCCGGGAGCGTGGGGCGCTCACTCGGCACCGCCGATGGTCACGCCGGTCCAGTCGATGTGGGCCGGGTTCTTCGGCAGGCCGGAGATCGCCTTGCTCTTCGCGATGAGGTTGGGCTGGGAGTACGTGAAGACGAGGGCCTTGCTCTCCAGTCCCGCCCGGGTCGCGGCCTGCAGCACCTTCGCGTACTGGGGCGAGTCGAGCGGTGTCCTGCGGACCTTGGCGATCGCGGCCTCGAAGCCTTCGGGCTCGTAGGGCGAGCTGAGGTTGAGCGGGCCGTCGGGGCCGAAGTGGGCGGTGAGCGTCTGCGCGGCCGAGTCGCGTCCCGTGGTGCTGTACAGCGAGAAGGTCAGGTCCTTGGCGAAGAACGGTGTGGCCCAGTTCTTGTCGATCTTGATGGTGACGGTGATGCCGACCTTGGCCAGCTGTGACTGGACGATCTCGGCCTGCGGGTCCTCGGCCGGAATGACGAGGCGCAGCTTGAGGTCGCCCGCCTTGTAACCCGCCTCGGTCAGCAGTTTCTTCGCCTTGGCGGGGTCGTAGGGGTAGGTGTCCGCGGACTTCGGGTCGTAGGCGACGTAGCCCTTGGGGAACGGCTGGTCGGTGGTCTCGCCGTAGCCGAACGTCAGCTTGTCGACGAACTCCTGGCGGTCGACCGCGTAGCGGACGGCGTCGACGACCTTGTCGTTGTCGAACGGCTTCTTGTTGATGTTCAGACTGATGTTGGAGGCGTTGAAGCCGGGCTGCACGAAGACGTCGAGGCCGGCCTTCTTGGCGGCGGAGGCCTGGCTGGGTTCGATGTCGGCGAAGTTGTAGACGCCGGTCTGCAGGCCGGAGATGACGGTGGAGGAGTCGGGGGCCGAGGTCAGTTCGACGTGGTCGATGTGGATGTTGTCGGCGTCCCAGTAAGCCGGGTTCTTCTTCAGGACGGCCTTGGTGCCCGGGACCAGCTGGGTGACGGTGAAGGGGCCGGCGCCGACCGGGTTCTGGTCGAGTTTCGCCGGGGACCTGGCCGCCTTGGGGCTGGCGATCTGCAGGACGCGCTGACCGAACAACTGCGGTATCTGGTAGTCGACTTGGCTGAGGTGGACGACGGCGTCCAGGCCCCGGGCGTCCACGGACTCGACGGAGGTGAGGTCGCCGAAGAGGGCCGAGTTCTTCTGCTTCTTGGCCCGGTCGACGGCGGCCTTCACGGCGGCGCCGGTGACCGGCTCCCCGTCGCTGAACTTCAGACCGGACCGCAGGTGGAAGGTGATCTCGTCTCCCTTGCCGTTGTACTCCCAGCTCTTGGCGAGGTCGGGGACGGCGTCGCCCTTCTCGTCCGTGCGCGTCAACGACGCGTAGACCAGGGAGAGTTCGCGGAACTGGGCGCCGCTGCCGCCGACGACCGGGTCCCAGTGGGTGGGGAAGTACGAGGAGGTCCACTTGAGGGTCGGGTCTCCGCTCGCGGAGGCGGCCGCACCGCCGCAGGCGCTGAGAGCCGGGACGAGGAGAGCGGCCAGGCCGGTCACGAGGCCTGCGGTACGCAGCCGGGCTGCGGGTCGACGGTCATCTGCGGGGCGTCGGGGCGTGAGGCGTCCGGGCATGGGTTTCTTTCGTCGAGGGCCCTGCTTCCACCCGGGGCGGCGGAGACGGGGCGAGAGGTGGCACCCCGCGGCCCGGCCTGGACCCGTGCCTCAACCAGCGTGCGTGCACGGTGATTTCGGGCACGACGGAGCCGGGGCAGGGACGTCAGCCGGTCACGGGGCGTACCGGGATGCGGAGCACGAGAGGAGGCGGCGCGGAGAACGGAACGCGCTCGGCCGAACGGGGCGCGGGGCGGCGCGGAGGCCGTGGAATCGGTCGGTCAGCGACAGAGGGCGCTACAGGTGCGCCGCAGATCCACGTAGCGGCACACCACACCGGAGTGCGTCGTGAGCATGTCCCACATCCTGGGGCCGGTCGTCCGCGCATGTCAATGGACACCAATTGGTGTCTCATTCGGCGGACTTACTTTCTGCGCTGGTCAAAGGACCGTCAAGGAGCGGTGGATGCGTCCCGCACGCTCGCGGAGCGGGCCCGTGCCTCCTCGGCGTGCAGCCACAGCGGGCCGCCGGCGGTGTCCACGCGCACCGCGTCCGGCGGCGGCCACGGGCCGGTCGTCAACACGTGCCGCTCGGGCTCGGTCAGGCTCCGGTAGTGCCGCAGCGCCTGCGCCGCGGGCAGCGCCGGCGGGGCCGCCGACAGGAGGCCGGGGCACAGCTC
>NZ_JAAGMG010000011.1 GCF_010548525.1 Streptomyces sp. SID14478
GGCACGAGGCGGGCCTGCGCGGGGGCGGCGCGGCGCGCGGCGGGGGCGGGCGGCGCGGAGAGCACGACGTGCGCGTTGGTGCCGCCGAAGCCGAACGAGCTGATCCCGGCGACGAGTTCGCCGTCGTCGTCCCAGGGCACCGTCTTGTGCAGCACCTCGAAGGGGGTGTCCTCCAGGGTGATGCCGGGATTGAGTTCCTGGAAGTGCAGGTTGGCCGGCAGGGTCCGGTGCTCGAACGCCTTGATCACCTTGGTCACGGAGGCGATGCCGGCGGCGGGCTCCAGGTGCCCGATGTGCGACTTGACCGCGCCGAGGCGCACGCGGCGCCCGGTGGCGTCCGGTACCAGGTGCTCCCAGGCCCGCTTCAGCGCGTCGACCTCGATCGCGTCGCCCAGCACCGTCCCGGTCCCGTGGGTCTCGATGTAGCCGGTGCGGGCGGCGAGTTCGGGCGTGTAGGCGTCCAGGAGGAGGCTGTACTGGGCGTTGGGGTTCGGAGCGGTCAGCGAGTTGGCGCGGCCGCCGTGGTTCTCCACGGCGCTCTCGACGACCGCGCGGATGTCGTCGCCGTCGGCGAGCGCGTCCTCCAGCCGCTTGACCAGGAAGGTTCCGTACCCTTCCCCGCGAACGTAGCCGTTGGCCGCGGCGTCGAAGGCCGCACAGCGGTGGTCCGGGGAGAGGAACCGCGCCGCGTGGAGCCCCTCGTTGATCTGGGTGTCCAGGATGAGGTTGACGCCGCCGACGACGGCCGCGTCGCAGGCCCCTGCGCGCAGGTCGCGGCAGGCCTTGACCAGCGCCACCAGCGATCCGGAGCAGGCGGTGTCGAGGACCGTGGAGGGGCCGTGCCAGTCGAACCAGGACGAGATGCGGTTGGCGATGAGGCTCAGGGAGTGCCCCACCAGTGAGTAGGGGATCTGCCGTGCGTCGGCCCTGGCCTGCAGCAGCGCGTAGTCGTTGCCGGTGGCCGCCATGTAGCAGCCGGTGCGCGAGCCGCTCAGCTCGGAGGGCGCGTACCCGGCGTCCTCCAGCGTGTGCCACACGGACTGCAGCAGCAGCCGCTGGCGCGGGTCCATCCAGCTCGCCTCCCTCGGCGAGATGGAGAAGAACCGCGCGTCGAACCCCTTGACCCCGGGCAGGAACCCGGCGAACTCACCGGGGAGCCGACGGTCGTCGCTCGCCGGCCCGACGCAGTCCCTGCCGTCGAGCAGGGTCTGCCAGAACGTCTCGGGGTCGGGGCCGCCGGGCAGCACCGACGCGAGGCCGACGATGGCCAGGCGGCCGTCGGCGGCGGGGCGCCGTGGCGCCGGCGCGGGCCGGGGGCCCTGCTGCTGCTTCGGTTCCGCGGCACGGCCTTCGGTCAGCCGTGCCACGTTCTCCGCGACGACGCGCAGCGTGTTCATGCGGTAGAAGTCGTGGGCGTGGACGACGATCCCGTACCGCTCGCTGATCCGTGCGGCGAGGACGTTGTAGCCGAGCGAGGTGACGCCCTGGTAGCCCAGGGGCCGGTCGACGTCCGGTGCCGGCAGGCCGAGTTCACCGGCGACGAGGTCGCGCAGTTCGCCGAGGAGGTCCTGTCCGTCCGGCCCGCCGGTGTCCGTGGCGGGCCGCCTCACCTCGGGGACCGGCGCGGGCGCCTCGTCCTGCGGGTACAGGCCGAGCGCGGACAGCGGGGCCTCGCTGAGCTTCTTGACGTCGGTCTTGCCGTTGGCCGTCAGCGGGATCTCGGTCAGCCGGTGCACGGCCTGCGGGACCATGTAGTACGGCAGCGTCTCGCGGCACCGCTCGCGCACCGCCGCGGCGTCGAAGGGCTCGGTGGCGGGCAGCCGCACGAAGCAGCGCAGGTGCGGCTCGGGCTCCGGCCGCACGACGGCGACCACGGTCGCGGCGGGGGCCTGGGCGGCCACCGCGGCGGCCACCTCGCCGAGTTCGATCCGGTGGCCGTTGACCTTGCGCTGGCCGTCCTTGCGGGACACGTACGTGAGGTGCGACGGGCCCTCGTGGCGTACGAGGTCGCCGGTCCGGTACGACGGAGTGCCGTCGGGCAGCGTGCCGAAGGCCGTCGCCGGGGCGTTCAGGTATCCGAGGGCCACGCAGTCACCGGCGATCATCAGTTCGCCGCGCATGCCGGGGGCCACGGACCGCCCGTCGGCGTCCACCACGTAGTAGCGGGTGCCGAGCGCGGGCTCTCCCAGGTGGATGCGGTCGGCGTCGGTGACGCGCTGCCAGCTCGCCCAGATGGTCGCCTCAGTCGGGCCGTACATGTTGTAGACGGCGGCGTCCTGGCTCAGCAGGTACTGGGCGAGGTCGCGGTCCAGGGCCTCCCCGCCGCACAGCAGGGTCATGGGGCGCCGGGCCCGCCAGCCGACGGACTTCAGGATGCGCCAGGTCGACGGCGTGGCCTGCACGACGCTCGCCCCCGACGCGTCGATGCGTTCGGCCAGCAGGGTCGCGCTGGTCCTGGCGTCCTCGGACAGCACCTGGACGGTCGCGCCGCACAGCAGCGGCAGCAGGATCTCCAGGAGCGAGATGTCGAAGCCGATCGGGGTCAGCGCCACAATCCGGTCGTCCGGGCCCATCCCGGGGTCCTGGCGCACGGAGTCCAGGAAGTTGGCGAGGTTGCCCTCGCTGACCGCGACGCCCTTGGGGGTGCCGGTCGATCCGGAGGTGAACAGCACGTACGCGGTGCGGCCGGCGTCGCCGGGACCCGCCGGCCAGGCCTGCCGCGCCGGCGGGGAAACGGACCGCGCGCCGTCCACGTCCCGCGTGGGTGTGCCGGGGAACAGCCGGGCCGCCCGTTCCCGGGTCGCCGCGTCCACCAGGACGACGCCGAGGCCGGCGGTCTCGGCCATGTACGTGAGGCGACCGTCCGGCAGATGGGGGTCGAGCGGTACGAACGTACGGCGCAGGGCCAGCGCGGTCAGGTACGCGACGGGGATCGCGGCCGACCGCTCCAGGAAGACGCCGACCGGACGGGTGTCGTCGGCGGCCAGGTCATCGCCCAACCGGTGCGCTGCGTCAAGGAGTTCGCCGTAGGTGAGCGACCGGTGCTCGTCGACGACGGCCACCCGGTCCGGGTCCGCTGCCGCGGCCTCGACGAGTGCCGCGCCCAGCCCCGGGCCGCTCGCGGCCGTCCCGGCGGCCCCTTCGGCCACGGGCTCCAGCGGGCGCGACAGGTCGCACTGCGCGGGCGGGCGCTGCGGCTCGGCCGTCATGAAACGGGCCAGGCGCAGGAAGTTGGTCGCCAGCGCCGACAGGGCCTCGGGCGACAGCACGCGTGTGGAGGAGTCGAAGGAGAAGTGGAAGCCCTGCGCGTCGGCGCTGAAGTTGACGCTCAGCTCGCTCGAACTGCCCGTGTCGGGCTTGCGGATCCAGGAGGCGTCCACCCCGGCCAGCTCCGGCAGCGCGGTGGGCAGCATCGCGGATGAGGAGTTGACGACGAGGTTGAGCACGCTGCCGCCGTGGTCCGCGGCCGGGCTCTGTCCGGCGGCGGCAAGGGCCAGCAGGTCGGAGGTCGGGAATCCCTGGTGGTCGCGCAACTCCTCGCGGCGCGTGCGCACGTGCTCGAACAGCGCCAGCGCGGACGGCTGCGCCGCGACGTCCAGCCACAGCGGCAGCAGATTGGTGTGGCAGCCGTACGGGTCGCCGTACGTCCGCGTGTCCACGGTGTGCGCGACCACGACGTCGCGGTCGTCGTCGCCGTACGCGTGCACGAGGGCGCCGGTGACGCCCACCACCAGCTGGAGCGGGCTCAGCTCGTGCAGGCGCAGGAACCGCTGGATGTCCTCGGCCGGTGCGCCGGTGATCGTCTCCTTGACCACGATCCGGCGGTCGTCCCCGCGCGGCGCGGCGGCGCCGGAGGCCAGCGGCTGGTGCAGGCGGCGGCCCGCGAGCGCCGACCGCCAATAGGCCGCGTCCCGGGCGGCGTCGGACCGGGGGGTCGTGGCGAACGACCGTTCAAGGACCGGGGTTTCTCCCCGCCAGCAGGCGGCGAGGGCAGCGAGGAACGGCGCGTAGCAGCCGCCGTCGAACACCACGTGGCTGAAGTCCAGGCGCAGCAGCAGCGTGTTCCCGGATTCCCGCCAGTAGCGGAAACGGAAGAGTTCCTGGCCGGTGGGGTCGATGCCACCGGAGTCGAGGAGTGCGTCCCGGCGCTCGCAGCGCCGCAGAATCCGCCGGGGAACGGGGCGGGTTCTCGCCACCAGTTCCCCGCCGACCTCGGTGAAGTAGCTGAGAAGGCGCGGAAATGCGGTCGAGACCACTTTCCGCAGTGCGTCGTCGAGACGGTCGGTGTCGATGTCCCCGGTCAGCGCGTACACGTAGCCGACGGTGAGTCCCGGGTCATCGGGATTCCGCTGATGCCGATTCCACTGAAAGCGCTCGTAGGCGCTTGCCTGACGCTCCGTCATGCACACAGACCTTTCAACCGCCCGGGTCACCCGAACAATTGGTACTCGGGTCGAATCCACCTGCACTCGAATCACGGTCGACCGCGCAGGACAGCGCCCCCCGCGGGGTGTTCCACTGCTCGCACACCGCAATCGGACGCCGCCGCCCCGGTGCGGCGCGCTCATCGGAGGGGGACACGTGCTGCTCTCGGAAGACGACGTGGCGCTGTTCGCGCGGGTCAGCGGCGACCGGAACGCGCTGCACTGCTCACCCGCCCACGCCCGCCGCACGCCCTTCGGCCGGACCGTCGCCCACGGCGTCCTCGCCGCCCTGGCGACGCTGGACGAACAGGCCGCCGACGGCTCCGCCCCGCACCCTGAGGGTGTCTCGGCCGTCGAGGCCGACTTCGGCAACCCGGTGTTCCCCGGGGTGCCGTACCGCTCCGAGGCGCTGGGCGCGGCCCGCTCCGGCGCCGGTCACCGGCTGCGCGACGGGGACCGCACCTGTCTGACCGTGCGGGTCCGCCCCGGCACACCGCCCGCCCTGGAGCCGCTGCCCGTCCCGCCGGCCCCGGCCGCCCATCGGCACACGGTCGCGGACCTGCCGCCGGGCACCGAGGTCCTCGGCACGTACGGCCCGGAGGGGATGGACGCGCTGCGGGAGCGGTTCCCGGCGGCCGCGCGGATGCTCGGCACGACCCCGCTGGCCTGCCTGTTGTGGGCGAGCTACGTGGCCGGGATGCGCCTGCCGGGAGAGAACTGCCTGCTCGGCCGGGTGGCGCTGCGCTTCCACCCGGTCGTCGCGCCCGGGCCCGTGCACCTGGCGTACACCGCCCGCGTGGTCCACGCCGACCAGCGCTTCGGGCTCGTCTCGCTCGTCGGGGAGATCACGGCGGACGGCGCGGTGGTCGCCGAGGCCGAGATCGAGGCGATGGTCCGCACCCCCGCTCCCCCGGCCGACCCGGCCGCGCTGCGCGCGCACTTGAGCCCGTCGACCCGGCTGGC
>NZ_JAAGMG010000043.1 GCF_010548525.1 Streptomyces sp. SID14478
CGGGCCCGGTGCCGCCGACGGTGCGGACCGACAGCCACTCGCCGTACTGGGCGGCCGCGGTGACGGCCACGCCGACGGGGACGTCGCCCGGCCCGTGACCGCCCGTGGCGAGCAGCAACGACCAGCGGGGGTCGCGCAGTTCGGACCGGAAGTCCTGGAAGACCCCGGCGGCCGGGTCGGACGCCTCGGGCGTGCGCACGGCGGCGGCACGGCTGCCGGGGACGGGGGTCGCAACCGGTTCCCGCGTGCTCATCAGGACGGATCCGGCGTTCGCCAGGTAGGTGACCCGGTCGGTCTCCGCGGTGGTCAGGGACGACGCGCCGTAACCGATCTTCAGGCCCGACATGCCGCCCAGCACCTTGCGCTGCACCGCCCGGCGCAGCGGCCGCACCGTGTTGACGACGCGCAGGGCGATCGGCAGGACCACGCCGGCGAGTGCGTTCTTCAGTTGGACCAGGGTGGTGGCGGTGCGCGTGGAGCCCAGCAGGACGGCGCCGAGCGGCACCCGTTCCTCGCTGTACGTCTCCAGCAACTCCCGCCCCGCGTGGCCCTGTTCGACCATGGCCAGTTTCCAGGCGAGGTTGTAGGCCTCCTGGATGCCGGTGTTCATGCCCTGTCCGGAGGCGGGGCTGTGCACGTGCGCGGCGTCGCCTGCCACGAGGACGCGGCCGTCCTGCATGCGCTCCACCATCCGCTGCTGGAAGGTGAACACGGACGTCCAGGACGCGGCGCCGACCCGCACCGGGTGGCCGAGGCCCGCGGTGAGCTTCGCGGAGAGCAGTTCCTCGGCGCGGCCGGGCTCGGCCGCGCCGGCGGTGGGCACGGTGTCCAGGATCCGCCAGCGCCCGTCGCGGACGAAGGGCACCATCATCAGGGCCTGTCCGCCGGTGTGTGCCCAGTAGATGCTGTCGGGCTCCACCTCGGTGTCGATGGGGACGTCCGCGAGCATCCACGTCTCGCTGCTCTCCCCGAGGAGTTCGAGGCCGAGGCGCTTGCGCACGGTGCTGTGGCCGCCGTCGCAGCCCACCAGCCAGGACGCGGTGCACGACTCCTCGCGGCCGTCGGTGTGCACCAGGCGGACGTCCACCGCCTCGGCGTCCTGCGTGAAGTCCGCGAGGCGCACGCCCCATTCGACGCGGACCCCGAGCCGGGCCACCGCCGAGCGCAGCGCGTCCTCGGTCTCGGTCTGCTCGATGATCAGGGTGTAGGGGTAGCGGGTGGGCATCGTCGCGTAGTCGGCCCGCAGCCGGACCCGGCGCCGGCCTCCGGCGTACATGGTGAACGCCCGGTTGCGCCGTCCCCGGGGCAGCACGTCGTCGACGATGCCCATCTGGTCGTACGTCTCCAGGGTGCGCGGGTGGGTGGCGACGGCGCGGCTGGTGCGGGCCGGACCCGGTGCCGCGTCGATCAGCCGCACCTGCAGGCCACGGCGGGCGAGTTCGTGGGCCGCGGTCAGGCCGACGGGGCCGGCACCGACGACCAGCACCTGGGTCGACGGGGTGGGCTCGGCCGGCCGGTCGGTGGGATTCACCATGGTCTGCTCCAGGGTCGGTTGCGGGGCGCGGGGCGGGTCATGCGGCGGCCCGCTGTCTCAACTGCGCGCGCACGACGCGGCGTTCGGGCTTGCCGGTGGGGGTGCGCGGCACGTCGTCGATGGCCTCGGCGAAGCGGATCTGCTCGAAGAAGGCGAGGTGTTCGTTGGCCCGTGTGGTGAGGGAGTCGAGGACGTCGAGGATGCCGAGGCCCGCGGGGGCGTCCTCGCCCCGCTCGGCCAGGACGATGCCCGCCCAGACCACGGCGCCGTGCTCGGCGTCGGGCCAGTCGGCGACGATGCAGTCGGCCACGCGCGGGTCCTCGCGGATGACCTGCTCGACCCGGCTCGGCGCGACGATCTCGTTGTCGTGCTTGAAGACGTCGGCGAGGCGGTCCACCAGGCGCAGGGAGCCGTCGTCGTCGAGGTAGCCGACGTCGCCGGTGGAGAACCAGCCGTCCGCGTCGATCCGCGTGCCGTGCTCGCCGTCGAGGTAGCCGGCCATCACCTGCGGCCCCTTGACCTGGACCTCGCCGGTCGACCAGACGTCGACGGGGCGGCGTGTGGTGATGTCGACGAGCCGGCATTCCGTTCCGGGCACCACGCCGCCGACCATGCCGGGGCGGTAGCGGTCGGGCTGCTGGCAGTGGGTGAGCGGGGAGAGTTCGGCCATGCCGTAGCCCTGGATGACGGGCACGCCGAGCCGTTCGCGCAGCGTGCTCGCGGCCTGCGCGGCGAGCGCCGAGCCGCCGGACAGCACAGCGGTCAGCCGCGGTCCGGGGTGCACCGCGCCGGCCAGCCGTGCGTCCTTGGCCAGGGCGTGCAGCCGGGCGGGCAGGCCGTAGTAGTGGGTGGCGCCCGCCTCCGCGGCGGCGGCGAGGGACGCGACGGGGTCGGGGTCCTGGCACAGCACCTGGCGGGCCCCGGCGTACATACCGGAGTTGAGGTGCATCACGTGGTACAGCGGCAGGTGGTTCAGGGTGACCGAGCCGGTGTCCAGGCGGTGCGCGAGGGCGATCTGCTTGGCGTTGGCGACCAGGTTGCGGTGGGTCAGGAGTACGCCCTTGGGGCGGCCGGTGGTCCCGGTGGTGAACTGCAGGCAGGCGACGGCGCCCGGGTCGGCCCGCGGGCCGGTGAAGCGGGCCGGCCCGTCGTCCAGGACCTGGTGCAGCGGCACGGTGCCCTCGGGCACCACGCCGTCGGCGGCGTCCGTGACGACGACGGCGCGCAGCGCGGGCAGCTCGGCGCGCACCTTGGCCAGCAGTCCCGCGGTGGCCGCGGGCACGAAGGCGATCTCCACCTGGCCCGTGGTCAGGACGTGGCGCAGCCCGTCCTCGCCGATCAGCGGGTTGACCAGGACGACGGTGGCGCCGCTGCGGGCCGTGCCGTAGTAGGCGGCGGCGAAGACCGGGTCGAGGACGCTCGCCACACCGACGCGGGCGCCGGCCGCGCCGCCGAGCTCCTGGTGCAGGAAGGCGGCGATCCGGTCGGCGTACGCGTCCAGTTCGGCGAAGCCGACCGCCCGGGTCGCGGTGCGGATCGCGACGCCGTCGGGGTCGCGCCGGGCGGCGCGGCGCAGCAGTCCGTCGACGGGGACCTCAGGGTGGGCGAAGTTCGGCAACGCTCTTCTCCTCCGGCTCCGGCTGGGCGGGCATACGCCGCTGGACGTGCTCACCGTCCGTCGGGGCGCTTGAGGAATGTTCGAAGAGTGCTCGATCGGCACCACAGACGCTGTCTGCATCCGATCCACAGACAGTGTCGGCATCCCGGTCCGGCGGACCGGGACGGACCGGCGACGAAGGGAAGGGACGGCCATGACCGTCGAGGTACTGACACCTGCCGAACCCGCTTCCGCACAGGAGCAGTTCGGCGCGCTGCACGCGACGATCCAGCAGTTCTACGCGCACCAGATGCAGCTCTTCGACAGCCACGACGCGGAGCGCTGGGCGGGTACGTTCACGGAGGACGCCGTCTTCGTGGTGCCCACCCTCGACGAGCCGGTGCGCGGACGCGCCTCTCTCGCCGCGAACGTGCGCCGCAACAGGGAGCAACAGCTGCGCAGCGGTGAGCAGTTGAGACACTGGATCGGCATGCTCGACATCCAGCCGCAGGCCGACGGGACGCTGCACACCCGGGCCTACGCCCTGGTGTACGCGACGTCGCACGGCGGCGAGTCGAAGGTGTCACGGGTGTGTGTGCTCAAGGACGTGCTGGTCCGCTCGCGCGGCAAGTGGCGCGCCCGTTCGCGCCTGGTGACCCGCGACGACCTCACCGTGGCCCCCGCGGCGGCGGCCTGAGGGCCCCGCGCGTCTCAGGCGCGGCAGGCCGGCAGACCGCCGTGGTGTTCGGCCATCTCGCGGAAGAGGGCGGGGATGTCCAGCGGGTCACCGGGCGCCGCGCCGAGCGCCTCGGCGTAGGCGCGGTGCAGGTTGGGCACGAGGCGCTCGGCGTCGAGCAGGTCCGCGTACGGTCCGGGGCCGGCCTCCCGGGCGGTCTCCAGCGGGGTGAGACCGGCCGCGATGCCGTCGGCCGCGAGGCGCTGGAGGCGGCGCAGATAGCCTTCGTTGACGTCGAACAGCTCCGGGCCGCCGACCGGGCCGTGTCCGGGCACGACGGTGACGGGGCCGAGGGCGCGCAGCTGGGCCAGGGCCGTCAGCGACCCCGAGACGGAGCCCATCGGGCAGAACGGCGTGGCGCCCGCCATCACCAGGTCGCCGGTGAACAGCACCCGCTGCCCGGGCAGCCAGACGACGGTGTCGCCGGTGGTGTGGGCGGGCCCCGGGTGCAGCAGGCGGGCCTGTCGTCCGCCCACGTGAAGGTCCATGCGGTCCCGGTAGGTGACGGCGGGCACGACGATCTCCAGGTCGCCCCAGCACACGTCGGGCCACAGGCCCGTCAGGTGGGTGCCGGCCGCGGTGGCCTCCTCGCGGGCCCGCTCGTGGCCGACGACGGTGGCCTCGGGGAACACGAAGTTGCCGAAGGTGTGGTCGCCGTGGAAGTGCGTGTTGACGAGCAGCCGCGGCGCTCCGCCCGACACGCGCAGGACGTGTTCCCTGAGCCTGCGGGCCCGCGCCTCGGTGGCCACCGTGTCGATGAGCAGGCTCTCGCCGTCGCCCACGAGCAGCCCGGCGTTGCTCAGGCACCAGCCGCCGTCGGGCTGCACGTAGGCGTGGACGCCGTCGGCGACCTCCTCGAACACGGCCGCCGCGAGGGTGAGTTCCGGTGGCACCGCGGTGCCGGTCAAGCCGCTGTGCGCGCGGCCAGCGCGCCGTTGACGAGGTCGAGGTACTGGCGCGGCGTCTGCGCGTCGGCCAGCGCCTCCTCGTCGAGCGTCACGTCGTGGTCGCGTTCGACGACACCGGTGACCTGCAGGAGGGCCAGGGAGTCGTAGCCGAGGTCGAGGAACAGGGTGTCCAGGGTGTTCTCGTCCAGGGCGGTCCCCTCGTCCCCGCCCGCGGCCTCGCGCAGCAGGGCGGCGAGTTCGGTCAGCGCCAGCCGGTCCATGGTGGTCCTCGTTCCTCTTCTGGGTCGGGAAGGTCTCGTGGTCTGTGGCGAGCCGTGGGTCAGAGCGCGGCGCGCACGACCGTCGCCGCGTTGAAGCCGCCGCGGCCCCTGGCCAGGACCAGGGCGTGCCGCAGCCGGGCCGGGCGCGGTGCGCCGGTCACCAGGTCCACGGGGCAGTCGTCGGCCACCCGCACGGCG
>NZ_JAAGMG010000077.1 GCF_010548525.1 Streptomyces sp. SID14478
GCCCCGAGGGGCTGGCCTGGCTGGCCCGCGCCGAGGCCGAGACGGTGCGCGCCACGACCGGCCCGGACGTCGCGGCCTGGGAACGGGCGGTGACGGCGTTCGGCTACGGCGAACCGTACGAACTGGCCCGCTGCCAAAGGCGGTTGGCGCAGGCCCTGCTCACCGCCGAGCGCCGCGACGAGGCCGCCGAACTGGCCTATGCCGCCAGGGACACGGCTGTGCGGCTCGGCGCCGTGCCGCTGACCGAGGCCCTGGACGACCTGATCCGGCGGGGCCGGCTCGCCGACGCCCCGGCCGCGGAGGACCGGATCGCCACCCTGACCGCCCGGGAGAGCGACGTGCTGCGGCTGCTCGGCCGGGGGCGCACCAACCGGCAGATCGGCGAGGAGCTGTTCATCAGCGGCAAGACGGCAAGCGTCCACGTGTCGAACATCCTCGCCAAGCTGCGGGCCGCGAGCCGCACCGAGGCCGTGGGCATCGCCTATCGCGAGGGGCTGATCGAACCGGAGTCCGCGCCGTCCTCCTGAGCCCGCACGCGGTCCGCCCGCTCAGGCCTTCTCGAGGATCGTCTTCAGCTCCGAGAGCATCATGGTCCAGCCGCCGCTGACGCCTTCGAGCATCTTGGAGTCGGCGGAGGTGAAGCCGTCGTGGACGATGGTCAGCTTGACGCCCAGCTCCGGCTCCTCGGCGGGCTCGATGGCGAAGGTGACCTGCGAGCGCTCCTTGACCGCCTCGGCGAACGCCGCGTCGTCCATGCCGAACATCTCCTGGTGCAGCGGCTGCAGCGTGTGCCAGGTGTAGGCGAGCCGCTTGCCGGGCTCCGACTCGGTGACGACCTGGCCGAGGTCCTGCGGCTCGCCGCCGTCCTCGACCGGCCACAGCACCTTCGAGCCGACCTTCCAGTCCGAGGAGGGGGCGAAGCCGCCGTGGTACTGCTTCAGGAACTCCGGGCTCGTCAGCCCCTCCCAGAGCTTCTCGGGCGTGGTGTGGATGTAGATCGTGTAGACGTACTCGGGCTTGCTCATCGTCGTTCCTTCCAGCGCGTGCTTCAGGTTGCTGAGTGCGGACATCCGGCTGCGCTCGTACTGGCTCATCCAGCGGTCGGCGATGTCCTGGAGGGGAACGGGATTGAGGTAGTGCAGCCTCTCCCGGCCGTGCCGGACCGCTGTGACCAGGCCCGCGCCTTCGAGCACCGCCAGGTGCTTGGACACCGCCTGCCTGGTCATCTCCAGCCCCGCGCACAGCTCGCGCAGACTCTGCCCGGACCGCTCGTTCAGCCGGTCGAGCAGTCGCCGTCGGCTCGCGTCCGCGAGCGCCTTGAACACCTCGTCCATATCGTCCGACTCCCTCCCCACAAAAATGGCAACCATTTGGTTGCATGTCAAGCCGGGCCACGCGAAAGGGCCGGGGCACCCGTGGGTGACCCGGCCCTGTTCCGCTGTGGAAGCGGTCGTACGCAGCCTCAGACGAGGTTGACCGAACGCGCCGACGTCGCACCGATCTCCGCGCCGACCTCGGTGAGGACGTTCTGCGGGACCGAGTCGTCGACGGTCAGCACGGCGAGCGCCTCGCCACCGACGGCGGCACGGGCGACCTGCATGCCACCGATGTTGATGCCCGACTCGCCCAGCACGCGGCCCACCGTGCCGACGACACCGGGGCGGTCCTCGTAACGCAGCACGACCATGTGGTCGGCGAGCGCCAGGTCCACGTCGTACTCGCCGACGGCGACGATCTTCTGCAGGTGCTTGGGACCGGCCAGCGTGCCCGAGACCGAGACCTCCTGGCCGCCCGCGAGGGTGCCGCGCACCGTGACGACGTTGCGGTGGTCGGGCGACTCGGAGGAGGTCGTCAGGCGGACCTCGACGCCGCGCTCCTGGGCGAACAGCGGCGCGTTCACGTAACTCACCGTCTCGTCGACGACGTCCTCGAACACGCCCTTCAGAGCGGACAGTTCGAGCACCTTCACGTCGTGCTGGGTGATCTCGCCGTACACCTCGACGTCGAGGCGGGCCGCGACCTCGCCCGCGAGCGCGGTGAAGATCCGGCCGAGGCGCTCCGCGAGGGGCAGGCCCGGCTTGACGTCCTCGGCGATGACGCCGCCCTGGACGTTGACCGCGTCCGGGACGAGCTCGCCCGAGAGCGCGAGGCGCACCGACTTGGCGACGGCGACACCGGCCTTCTCCTGCGCCTCGTCCGTGGAGGCGCCGAGGTGCGGGGTGCACACGACCTGGTCGAACTGGAACAGCGGGGAGTCCGTGCAGGGCTCCTTCGCGTACACGTCCAGGCCGGCGCCGGCGACGCGGCCCTCCTTGAGCGCCGAGTACAGCGCCTCCTCGTCGACGATCCCGCCACGCGCGGCGTTCACGATGCGCACGCTCGGCTTGACCTTGTGCAGCGCCTCGTCACCGATGAGACCGACGGTCTCGGGCGTCTTCGGCAGGTGCACGGTGATGAAGTCGGAGACCTCGAGCAGCTCGTCCAGCGACAGCACCTTCACGCCCATCTGCGCGGCGCGCGCGGGCTGCACGTACGGGTCGTACGCGACGACCTTCATGCCGAACGCGGACATGCGCTGCGCGACGAGCGCACCGATGCGGCCGAGGCCCACGACACCGAGGGTCTTCTCGGCGAGCTCGACACCGGTGTACTTGCTGCGCTTCCACTCGCCGGCCTTGAGGGCCTGGCTGCCCTGCGGGATGTTGCGCGCGGTGGCGATGAGCAGACCGCAGGCGAGCTCGGCGGCGGTCACGATGTTCGACGTCGGGGCGTTGACGACCATCACGCCGGCCTTGGTGGCGGCGGAGACGTCCACGTTGTCGAGGCCGACGCCGGCGCGCGCGACGACCTTCAGCTTCTTCGCGGCGGCGATCGCCTCGGCGTCGACCTTGGTGGCCGAGCGGATCAGGATGGCGTCGACGTCGGCGATGGCGGGCAGCAGCTCGGCCCGGTCCGCGCCGTTGCACTGGCGGATCTCGAAGTCCGGGCCCAGGGCGTCGACGGTCGCGGGAGACAGCTCTTCAGCGATGAGTACGACGGGTTTGCCGTTGGCAGCAGTGCTCACGTGAGTCCTCACAAGTCCCAATGCGGACGGCCGTCCCGACGGCCGCAGGCGATGGAGGGGTGGGTGCTAGCCGCGTGGAAGACGCACGACGCTGTGGGCCCGACGCGAATTAGTTCAGCAGTGTAGTGGCGCGCGGAAGGTCGTCTTACGCCTCCCTGGAAGGATCACCCGTCCGTGGCTGGCCACCGTGGACAACCCGGGGCGAACCGTGTGGACGACCCATGGAGAACGGGGCCGCGGCGTGTGCCGCGGCCCCGTTCCCGGGAGACTTACGCCTCCTCGTTGTCCACCCAGCTCATGAGCTTGCGCAGCTCCTTGCCGGTGGTCTCCAGGAGGCTCTGCTCGTCCTGGGTCTTGTACTCGTTGTACTTCTTCAGGCCCGAGTGGTACTCGTCCATCCAGTTACGGGCGAAGGTGCCGTCCTGGATCTCGGCGAGGACCTTCTTCATCTCGGCCTTGGTGGCGTCCGTGATGATCCGCGGGCCGGTGACGTAGTCGCCCCACTCGGCGGTCTCCGAGATCGACCAGCGCATCTTCTCCAGGCCGCCCTCGTACATGAGGTCCACGATGAGCTTCAGCTCGTGCAGGCACTCGAAGTACGCGATCTCCGGCTGGTAACCGGCCTCGGTCAGCGTCTCGAAACCGGCCTTCACCAGGGCGGCGGTGCCACCGCACAGCACGGCCTGCTCGCCGAAGAGGTCGGTCTCGGTCTCCTCGGTGAAGGTCGTCTTGATGACGCCGGCGCGGGTGCCGCCGATGCCCTTCGCGTAGGACAGGGCCAGGTCGAAGGCCTTGCCGGTGGCGTCCTGCTCGACCGCCGCGATACACGGAACGCCGCGGCCCTCCTCGTACTGACGGCGCACCAGGTGACCCGGGCCCTTGGGGGCGACCATGCAGACGTCCACGCCGGCCGGGGGCTTGATGAAGTCGTAGCGGATGTTGAGGCCGTGGCCGAAGAACAGCGCGTCGCCGTCCTTCAGGTTGTCCTTGATGGACTCCTCGTAGACCTTGGCCTGGATCGGGTCCGGGACCAGGATCATGATGACGTCGGCCTCGGCCGTCGCCTCGGCGGGGGTGACCACGCGCAGGCCCTGCTCCTCGGCCTTCGCCTTGGACTTGGAGCCCTCGTGCAGACCGACGCGCACGTCGACGCCCGAGTCACGAAGCGACAGCGCGTGGGCGTGGCCCTGGCTGCCGTATCCGATCACCGCGACCTTGCGGTTCTGGATGATGGACAGATCGGCGTCGTCGTCGTAGAACAGCTCGGCCACTGGGGTTCTCCTCGTTTGCGGTATTGCTGGTTCTGCGTCCCACCGTACGGCGGGGTGCGTAAGGGAAGTCTTCAGGTCTCGCCATGCGAGCGGACCGTTGGTCTACGCGGTCCGGTCGAGGGCGCGCAGGCTCCGGTCGGTGATGGAGCGCGAGCCGCGGCCGACCGCGATGGTCCCGGACTGGACGAGCTCCTTGATGCCGAAGGGTTCCAGCATCTTGAGCATCGCCTCGAGCTTGTCGCTGGAGCCGGTGGCCTCGATGGTGACGGCCTCGGGCGAGACGTCCACGGTCTTGGCGCGGAACAGCTGGACGATCTCGACGATCTGCGAGCGCGTCTCGTTGTCGGCGCGGACCTTGGCGAGGACGAGCTCGCGCTGGACGGCGGAGCCCGGCTCCAGCTCGACGATCTTCAGGACGTTGACCAGCTTGTTGAGCTGCTTGGTGACCTGTTCGAGCGGGAGCGATTCGACATTCACGACGATGGTGATGCGGGAGATGTCGGGGTGTTCGGTGACACCGACGGCGAGCGAGTCGATGTTGAAGCCGCGGCGCGAGAACAGGGCGGTGATCCGGGCCAGGACACCGGGCTTGTTCTCGACCAGGACGGAGAGCGTGTGCTTGGACATGTGGTGGTCTCTCTGTCTCTCTCTGTCTCGCTCAGTCGTCTGTGTCGCCGAAGTCGGGGCGGACGCCACGCGCTGCCATGACCTCGTCGTTGGAGGTGCCGGCGGCGACCATCGGCCACACCATGGCGTCCTCGTGCACGATGAAGTCGACCACGACCGGGCGGTCGTTGATCGAGTTCGCCTCCTCGATGCACTTGTCGAGGTCCTCGGGGCGCTCACAGCGGATCGCGTAGCAGCCCATCGCCTCGGACAGCTTCACGAAGTCCGGGACCCGCGTGCCGTTGTTGGGCGGGGTCTCGCCGTTGGGGCCCGCGTGCAGCACGGTGTTGGAGTAGCGCTGGTTGTAGAACAGCGTCTGCCACTGCCGGACCATGCCCAGGGCGCCGTTGTTGATGATGGCGATCTTGACCGGGATGTTGTTCAGGGCGCAGGTGGTCAGCTCCTGATTGGTCATCTGGAAGCAGCCGTCGCCGTCGATCGCCCACACCGTCCGGTCCGGGGCCCCGGCCTTGGCGCCCATCGCGGCGGGCACGGCGTAGCCCATGGTCCCGGCGCCGCCCGAGTTCAGCCAGGTGGCCGGCTGCTCGTACTGGATGTAGTGCGCGGCCCACATCTGGTGCTGGCCCACGCCGGCCGCGAAGATCGTGTCCGCGGGGGCGAGTTGGCCGATGCGCTCGATGACCTGCTGCGGCGACAGCGAGCCGTCCTCCGGCTGGTCGTAACCGAGCGGGTAGGTGTCGCGCCAGCGGTTGAGGTCCTTCCACCAGGCGCTGTAGTCGCCGGTGTGGCCCTCGCTGTGCTCCTTCTGCACGGCCTGGATCAGGTCGGCGATGACCTCGCGGGCGTCGCCCACGATCGGCACGTCGGCGACGCGGTTCTTGCCGATCTCGGCCGGGTCGATGTCCGCGTGGACGATCTTCGCGAACGGCGCGAAGCTGTCCAGGTTTCCGGTGACGCGGTCGTCGAAACGGGCACCGAGGGCGACGATCAGGTCGGCCTTCTGCAGCGCGGTGACGGCGGTGACCGCACCGTGCATGCCCGGCATTCCCACGTGCAGCGGGTGGCTGTCGGGGAACGCGCCGAGCGCCATCAGCGTGGTGGTGACGGGCGCTCCGGTGAGCTCGGCGAGGACCTTGAGCTCGGCGGTGGCCTGCGCCTTGAGGACGCCGCCACCCACGTACAGGACGGGCCGCTTCGCGGCCGTGATCAGCTTCGCGGCCTCGCGGATCTGCTTGGCGTGCGGCTTGGTCACCGGGCGGTAGCCGGGCAGGTCCTGCTGCGGCGGCCAGGTGAAGGTCGTCTGCGCCTGCAGGATGTCCTTCGGGATGTCCACGAGGACCGGTCCGGGGCGCCCCGTCGAGGCGATGTGGAACGCCTCGGCGATCGCCTTCGGGATGTCCTCGGCCCGGGTGACCAGGAAGCTGTGCTTGGTGATCGGCATCGTGATGCCGACGATGTCCGCCTCCTGGAAGGCGTCCGTACCGATCGCCTTGGAGACGACCTGTCCGGTGATCGCGACCAGCGGCACCGAGTCCATCATGGCGTCCGCGATCGGCGTCACCAGGTTCGTCGCACCGGGACCGCTCGTCGCCATGCAGACGCCGACCTTGCCGGTGGCCTGCGCGTAACCGGTGGCCGCGTGACCCGCGCCCTGCTCGTGACGGACCAGCACGTGGCGCACCCGGTTCGAGTCCATCATCGGGTCGTACGCGGGAAGGATCGTGCCGCCGGGAATGCCGAATACGGTGTCGGCCCCGACCTCCTCAAGCGAGCGAATGAGGGACTTCGCACCCGTGACGTGCTCGACGGGGGCGGACTGCTGTCCTCCGGAACGGGGCCGCGGCTGCGGATGGTGGGCCCCGGTGGCCTGCTCGGTCATCGGCATTCTCTTCTCGATGCTGAGGGTTTTTGCGAGGGTTGTGCAGGGTTCTTGCGAGTCGTGCTGCGGCGGCGTCCTGTGCCGGTGCAACAAAAAACCCCTCGTGCCGTGAGGCAAGCGAGGGGAGCGCGCCGGGAGCGGTTGCCGGGGATTGCGGTGTGTCCACCGATGGATCCCAGCTTCAGCCGACGCGCTTTCCAAGTACGAGAATTCGGGTGCGCATGGCATTGACCCTCCCCCCGGCACACAGCACGTGTCAAGTGGGTGGGACGGGAGTCTCATTATGTGAGCGCGGCCCCGGCGCGCCGGCGAACACGGGCTCGGCCGGTCCGGTGGGCACCGGGTACTCCCCCGACACCAACGCGCGGCGCAGCCGGTACTCGTCGAGCGGCCCGGAGAACGCCATGCCCTGGCCGTGCGTGCACCCCATCGCCCGCAGCGCCAGGACCTGTTCGGGCAGGTCGACGCCGTCGGCCACGGAGGTCAGCCCGAGGTCGCCCGCGATCCGCAGCAGCCCACTGGTGATCTTGTGCAGCCGTGCGGACTCGACGACGCCCTCGACGAGCGACCTGTCCAGCTTCAGGACGTCCACGGGGAGCCGGCGCAGCGCGGTGATGGCCGCGTAGCCGCTGCCGAACCCGTCCAGGGCGATCCGGACACCGAGTCGGCGCAGCGCGGTCAGCCGCCGCTCCAGCTCCTCCAGGGGTACGCGCGGGTCGCTGTCGGCGAGCTCGATGACGAGGGCGCCGGACGGCAGCCCGTGCCGGGTCAGCAGCGCCTCGATCGAGCCGAGCGGCATGGCACGGTCGAGCAGTCTGCGGGCGCTGATCCGCACGGCGACCGGCGTCGCGTGTCCGCTGTGGCCGCGCTCGGCGGCCTGCTCGACCGCCTCCTCCAGCACCCAGCGGCCCAGCTCCGCGGTGCGCTCCCCGTCGTCGGCCACCCGCAGGAACTCGGCGGGCGTGAAGAGGATGCCCTGCGCCGAACGCCAGCGCGCCTGCGCGGCGACCGCCGTGATCCGGCCGTCGTCGAGGGAGACGATCGGCTGGTGCAGCAGCGCGAACTCGCCCTCGTGCAGCGCCGAACGCAGCCGCGTGGCCAGCTCCGCCTTGCGTACGACGTCCGCCTGCATCTGCGGTGCGTACAGCTCGACACGGCCCTTCCCGGCGGCCTTGGCGCGGTACATCGCGAGGTCGGCGTTGCGCAGCAGCTCGCCCGCCGTGATGTCGGGCTCGGCGAAGGCGACGCCGATGGAGGCGGCCACGCGCACGTCGTCGTGCCCGTCGATGGTGTACGGCTGGGACAGGGTGATTCTGAGCCGGTCGGCCAGCTCGTAGATCTGCTGCTCCCTGGCGGTGTGGTCGCGGCCTCCGTCGCCGACGATCAGTGCCGCGAACTCGTCACCGCCGAGACGGGCCGCGGTGTCCGAGGACCGCACGGAGTCGGCCAGCCTTCTTGCCGCCTGCACGAGCAGTTCGTCGCCCGCCTGGTGGCCGATCGTGTCGTTGACCTGCTTGAAGCCGTCGAGGTCGATGAAGAGCACGGCGGTGCCGTGGTCGGTGGCCCGGCGTCCGGTCAGGGCCTGGCTGACCCGCTTGGTGAACAGTGCGCGGTTGGGCAGGTCGGTGAGCGGGTCGTGCTCCGCGTTGTGCTGCAACTGCGCCTGCAGGCGCACCCGTTCGGTGACGTCTCTGCTGTTGAGGATCAGGCCGCCGTGATGGCGGTTGATCGTGGACTCCACGTTCAGCCAGGCTCCGGTGCCGGACCGGAAGCGACATTCGATACGGGTGGTGGGCTCCTCGACCTGGCTCGCGGCGAGGAACCTGCGCACCTCGTGCACCACGCGTCCGAGGTCCTCGGGGTGGATGATCGAGGCGAGTTCGGACCCGACGAGCTCTTCCGCGTCGCGTCCGTAGACCCCGGCGGCGGCCGGGCTGACGTATCTCAGGATGCCGTTCGGCGCGGCGATCATGATGACGTCGCTGGAGCCCTGCACCAGCGAACGGAAGTGGTTCTCCTTTTGCGCCAGTTCCTGGGTGAGCGTGATGTTGTCGAGGAGCATGATCCCCTGGCGCACGACCAGGGCCAGGACGACCGTGCAGGCCGTGAAGAGCACGACCCGGTCCACACTGTGACCGTTGAGTACGTTGTAGAGAATCCCCAACGTGCAGACGGCGGCGGCCAGATAGGGCGTGAGCGCGGCCAGCGAGCTCGACATGGGCCGGGTGTAACTGACCTGGTAGCGGCGGCCCGCCCCGGGCGCCTGCTCCTCCCGCGGCCCGCCCTGGCGCGGTCCCACCCAGGGCGCGTACGCGAGCAGCAGCGAACCGGCGAACCAGCCGGCGTCGAGGATCTCGCCCGAGCGGTAACTGGCGTGCAGCAGCGGCGAGGTGAACAGGGCGTCGCACATCACGGTCAGGGCGAGCGCGCCGATCGCGGTGTTGACCGTGGTGCGATTGCCGGGCGAGCGCCTGAAGTGCAGCGCGAGGACCATGCTGACCAGCGCGATGTCGAGCAGTGGGTAGGCGAGCGAGAGCGCGGTGCGGCTGACGCTCTGCCCCTCGAACTCGGCGGTGTGCGCGAGCGCGAGGCTCCAGGAGAGCGTGAGCAGCGATCCGGCGATCAGCCACGCGTCGAGCGCGAGGCAGATCCATCCGGCCTTCGTCATGGGCCGCTTGGCGAGGACCAGCAAGCCGATGATCGCGGACGGCGCGAAGCAGAGGAAGAACAGGTCGGCGAGGCTCGGCGTCGGCACCGCCTCGCGCAGGACGACCTCGTACCAGCCCCACACGCCGTTGCCGAGGGCCACCATCAGGGAGGAGAACGAGAAGAGGATCCAGGCGGGTCGAAAGCGGCTGCGCCTGCTACGCGCGTACAGGAAGTTCGACACGGCGGCGACGGCGGCGGCGATGCTCAGCCCGAAGTCGCCCATGAACAGGGCGATCCGCTCGTTCCCCCAGCCGAGGGCCGATCCCGTGGCGTAGCCCGCGCACAGCAGGATGAGCGCCATCTGGGGGCCCGTGCCCGCACTGCGCCGGGGGGCTCGGGCGGTCACCGGGCCACCGGGATGCAGGGAGGCGCCCAGGGCCGCGGGTGAGGTCGGCGGGGCCGTCACCGGGACGCCTCGCTCCGCGGGGCCGCTCCGGCGTCCCGCT
>NZ_JAAGMG010000111.1 GCF_010548525.1 Streptomyces sp. SID14478
ACGTCGTGCGGGCCGCCGCGGAGCACGGCCTCGCCCCGCTCAACGGCTCGGCGCCGGGCGTCGGCGCCGTCGGCTACGTGTTGGGCGGCGGACTCGGCATCCTGGCGCGGGAGTTCGGCTACACCGCCGACCACGTGTGCTCCGTCGACGTGGTGACCGCCGACGCGGTGGCCCGGCACGTCACGGCCGACAGCGACCCCGAGCTGCTGTGGGGGCTGCTCGGCGGCGGCGCCAACCTCGGTGTGGTGACCGCCCTCGACGTGGACCTGGTGCCGGTGACCCGCCTGTACGGCGGTTTCCTCGCCCACGACGGGCGGGCCGGCGACCCGGCGGACATCCTGCGGGCGTACACCGCCTGGGCGGCGACCGTCCCGGACACCCTCACCTCGTCCCTCGCCGCCCTGGTCTACCCGGACCTGCCGATGCTGCCGCCGCAGCTGCGCGGCCAGTACGTGGTCTCGGTGCGGATCGCCTTCACGGGCAGTGCCGAGGAGGGCGAGCGGCTGGTCGCGCCGCTGCGGGCCGCGCTCGGACCGGCCGTCACGGACACCGTCCGCGAGATGCCGTACGCCGAGAGCCACACGATCCACAACGACCCGGACTTCCCGCACGCGTACTACGGGGACAGCGTGTTCCTGGGCGAGGCGGACCCCGGGGCGCTCGCCGAGCTGTTCGCGCTGTGCGGGCCGGCCGCCGACGCGATGCACGTGGTCCAGCTCAACCACCTGGGCGGCGCCCTCGCGCGGCCCGCGCCGAACGCCGTGCCGTACCGGGAAGCGGGCTGGCTGGTGCGGATCCTGTCGCCGCTCGACGGCTCCTCCAAGGACGCCGCGCGGGCGCATCACGCGCGGGCGTTCGCGGCCGTCGGGGATCACGTCCTCGGCCGCTCGCTCAACTTCGCGTTCGGCGGCGGGGACCGCCCGCAGGGTCTGTACGACGCCGATACGCGAAAGAGGCTCGCCGCACTGAAGGCCGCGTACGACCCGGCGAACCTCTTCCGGAGGAACTACAACCTGCGGTAGCCGCTACTTTCCGGCGATCTTCCAGGCGGTGGGCAGCGCGCCCATCGCGAGCGCCGCCTTCAGCGCGTCCCCGAGCAGGAACGGGGTCAGGCCCGCGGCGATCGCGGCGCCCAGGCCCATGCCGGTGGAGAGCGCCAGGTACGGCACGCCGACCGCGTAGACGATGGCCTCGCCGAGCAGGAACGTGCCCGCGGTGCGCAGCACCGAGCGGTCCGCGCCCCGGCGGGCCAGCGCGCCGACGGCCGCGGCGGCCAGCATCAGGCCGATGACGTAGCCGAAGGACGCCATCGCGTAGCCCGAGCCGCCGCCGGCGAACCACGGCACCCCGGCCATGCCCGCGAGCGCGTACAGCGCGAGCGAGAGGAAGCCGCGACGGGTGCCGAGCGCGGTGCCGACGAGCAGCGCGGCGAAGGTCTGGCCGGTGACCGGCACCGGCGAGCCGGGCACGGGGATCGCGATCTGCGCGGCGATGCCGGTGAGGGCGGCGCCGCCGACGACCAGCGCGATGTCCCTGGTGCGGGAGACGGGGAGGAGGTCGGCCAGGACCTTGCCCGGACGGGCGACTGCAGCGGCGGTGCTCATGGGGACTCCGCAAGTGTTCGTGGACGGGCAGGGTGGGACTTCGTGACGCTATCCCAAGGGAGTTGAGCCGATCACGGTCGCCGGTCGACAAAGGCTTGAGCCTGCTCTTGGTGGGCTCTGCACAAAGAACCGTCCGTACACCCCGTACGGGGTGATGCTCGTCACGTGGGCACGGTGGCGGTAGGCCCGTTTTGCGCGGGGCGGTCCCGGAACGGGAGACTGTAGGTTCCCGCCAATCCTTCGTGAGCCTGAGAGTCGACGACGTGAACGAACCCCTGTCCACCGGGCTCAAGCAGCGCCACCTCACCATGCTCGGCCTCGGCGGGGTCATCGGCGCCGGGCTGTTCGTCGGTTCGGGCGCCGGGATCGCGGTCGCGGGGCCCGGCATCGTCGTCTCGTACCTGATCGCGGGCGCCCTGGCGATGTGCGTGATGCGGATGCTCGGCGAGATGTCGGCCGCGATGCCCGCCTCCGGGTCGTTCTCCGTGCACGCCGAGCGGGCGCTCGGGCGCTGGGCCGGGTTCAGCGTGGGCTGGCTCTACTGGTTCCTGCTCGTCGTCGTCCTCGCCGTCGAGGCGACCGGCGCCGCGCAGATCGCGAACGGCTGGGTGCCGGGCGTGCCGCAGTGGGCGTGGGTGCTGCTGTTCATGCTGGTGTTCACGGCCACGAACCTGGCGGCCGTGAAGAACTTCGGCGAGTTCGAGTTCTGGTTCGCGACGCTGAAGGTCGTCGCGATCATCGCGTTCCTGGTCCTCGGCACGCTCGCGATCTTCGGCCTGCTCCCCGACACCGACCCCGTCGGCCTCAGCCACCTCACGGGCGACGGCGGCTTCCTCCCCCGGGGCTGGCAGGGCGTCGTCTCCGGCGTCCTCGCCGTGATCTTCGCCTTCGGCGGCCTGGAGGTCGTCACCATCGCCGCCGCCGAGTCCGACGACCCGGTGCGCTCGGTGGCGCGGGCGGTGCGCAGCGCGGTGTTCCGCATCCTGTTCTTCTACGTCGGCTCGATGCTGGTGATCGTGACGGTCATGCCCTGGACGGCGCAGAAGGCGGGCATCAGTCCGTACGTCACCGTCCTGGACTCCATCGGCGTCCCCTCGGCCGGGCAGATCATGAACATCGTCGTGTTCGTCGCGCTGCTGTCCGCCCTGAACGCGAACCTCTACGGCTCGTCCCGGATGATCTTCTCGCTGGCCGAGCGCGACGAGGCCCCGAGGTCGCTGCTGAAGGTGGGCGGGGGCGGGGTGCCGCGGCGGGCGGTCCTCGCGTCGGTGGCCTTCGGCTTCGTCTCCGTACTGCTCAATCTGGAGTGGCCGGACACCGTCTTCCTCTACATGCTCAACTCGGTCGGCGCGGTGCTGCTGTTCGTGTGGGCGCTGATCGCGGCGTCCCAGCTGCGCCTGCGGCGGCGCATCGAGGCCGAGGCGCCCGAGCGGCTCGTGCTGAAGATGTGGGCGTTCCCGTATCTGACCTGGGCGGCGCTCGCCGCGATGGCCGCGGTGTTCGGGCTGATGCTGACCGACGACACGGCGCGGCCGCAGCTGCTGTGGTCGACGGGGGCGACGGCGGCGGTGCTCGCGGTCGCCGGTGTGCGGGAGCTGCGCGCACGGCGTGTCTGACCCTTCACGGATCGTCGACCGGGTCGTCGCGGGGTGTGAGCATCGTGTCCGTATAGCGGAAACCCATTCCCTGTGACAGGGGCGCCCGCTCACACTGTGGGCCGTTTTACGTAGCCATTACGTACTCCCCGTCTCAGCTAATGAACAGGGCATTCCATGTCTCGGACGTCAGCGAAGTCGCCCGTCGACGACGCTCAGCCGGCGGAGCGGGCGGCCGACGCGCCGTCGCTCGCCCCCGGCCTCAAGCAGCGCCACCTCTCCATGATCGCGCTCGGCGGCGTGATCGGCGCCGGCCTCTTCGTCGGCTCCGGCACGGCCATCGCGGCCGCCGGGCCCTCGATCATCCTGGCCTACGCGATATCGGGCGCCCTCGTGATGCTCGTGATGCGCATGCTGGGCGAGATGGCCGCCGCGTATCCGGCGTCCGGCTCGTTCTCGGTGCACTCCGAGCGGGCCATCGGGCCGTGGGCCGGGTTCACGGCGGGCTGGGCGTTCTGGTTCCTGCTGTGCGTCGCGGTGGGGCTGGAGGGGATCGGCGCGGCGCAGATCGCGCACGGCTGGGTCCCGGGCGTGCCGGAGTGGCTCTGGGTCGCGCTGTTCATGCTCGTGTTCACCCTCACCAACGTCTCGGCGGTGAAGAACTTCGGCGAGTTCGAGTTCTGGTTCGCGACGCTGAAGGTCGCGGCGATCGTCGCGTTCCTGGTCATCGGCGTCCTCGCGATCTTCGGACTGCTGGGCAACGACGCGCCGGGCACCGCCAACCTCACCGGCCACGGCGGGTTCATGCCCAACGGCACCGAGGGCCTCATCGCGGGGCTGCTCGCCTCCGTCTTCGCGTACGGCGGTCTGGAGACGGTCACCATCGCCGCGGCCGAGTCCGAGCACCCGGTCCAGGGCGTGGCGAAGGCCGTGCGCACGGCGATGTGGCGGATCGCGCTCTTCTACGTCGGCTCCATGGTCGTGGTCGTCGCGCTCATCCCCTGGTCCGACAAGGCCCTGGTGGACCCCGAGAAGGGGTCCTACGTCGCCACCCTGGAGCACCTGGACCTGCCGGCGGCCGGCTCCGTCATGAACGTCGTGGTGTTCGTCGCCCTGCTCTCGGCCATGAACGCCAACATCTACGGCGCCTCCCGCATGGCCGGATCGCTGGTCGCGCGCGGCCAGGGCCCCAAGGTCATCGGGCGGATCCACGGCGGCGTCCCGCGCATCGCCGTCCTGCTGTCCTCGGCGTTCGGCTTCGTCTGCGTGCTGCTCAGCTACTGGCGCCCCGAGGACATCTTCCAGTGGCTGCTGAAGACGATCGGCGCGATCATCCTCGTCGTCTGGTTCTTCATCGCCGCCTCGCAGCTGATCCTGCGCCGCAGGCTGGAGCGCGAGGCCCCGGAGCGCCTCGTCGTGAAGATGTGGGCCTTCCCGTACCTGACCTGGGTGGCGCTCGCGGGCATGGCGGTCATCTTCGTACTGATGGCCCGTGAGGAAGGCACCCGCGAGCAGCTCTACTACGCGGGCGGCCTGACCGTGATCCTGGCGATCGTCGGCTTCGTCCGGCAGAAGGCCGCCGAGAAGAGGAAGGCCGCCGAGACGCAGTAGGGCCGCGCAGAAGAAGCAGCGCCCGCCCCGCCCGCGCGAAGGGCCCCCGGACCGCCTGGTCCGGGGGCCCTTCGCGTGCTTCCCGCCCCCGGGTCCCAGCCGGACCTGGGGCCTGTCCGGCGGATCTTGTCGCGGACGCGGGGTCTGGCACGCCGACCTGCGGTGTTGTCGTCGGTTGCCAACGCTCCGCGTTGACGCCCTCCTCCGCCTTGCTCCTCGACGCACCAGCCCCCCTCACCAGCACAGAACGGCACGGGCCACCTTGGCCGCGACCTGATCCGCCGGACAGGACCTAGGGCGAAGGGCTGATCAACTCCGCCCACTACTGCTGTTAGCCTGCACTTGCACATCGATTGCAATAAGCTCGCATCAGCACGCTGCAGCAGCCGGAGGGCAGACGCACATGGCCATCTACACGCTTCCTGAACTTCCGTACGACTACGCGGCGCTCGAACCGGTCATCAATCCGCAGATCATCGAGCTGCACCACGACAAGCACCACGCGGCGTACGTGAAGGGTGCCAACGACACCCTGGAGCAGCTGGCGGAGGCGCGTGACAAGGAGACCTGGGGCGCCATCAACGGCCTCGAGAAGAACCTGGCCTTCCACCTCTCCGGCCACATCCTGCACAGCATCTACTGGCACAACATGAACAGCCCCAAGGACGGTGGCGGCGGCGAGCCGCTGGCCGCGGACGGGGTCGGCGACCTCGCGGACGCGATCACCGAGTCCTTCGGCTCCTTCGCCAAGTTCAAGGCCCAGCTGACCAAGGCCTCGGCGACGACGCAGGGTTCGGGCTGGGGCGTGCTCGCCTACGAGCCGCTCAGCAACCGCCTCATCGTCGAGCAGGTCTACGACCACCAGGGCAACGTCGGACAGGGCTCGACGCCGATCCTCGTCTTCGACGCCTGGGAGCACGCCTTCTACCTGCAGTACAAGAACCAGAAGGTCGACTTCATCGAGGCCATGTGGCAGGTCGTCAACTGGCAGGACGTGGCGAAGCGTTACGCGGCCGCGAAGGAGCGGGTGAACGCCCTGCTGCTCGCCCCGTGACCCCCTGATACGTCCCGCCTCGTGATCGTCTTCTCAACTTTCGCCGAGGCGGGCGACGGAAAAGACGGACCCCCGTGAGGACGTGACTCACGGGGGTCTGTCGGTATGCCGGGTTCCGCGGGACCGTGGCCGGCATGGTTGCCAAGCACTGTCCCACCTGCCCGGGAGCGCGCCTGCGGGACTTCGTCCCGCTGACCCCCGGGGAACTCGCCCTCGCCGCCGCCCGGCCCGACGTCGCACCCGGCACTGCCGAGCGCTACAAGAGGTGCAGCAACGACGGCTGCCGCCGCGTGCAGCGGCACTTCGCCGGGTCCCGAGGCTTCCGGCTCCCCGAAGAGCTCAGCTGGCCGAAGAGGGGGTGAGCGCCGTGCCCGGTACCCGGACCATGCGGTGCGAGAGCTGCAAGTCGCACCATCCGCACCGGCGGCTCGACAAGGACGAGCAGCAGCGCCTGAAGAAGACCGGGGAGAAGCATCCCGGCACCTTCTGGCTCTGCACCGGGCCCCTCGCCGGCGGGGAGTGCCGAACGCTGCGCACGGGCTTCAACAGCATGCCGTTCGGCCCTCCCCCACGAAAACTCGCCTAGGAGCCCGGGATCCCGGGAGGGGCTACTCGAAGACGGGCCCCTGCGTCCGGGTCCGCTTGATCTCGTAGAAGCCGGGGACCGAGGCGACGAGCAGGGTGCCGTCCCAGAGGCGGGCGGCTTCCTCGCCCTTGGGGGCCGGGGTGACGACCGGGCCGAAGAAGGCGATCTGGTTGCCGTCCGCGCCGGGCACCGCGATCACCGGTGTGCCGACGTCCTGGCCGACCTTGTCGATGCCCTCCTTGTGGGAGGCGCGCAGTTCGGCCTCGTACTTGGTGCCGTCCCAGTGGTCGAGGAGCGAGGCGGGCAGGCCGACCTCCTCCAGGGCGCCGGCGACGGCCTCCTTCGTGGGGCCCTCGCCGCGGTTGTGGATACGGGTGCCGAGCGCCGTGTACAGGTCGCCGAGGACCTCCGCGCCGTGCTCCTCCTGCGCGGCGATGACGACGCGGACCGGGCCCCAGGCCTTGGTCTCCAGGAGCTCGCGGTACTCCTCGGGGAGCTCGTCGAGCTTAGGCTCGTTCAGCACGGCGAGGCTCATCAGGTGCCAGCGGACCTTGATGTCACGGACCTTCTCGACCTCCAGGACCCAGCGCGACGTCATCCACGCCCACGGGCAGAGCGGGTCGAACCAGAAGTCGACGGGGGTCTTCTCGTCCACGGTGGACATAGCTCTCCTCGGAAGTCGCCAAAATCAGTCACGGGATGCTTCTTGCCTGCGGCAACGCAAGCCGCACCGGGTGCATTCCCGGATGTCCGGCGTCAGGGCCGCGTGCGAGGATCGTAGGCGTGCGAACGGTCCCACGAGGACCTGAACAGCACCTGCCGAAACGCCACGAAGGAGTGCCGCCCGTGCCCGGAGAGAATCTGTCCCGCGACGAGGCCCGCGAGCGGGCCGGTCTGCTGTCCGTCGACGGGTACGAGGTCGCGCTCGACCTGCGTTCGGCGGTCGGCGATGCGAGCGGCGAGGGGCCGCGCACCTTCCGCTCCGTGACCACGATCCGGTTCCGGGCCGGCGAGCCGGGGGCGGCCACGTTCGTCGACCTCATCGCCCCGTCCGTGACCGCCGTGTCGCTGAACGGCGAGGACCTGGACCCGGCCGCCGTGTTCGACGGCAGCCGCATCCAGCTGGAGGGCCTCGCCGAGGACAACGAGCTCGTCGTCGACGCCCGCTGCGCGTACTCGCGCACCGGTGAGGGCATGCACCGCTTCGTCGACCCCGAGGACGGCGAGGTGTACCTGTACACCCAGTACGAGCCGGCCGACGCGCGGCGCGTCTTCGCCACCTTCGAGCAGCCGGACCTCAAGGCGCCCTACCGGTTCAGCGTCCAGGCCCCCGAGGGGTGGACCGTCTGGTCCAACGGGGCCGGTGAACTCGTCGACGGCGTCTGGCAGTTCGCCGAGACCAAGCCGATCTCGACGTACATCACGGCCGTCGTCGCGGGCCCCTACCACTACGTGAGCGACACCTACGAGCGCACCTTCGAGGACGGCTCGAAGCTCGTCGTCCCGCTGGGCGCCATGTGCCGCAAGGGACTTGCCCCCTACTTCGACTCCGAGGACGTCTTCCTCGTCACCAAGCAGGGGCTCGACTTCTTCCACGAGAACTTCGACTACCCGTACCCCTTCGGGAAGTACGACCAGGCGTTCGTGCCCGAGTACAACCTGGGCGCCATGGAGAACCCGGGCATGGTCACCTTCCGCGAGGAGTTCATCTTCCGCGGCAAGGTCACGCAGGCGTCGTACGAGCGCCGCGCCAACGTGATCCTGCACGAGATGGCCCACATGTGGTTCGGCGACCTCGTCACCATGCAGTGGTGGGACGACCTGTGGCTCAAGGAGTCCTTCGCGGACTTCATGGGGGCGTTCTCGATGGTGGAGGCGACGCGGTTCACCAACGGGTGGATCACCTTCGCCAACAACCGCAAGTCGTGGGCGTACCGGGCCGACCAGCTGCCGAGCACGCACCCGGTCACGGCCGACATCCGCGACCTGGAGGACGCCAAGCTCAACTTCGACGGCATCACGTACGCCAAGGGCGCGAGCGTCCTCAAGCAGCTCGTCGCCTACGTCGGCCGGGACGCCTTCCTGGAGGGCGCGCGCCGGTACTTCAAGCGGCACGCGTACGGGAACACGCGGCTCGGCGATCTGCTGTCCGTGCTGGAGGAGACCAGCGGGCGCGACATGGCCTCGTGGTCGCAGGCCTGGCTGCAGACGGCGGGGGTCAACTCGCTGACCCCGCAGGTCATTCTGAACGGCGAGGGGCGCATCACCGAGCTGTCGGTGCTCCAGGAGGCGGCCGAATCGCACCCCGTCCTGCGGCCGCACCGCGTCGCCGTCGGCCTGTACCGGCGCACGCCCGAGGGCTCCCTGGAGCGGTACGCGCGCGCCGAGGTCGACGTGGACGGCCCGCGGACCGTCGTCGGTGAACTGGCCGGGTCCGAGGCGCCGGAGCTCGTCCTCGTCAACGACGACGACCTCACGTACTGCAAGATCCGCTTCGACGAGAACTCGCTGGCGACGCTGCGCGAGCGCCTCGGCGAGATCACCGACCCGCTCGCCCGCGCCCTGTGCTGGTCCGCGCTGTGGAACCTGACGCGGGACGCCCTCATGCCCGCCCGCGACTTCGTCGACCTCGTCCTGCGCTTCGCGGGGCGCGAGTCGGACATCGGAGTGCTGCAGATGCTGCACGCGTGGGCGCGCTCCGCGCTCGTGCACTACGCCGACCCCGGGTGGCGCGAGGAGGGCGGACGGCTGCTCGCCGAGGGCGCCCTGCGGGAGCTGCGGCTCGCCGGGCCCGGCAGCCAGCACCAGCTGACGTGGGCGCGGTTCTTCACGTCCGTCGCGTCGAGCGAGGCCGATCTGCAGTTGCTGCGGGGCCTGTTGGAGGGCACCGGGAAGATCGACGGGCTCGACGTCGACCAGGAGCTGCGCTGGGCGTTCCTGGACACGCTCGCCACGTACGGCGTCGTCGACGAGGGCGTGCTCGCGGCCGAACTGGCCCGGGACGACACGGCATCCGGCAAGCGGCACCAGGTGCGGTGCCTGGCGGCGCGGCCCTCCGAGGCCGTCAAGGCGCAGTCCTGGGCGCAGGTCGTCGAGTCGGACGCGCTGAGCAACGCGCTGGTGGAGGCGACGATCGCCGGGTTCCAGCAGCCGTCCCAGCGCGGCCTCACCCAGCCGTACGCACAGAAGTACTTCGCGGCGATCGAGCGGGTGTGGGACCAGCGGTCGATCCAGATCGGGATGGACGTGGTGCGGGGGCTGTTCCCGTCGCTGCAGGACTCGCCGGCGACGCTGGAGGCGACGGACGCGTGGCTCGCCGCGCACGAGGAGGCCGCTCCCGCGCTGCGGCGGCTCGTCCTGGAGGCCCGGGACGACCTGGCGCGGGCGCTGCGCGCACAGGCCTGCGACGGGGCCGGCGCCCGCTAGGACCCGTGAGGCCGGGCCCCCGGATCCGCGGTGTTACCGAACGCGGGTACCGGGGGCCGTAACCCCGGGTGCCGCCTGGCCTTTTCGGCACTCGAACGCCTGCACTTTAGGGCGAGCTTGTCCGGTTTTGTCGACGGGACTGTAACAGCGGTTAGCGGGGGTGCCGGCGGCGGGAACAGCCCCGTCATGAACCACAACACCCCCGCTCCCCTGTCCCCCCGCCCCCTGCGGCACCTCGTCGAGACCCAGCGGCGCGTCATGAGCGGCGCGCAGCTGAAGGCGCACGGGGTCGCCGCCGCCGCGACGGCCGAACAGTGCCGGCCCGGCGGACCCTGGCAGCAGGTACTGCCCGGGGTGTTCCTGCTCCACCCGGGGCCGCTCACCGGCGAAGAGCGCCTGCACGCCGTGCTGTTGTACGCGGGGCGCGTCCAGGACCGCTCCCGGCGGGCGGACGGC
>NZ_JAAGMG010000152.1 GCF_010548525.1 Streptomyces sp. SID14478
CGGCCCGCTGGCGCTGACCGGCTGGCAGCTGACCGCGGGAGGCCTGCTGATCGCACCGCTCGCGCTCGCGGTCGAGGGCCCGCCCCCGGCGCTGGACGGCCGGGCGCTCGGCGGCTACGCGTACCTGGCGCTGGCCAACACCGCGGTCGCGTACTGGCTCTGGTTCCGCGGCATCGGCCGTCTGGCCGCCACGCAGGTCACGTTCCTCGGCCCGCTCTCGCCGCTGACCGCCGCGGTGATCGGATGGGCGGCGCTCGGCCAGATCCTGACCTGGGTCCAACTGGCCGGGATGGCCCTGGCGTTCGGGGCGACGGTGGCGGGCCAGCACCCCGACAGATCATTCACTTCTGCTGAACATATACACCGGAAACATTCGATGGACGTGATGGTTCCCGTCCTGCGACGGTAGCTGCGTAAGAAAGCGACAGACACCCGCGAGAGAGGTTCCGATGGCAGTCCTGGACCGTACCCGTACCCCCGTGGCACCGCACGCGGCCCCCGGCCGCGCGGCAGGCGGGCTCGGTGCCGGTCTCCTGCTCGCCGCCCTCGCCACCGTCGTCTGGTCCGGCAGCTTCGTCACCTCCCGCGCACTGCACGACAGCGTGCCGCCGGTCCAGCACGCGTTCTGGCGCTGGATCATCGCGATCGTGGCCCTCGCCCCGTTCGGCCTGCGGGCCGCCTGGCGCGAGCGGGCCCTGATCCGGCGCCACCTCGGCTACGTGACGCTGGCCGCCCTCCTCGGGGTCACCGTCTACAACACCCTCGTGAACCAGGCGGGCATGACGACCTCCGCCGGGAACATGGGCATGATCATGGCCGCGTCGCCGGTGCTGATGGCGGCGTACGAACGGCTCGGCGGGGCCCGGCTCGGGGCGCGGCGCGTCACCGGAACCCTCGTGGCTTGCACGGGAGTCGTCCTGCTCGTCAGCAAGGGCTCGCTGACCCCCGACTTCGCCCCCGGCGACCTGTGGGTGGTCGCCGCGGCCGTCTGCTTCGGCTCGTACAGCGCACTGCTGCGGCGCAGGCCCCAGGAGATCGGCGGCGTCGCGTTCCTCTTCGCGACGTTCGTGCTCGGCGCGCTGATGCTGCTGCCCGCCTACGTGGTGAGCGTGGCGGTGCAGGGCGGCTTCGAGGTGCGCACCGGCACGGTCGGCCCGCTCCTGTACGTCGGCGTGGCCTCCTCGGCCGTCGCCTTCTTCGCCTGGAACAAGGCGATCGCGATGATCGGCGCCGCCCGGGCGGGCGTCGTCTACTACCTCCAGCCGGTGTGCGTCGCCCTGCTCTCGTACGCGGTGCTCGGCGAGGCGATGGGCTGGATGCAGCTGACGTGCATGGGCCTCATCCTGGGCGGCGTCGTGCTCGCCTCCGCCGCCGGACGGGGTCCGAAACGCCGGTGAACTTGCCGGAACGGCAACGAGGGGCGGCGCCGCGGGACGGTCGGGGAGACGATCGGAGCACCGCAGCACCGCCCCTTCCGGAGGTCCTCATGGCGCAGCAGCCCGTCCACCGCCTCGTCCCCACCCCCGCAGGCCGCACCCACCTCGTGGAGCAGGGCACGGGCCCGCTCGTCCTGCTCGTGCACGGGTTCCCGGAGTCCTGGTACTCCTGGCGCCGCCAGCTCCCGGCCCTGGCCGCGGCCGGATACCGGGCCGTCGCCGTCGACGTACGGGGATACGGCCGCTCCTCGCGCCCCGCGGACGTCGAGGCCTACCGGATGACGGAGCTCGTCGAGGACGGCGCCGCCGTGGTGCACGCGCTCGGTGAGGAGTCCGCGGTCGTCGTCGGGCACGACTGGGGAGCGAACATCGCCGCGTACTCGGCGCTCCTGCGGCCCGACGTCTTCCGGGCGGTGGGCCTGCTGAGCGTGCCGTACGCGCCGCGCGGCGGCCCGCGCCCCAGCGAGATCTTCGCCGGGATGGGCGGCGGGCCCGAGGAGTTCTACGTCTCCTACTTCCAGGAGCCCGGCCGCGCCGAGGCCGAGATCGAGCCGGACGTGCGCGGCTGGCTCGCCGGGATCTACGCGGCCCTGTCCGCCGACACCATGCCGGGCCCGGACGACCCCGACCCGCACTTCGTGGCGCGCGGCGGCCGGATGCGGGACCGCTTCCCGGCGGACCGCCTTCCGGCCTGGCTCGACGAGTCCGAACTCGACGTCTACGCGGGCGAGTTCGAACGTACGGGGATGAGCGGCGCGCTGAACCGCTACCGGAACATGGACCGTGACTGGGCCGACCTGGCCGCGTACGACGGCGCCCCGATCACCCAGCCGTCCCTCTTCGTCGGCGGCGCCCGCGACGCGTCCACGACCTGGCTGTCCGACGCGATCGAGGCCTATCCGAAGACCCTCCCCGGACTCGTCGCCTCGCACGTGCTCGACGGGACCGGCCACTGGCTCCAGCAGGAACGCCCCGACGAGGTCAACCGGCTGCTGGTGGAGTGGCTGGCCGCGATCGCGTAGCGGCCGGGCGGCGCAGGTCCAGCTCCATCAGCGGCAGCACCCGGCCCGCGACCGACCCCGACGGGATCGAGCCGGAGCGCCGGCCGCCCATCGCCTCGTAGAACGGCAGGGCGTTCGGGTCGGCGGCCCAGGAGATCCGGGTGAAGCCGGCGGCGCGCGCGGCCTCCCGGAGGTGGTCGAACAGCAGCCGGCCCACGCCGCCGCCGATCGCCTCCGGGGCCACGAACATCAGGCCCAACTCGCCCTGCGGCGGCTGCCCTTCGAGCGTCACGAGGCCGAGGAGGCGGCCGTCGCCGGACTCGGCGACGGCGGTACGGCGCGCCTCGACCTCCCCCGGCTCCAGCGTCAGCTCGGCGACGCACGCCTCCATGAAGTCCGCGTCGTATCCCCAATGCGCCTTCGAGCGCAGGGCAAGTGCGCTCAGCCGCGCCGCCTCCTCGGGACGGCCCGGGCGGATCCGTACGGTCTGCTGCTCCATGGCGTCAGCGTAGGCCGGGCTACCTTGTGCCGTATGAACGACGAGCACGTGCCGCGGCCCGACCGGTGGGACATCAAGAAGCTGGTGATCCTGCGCACCCTGCGGGAGCGCGGCACGGTCACGGCCACCGCGCAGACGCTCCTCATGACGCCGTCGGCCGTCTCGCAGCAGCTCACCAATCTGGCCAAGCAGCTCGGCGTGCCGCTGCTGGAAGCGCAGGGGCGGCGGGTGCGGCTCACCGACGCCGCGCACCTCGTGCTCGCGCACGCCGAGGCCGTGTTCGCCCAACTGGAGCGCGCCGACGCCGAGTTGGCGCAGCACCTGCACGGCGAGATGGGTGTGGTGCGGGTGGCCGCCTTCTCCACCGCCGTGCCCGCCCTCGTCGTGCCCGCGGTACGGGCCCTGCGCACCGCCCACCCCAAGATCACCGTCCGCGTGCGCGAGGCCGAGGCCGCGCAGGCCTACGAGCTGCTCGCCTCCGGCGACGTCGACCTCGCCCTCTCGCTCGCCGTGCACGCGCCGAGCGCCCGCGACCCGAAGTTCACGCGGGTGCCGCTGCTCGCCGACCCGCTGGACGTCGCCCTGCCGGTCGGGCA
>NZ_JAAGMG010000180.1 GCF_010548525.1 Streptomyces sp. SID14478
CGCCCGCGTCCGCGGATCGGCGGCCGTCGACGCGGCGCCCAGGGCAGGCGCCGTCGCGTCGCCCAACGCGATCAGCGCCCGGCTGAGACTGAGCTGTGTCTGCTGCCCGCCGCGCCCCAGCTGCGTCGCCAACGCCGTCGCCAAGGCGGACTCCTCCCCGTCGGGCACGAGCACGACCGCGGCCCGCCACGCGCTGCGGGCCACCTCCTCGTCGGGGTCGGACAGGAGCGCCGGTGTGAGGGCCGGCCACGCGCCGCGGTCCCCGATCTTGGACAGGGTATGCAGTGCCTGGCTCCGCGCCTGCGCCCGCTCCGAGCGGACCTCGCGCAGCAGCCGGGGCAGCGTCACGGACACCGGGTGGCGGGTGAGCGCCCAGGTCAGCATGTCGCGGACGAAGAACTCGGGCTCGCTCGCACAGCGCGCGACGAGCGCGTCGACGCAGCGCGGGTCGGGTGTCGTACCGAGCTCCAGAGCCGCCCGCAGCCGCACGGACGCACGGTCGTCCGCCAGCCCTTGCAGCGCACGCATCGCGTCGGCGCCCAGTGTCGTGATCGTCATCGGGACCACCTCCATGGCGAGCAGTGAAGGCCTTGTCACCGTGTCAAGGTCAAACGCACCGGCGCGCAGGCGGGGCCCGGTCGCCATCGGCCGGGCCCCGCGACCTCAGTTCTTCTTGTACGCGATCACGGCCGTGGTCACCAGGCACGGCGACGGCGGCACGATCTCCACGCGCAGGCTGCCGCGCGCGGCGTCGTAGTCGATGCCCTCCGCCTCGAACGAGCCGGAGCAGATGCTGCGTTGCGGGATCGCGAAGGCGGTCGTGACGTGGCCCGTGACCGGCCGGCCGTCGAGCGGGCGGTCGAGGGCGACCTCCAGCACCTCCTTGGCGGCGTCGTCGGACGAGCAGAGCAGGTGCGTCGCGTCGGTGAAGTCACAGCCCTGGATGTTGTCGACCGGCTTGTCGAGCGCGATCTGCCCGGCCTGCGGGAGGTCGGCGCCGGGGGCCGGGGCGGACCGGTTCAGCACGGGCGTGGGGAAGACCTGGAGCCGGTTCATCGTGCCCCACTCGCCGGACACCAGCCACTGCCCGTCGGGCGAGACGGAGGCGAAAGAGTTGTTGAGCAACTCGCCCTGGTCCAGGGTGTGTTCGTAGGTGGTACGGGTGCCGTCCGGTGCCGTCGCCGCGAACATCTTCGTCGTCGCGTCGTCGCCGCCCTGGTACGCGTCGAAGGTGTAGCCGCCGGACACGTCCGGGTCCCCGACGTGGGACCAGCCCGCTATCCGCAGGTCCAGCGGCACCGAGGCGAGCCCCCGGTGCAGCAGCGAGCCGTCGGCCCGGCTCGCCAGGCCCTGGCTGCCGGTCAGCGAGTTCACGTGGCTGGTGCCGGTCTCGCTCCAGGAGGGCGCGGCCGCGGCCGACGCGGTACCCGCGCCGAGCGCGAGCGCCCCTGTCGCTGCTGCCAGGGTGAGGAGTCGGCGTCTCGTGCGTCGGTTCATGGGGGGCCTCCGCCGGTCGAAGATCAGGTCGGGGACCAGGCTGCCCTACGATCCGGGCATGAGGCTGACGATTCTCGGTGGTGGCGGATTTCGAGTGCCCCTGGTGTACGGGGCACTGCTCGGTGATCATGCGGAGGGCCGGGTCACCGAGGTCACGCTGCATGATGTCGACGCGGACCGGCTGCGGGCCATCACCGGCGTACTGCGAGAACAAGCCAACGGGGTGCCCGACGCGCCCGCCGTGCACGCGACGACCGAGCTCGACGAGGCGCTGCGCGGCGCCGACTTCGTGTTCTCGGCGATCCGGGTCGGCGGCCTCGAAGGGCGGGCCCTGGACGAGCGGATCGCGCTGGAGCAGGGGGTGCTGGGGCAGGAGACGGTCGGCGCGGGCGGCATCGCGTACGGGCTGCGGACCGTGCCGGTGGCCGTGCACATCGCGCGCCGCGTCAAGGAGGTCGCCCCCGACGCCTGGGTCATCAACTTCACCAACCCCGCGGGTCTGGTGACGGAGGCCATGTCGCGGCACCTCGGCGACCGCGTCATCGGCATCTGCGACTCGCCCGTCGGGCTGGGCCGCCGCGTCGCCCGCGTCCTCGGGGCCGACCCGGCCGACGCGTGGGTCGATTACGTGGGTCTCAACCACCTCGGCTGGCTGCGGGGGTTGAAGGTGCGCGGCCGGGACGAACTGCCCCGGCTGCTCGCCGACGACACACTCCTCGGGTCGTTCGAGGAGGGGCGCCTGTTCGGCACCGACTGGCTGCGCTCGCTCGGCGCGATCCCGAACGAGTACCTGCACTACTACTACTTCAACCGGGAGACCGTCCGCGCCTACCGGGAGGCCGAGCGGACCCGGGGCGCCTTCCTCGCCGCTCAGCAGACCGCGTTCTACGCCGCTCCCTCGTACGGGAGTTGGGACCGCACGCGGGCCGAGCGCGAAGCCACGTACATGGCGGACAACCGCGAGGCGTCCGGCGCCGGTGAGCGCGACGCCGCCGACCTCGAGGAAGGCGGCGGCTACGAGAAGGTGGCCCTCGCCCTGATGCGGGCCATCGCCCGCGACGAGCGCGCCACGCTCATCCTCAACGTCCGCAACCGGCGCACGCTCGCCGCCCTGGACGCGGACGCCGTCATCGAGGTGCCCTGCCTGGTCGACGCCAACGGGGCGCACCCCGTCGCCGTCGAGCCGCTGCCGCTGCACGCCGCCGGTCTGGTCACCGCGGTCAAGGCCGTGGAGCGCGAGGTGCTCACGGCCGCCGAATCCGGGTCGCGGGCCGGAGCCGTGAAGGCGTTCGCGCTGCACCCCCTCGTGGACTCCGTCGCCGTCGCCGAACGGCTGGTCACCGGCTATACCGACGTGCACCCGGGCCTCTCCTACCTCATGCGTGGAGGTCGGCGTCAGGACGTGTAAAGGCGTGTAAAGACGGTATTGATGAGGGGCGGCCCGAATGGCCGCCCCTTTTCCGTTCCTGACGTCGGATCATCACGCAGCGTGCGGAAGCAACTCCTCCGTAGGTGTGATGCGTTCTACAGAGAGAATCTGAGAAATTCCTCAGGAGAGTGACGCCGGAGAGTCACCATGAGCTTGACTTGGTGCACCCCCCAACTAGGAGTACACATGCGACCGTTCGCTTTGAACTATGCGCGCCCCGCGCAAGAGGTTGAGGTCAGCGCGCCGTACACGTACGACTCCGCACTGCAGTTGAACGTACTGCCTGACGGCGGAGTGGCCGCGCGCGACTACACAGTGTTGCGGGAATGCGCGGCAACCACGTCCACCGCCGGATCCAAAACCCATTTCGACGACTGAGCGGCCGCCCGGAAATGACGGTGCTGATCCTGACGAGCGAACAGGATGTGACGGCCGACATGGCGGTCGTGGAATTGAACGCCAGGGGAATCCCGGTCCTGCGACTGGACCCGGCAGAACTGCCCGGCGGCGTCGACGTGTCGGGCGAGTACGCGCACGGGACGTTCCACGGCCACCTCTCCGTCGGCGGCCGGGTCGTGACCATGGGCGGGCTGCGCTCCATCTGGGTGCGCCGCCCCGGCGCGCCGGCCACGCGGTCCCGCGCCGCGTCCGCCTGGCTCACGGAGGAGTCCTCGCAGGCCCTGTACGGGATGCTGCGCTGCACGGACGCGCGCTGGATGAACCACCCCGACGCGGCGCGTCAGGCACGCCACAAACCCTGGCAGTTATGGCTGGCACGGGCGTGCGGACTGCCCGTGCCGGCCACGCTGATCACCACGTTCCCGCGGGTGGCGCGGGAGTTCGCTGAGCGCTATCCCGACCTGGTCGTCAAACCGGTGTCCGGCGCGCACCCCGGTGACGGCTCGCTCGCGGTGCCGACGACCCGGGTGCGCCCCGGGGAGGACTACCGGGACGTCGCGCACGGGCCGACGCTGCTGCAGCGCAGGGTGCGCAAGACCGCCGACATCCGCCTGACCTGCGTGGGCGAGGAGATGTTCGCGGCGCGGGCGGCGAGCGCCCCCACGGGCCCCGACGACGTGGTGGACGTCCGTTTCGACCCGGCCGCCGGACCCTGGCAGCCGGTAGGGGTGCCGCGGAGCGTCGCCGACGGCGTCCGCGACTATCTCGCCCGGTCCCGGCTGGCGTACGGCGCCTTCGACTTCGCGGAGGACACCGACGGGATCTGGTGGTTCCTGGAGTGCAACCAGTCCGGCCAGTTCGGCTTCGTCGAGATCGAGACGGGGCAGCCCATCGGCCGGGCCGTCGCGCAGTGGCTCGCGGGGGAGCCGCTGGGACCCTCCCGGTACGGCGACGCGGGCGGGCACGCGCGCGGCCCGGACCCGTCCCGCCCGTGATCTTTGGCCGCGGCGGTGGCAGAGTGACGGGTGGGAGAGGCGTCCGGCGGGCGGGCGCCGCGGCCGAGGGAGCGGCACGGGATGAGCGAGCCAGTCGTCACCACCCAGCAGGGCGCCGTGCGCGGCAGCACCACGCG
>NZ_JAAGMG010000219.1 GCF_010548525.1 Streptomyces sp. SID14478
TGCGCCGCAAGGCCCGCCTGGCGCTCGACGCCTCCGGCCCCTACGGCGCGCTGCGCGGCGTGCCGGGCCGGGCCGTGGCCACCGACGGCACCGAGCTGTACTACGAGGTCGACGAGGTGGAGCCGGACAGCGGCACGGGCACGCGCAGGCGCCGCCTGTTCGGCCGCCGCACCCCGGCCCCGGTCACCGTCGTCTTCAGCCACGGCTACTGCCTCAACCAGGACTCCTGGCACTTCCAGCGCGCGGCCCTGCGCGGCGTCGTGCGCTGCGTGTACTGGGACCAGCGCAGCCACGGCCGTTCGGCACGCGGCGCGGAGCAGCAGGAGGGCACCCCGGTCTCCATCGACCGGCTCGGCGGCGACCTCAAGGCGGTGCTCGACACGGCCGCGCCGCAGGGCCCGCTGGTGCTCGTCGGCCACTCCATGGGCGGCATGACCGTGATGGCCCTGGCCGACCAGTACCCCGAGCTGATCCGCGACCGCGTCGTGGGCGTGGCCCTGGTGGGCACGTCCTCGGGCAAGCTCGGCGAGGTCAACTACGGCCTCCCGGTGGCCGGGGTGAACGCGGTGCGGCGGGTGCTGCCCGGGGTGCTGAAGGCGCTCGGCCAGCGCGCCGACCTCGTCGAGAGGGGGCGCCGCGCGACGGCGGACCTGTTCGCCGGGGTCATCAAGCGGTACTCGTTCGCGACGCGGGACGTCGACCCGGCGGTCGCCCGGTTCGCCGAGCGGATGATCGAGGGCACGCCGATCGACGTGGTCGCCGAGTTCTACCCGGCGTTCCAGGAGCACGACAAGACGGCAGCCCTGGGGCGCTTCGCGCAGCTGCCGGTCCTGGTGCTCGCCGGGGAGCAGGACCTGGTGACGCCGAGCGAGCACAGCGAGGCCATCGCGGCGCTGCTGCCCGACGCCGAGTCCGTCCTGGTGCCGGACGCCGGACACCTGGTGATGCTGGAGCATCCGGAGGTCGTCACGGACCGCCTGGCGGACCTGCTGGTCCGCGCGGGAGTGGCCGGCGCAGCCGCTACCGTGGGGAGCCATGGAGACACCGGCAGCACCGCACAGCCCGGCGGCTGATCCCGCCACCCCCGTCACCACCGTCACGGTCACGGTCAACTCCCCGGACGAGATGCGGGAGTTGGGCCTCGCCCTGGCCGCCCGCCTGCGCCCCGGCGACCTCGTGATGCTCACCGGTGAGCTCGGCGCGGGCAAGACGACCCTGACCCGGGGGCTCGGCGCGGGCCTCGGCGTGCGCGGCGCGGTGACGTCGCCGACGTTCGTGATCGCCCGGGTGCATCCGCCGCTCGGCGAGGGGCCCGCCCTGGTGCACGTGGACGCGTACCGGCTCGGCGGCGGCCTCGACGAGATGGAGGACCTCGACCTCGACGTGTCCCTGCCGGACTCGGTGGTCGTCGTCGAGTGGGGCGACGGCAAGGTCGAGGAGCTGGCCGACGACCGGCTGCACGTCCTCATCGACCGGGCGACCGGCGACACCACGGACGAAGTGCGCGTCGTGACGCTGAACGGCATCGGGGAGCGCTGGGGCGGCGCGGACCTCGGTTCCCTGGCGTAGGGAGCACCCGCTCGTACGTATCCCGACAACGCGTCGGCAAAATGTTGCGCGGCGCGTGTCCGGCGTGTTCACATGGAGACCGGACTTAGTTAGGTCTACCTAACCACGCCTGCTCGGGAGGCGCACATGTCGGCTTCGGAACGTGAGGTGCGGCGCACTGCGCCGCTTGCGGGGCGGGACGTGGTGCGCGGGGTGTCGATGGGGGACCTGCTGGCGTCGTGCGCGGCGGCGCGTGCCGTCTCGACACCGCCCGCCCCCGCCCGCGTACCGGACGAGCGCCGCCCGACCGCGGAGCGGCGCGACGCGGCCTAGAGAAGCGGGTACGGCCGCCGCTGCGTCAGCGGCCCGGAACAAGCCAGTACGGCCGGCGGTGCGTCACTGGTACGTCAGCGGCGCGGGCTCACGGAACGACGACGATCTTCCGGCCGAAGGTCGCGAACTCCCACATCGCGGCGCCGTCGGCCCGCGACTCGCGGATGCCGCCCGTCTGCTTCGACGGGTCCGGCTCGGGCGTCGAGCCGTCGACCGCGGCGCTGAAGCCGATCGCGACCCCGCCCGTGTTCGCGAACCGCACGACGTGCTCGATCGGCACCCCGTCGGTGCCGGTGATGGTCCCGGAGCGGGAGCCCACCGTGTACTTGCCGGGCGCCGGGTCCACGGTGCCGGGCGTCACCTTGTACGTGCGCTGCGCCTTGCCGTTCCCCCCGACGAGCCAGACCCGGTCGGCGCCCAGCGCGTAGACGACGCGCTCGCCCGCGCCGGACTGGGCGGGCAGGGCCTTCGGGTCGGTCTTCTCCTTGGGGGAGCGGGACGCCGTCGCGGTGGGGGAGGTGTCGGCCTTCGACTTGCCGAGGTCGGCCGGTGCGTTCGCCGACGCCTGGTACGTGAGGAAGCCGACCACGACGAGCGCTCCCGCGGTCAGCGCGGTCACGAATCCGGTGCTGCTCCGTGCCACCAGGTGCCTGCCTCTCATGTCCCCATGTACGACGCCAGTGACGGCTTTGTGTGACGGTAGCAGCCGGGGCCTGCGCTCCCCGGTTGCGGACATGTCCGCCCTCCTGTGGCCGTAGGCTGTTTGCGTGCTGTTGCTCGCCTTGGATACCGCCACCCCTGCCGTCACCGTCGCCCTGCACGACGGCACGGCCCTCGTCGCCGAGTCGAGTCAGGTCGACGCCCGCAGACACGGGGAGCTGCTGCTGCCCGCCGTCGACCGGGTGCTCGCCGAGGCCGGCGCGCGGCTCGACGCCGTCACCGGGATCGTCGTGGGCGTGGGCCCGGGACCGTACACCGGACTGCGCGTCGGCCTGATGACCGCCGACACCTTCGGACTCGCGCTCGGCGTGCCCGTGCACGGCGTGTGCACGCTGGACGGGCTCGCGTACGAGACGTCGGTGGAGGGCCCCTTCGTGGTCGCGACGGACGCCCGCCGCAAGGAGGTCTACTGGGCGCGCTACGAGGCCCGGCCCTCGCCCGGCCACAGCGCCTCCGCGCGGCCCCCTCTGGTGTGCACCCGGATCACGGACGCCGCCGTCGACCGGCCCGCGGACATCGCCGAGGCCGTCGCGGGGCTGCCCGCCGTCGGCGCGGGCGCGCTGCTCTACCCCGAGGTGTTCGGGGACCCGCGCGGCCCCGAGCACGTGTCGGCCGGGGCGCTCGCCGCCCTCGCCGCCGAGAAGCTGGCCGCGGGCGAGGAACTGCTCGAACCGCGCCCCCTGTACCTGCGCCGCCCTGACGCGCAGGTCCCCAAGAACTACAAGGTGGTCACTCCCCAGTGACGACCGTGACCGCTGAACTGCGCGAGATGCGCTGGTGGGACATCGATCCCGTGCTCGCCCTGGAGAAGGATCTCTTCCCGGACGACGCCTGGTCGCGCGGCATGTTCTGGTCCGAGCTCGCGCACGCGCGCGGGGTCGGCTCGTCGCGGCGCTACGTGGTCGCGTACGAAGGGGACCGGCTCGTCGGGTACGGCGGCCTCGCCTCCTCGGGCGACCTGGCCGACGTACAGACCATCGCCGTCGCCCGCGACCACTGGGGCACCGGGCTCGGCGCCCGGCTGCTCACCGAACTCCTGCGGCACGCCACCGCCTTCGAGGCGGCCGAGGTGATGCTCGAAGTGCGCGTCGACAACACGCGGGCGCAGAAGCTCTACGAGCGCTTCGGCTTCGAACCGATCGGCTTCCGCCGCGGCTACTACCAGCCGGGCAACGTGGACGCCCTCGTGATGCGCCTGATCACCAACCAAGAGCCCGTACACGTGACCGAAGAGAAGAACCATGGCTGACGAACCGCTCGTCCTCGGCATCGAGACCTCCTGCGACGAGACCGGCGTCGGCATCGTCCGCGGCACCACCCTGCTCGCCGACGCCGTCGCCTCCAGCGTCGACGAGCACGCCCGCTTCGGCGGCGTCGTGCCCGAGGTCGCCTCCCGCGCGCACCTGGAGGCGATGGTCCCGACGATCCGGCGCGCCCTGAAGGACGCCGGGATCACGGCCAAGGACCTCGACGGGATCTCCGTCACCGCGGGGCCCGGCCTCGCGGGCGCCCTGCTCGTCGGCGTGAGCGCGGCGAAGGCGTACGCGTACGCGCTCGGCAAGCCGCTCTACGGCGTCAACCACCTCGCCTCGCACATCTGCGTGGACCAGCTGGAGCACGGCAAGCTGCCCGAGCCGACGATGGCGCTGCTGGTCTCCGGCGGACACTCCTCGCTGCTGCTGTCCAGCGACATCACCTCCGACGTGCGGCCGCTCGGCGCGACCATCGACGACGCGGCGGGCGAGGCCTTCGACAAGATCGCCCGGGTGCTGAACCTGGGCTTCCCGGGCGGCCCCGTCATCGACCGGTACGCGAAGGAGGGCGACCCGGACGCGATCGCCTTCCCGCGCGGGCTCACCGGGCCGCGCGACGCCGCGTACGACTTCTCCTTCTCCGGGCTCAAGACGTCCGTGGCCCGCTGGATCGAGGCCAAGCGGGCCGCCGGTGAGGACGTGCCGGTGCGCGACGTGTCGGCGTCCTTCCAGGAGGCCGTGGTGGACGTGCTGACCCGCAAGGCCGTGCGCGCCTGCAAGGACGAGGGCGTCGACCACCTCATGATCGGCGGCGGCGTGGCCGCCAACTCGCGGCTGCGGGCGCTCGCCGCGGAGCGCTGCGAGCGGGCCGGGATCCGGCTGCGCGTCCCGCGCCCCAAGCTGTGCACGGACAACGGCGCGATGGTCGCCGCGCTCGGCGCCGAGATGGTGGCCCGCAACCGGCGGCCGTCGGACTGGGACCTTTCGGCCGACTCGTCGCTGCCGGTGACGCAGACGCACGTGCCGGGCCACGAGCACGGTCATCACCACGGCCACGACCACGTGCACGAGGTGAGCAAGGAGAACCTGTACTCGTGAGCGTCGCGCTGATGTGGGAGGCCCGGGCCGTCGACGGCCGCGGCGAGGAGCTGCTGGCCTGGGCGAAGGCGCAGGTCCTGGAGCGGGAGCCGGAGCGGCGCGAGACGTTCCGGGCCCCGCAGGACCGGGTCCTGGTGATCACCTGGTGGGACGCGGACTACGCCGACGTACTGCCCGAACTCCCCGAGCCCGACGGGCGGTTGGTCACGCGAGCGGTGCACAGATGGCGGTTCGAGACCGTCTGACCGGTGGGTGAGAACTGCCTGAGATTTCCGAAATAGCGTGCCGACTGGTTTACCGCTGTAATAATTCGGACTTACGTTCACTCCGTGAGTGAGCAGAAACGGTTCCGTGCGCGTGCGGTGAAGCTGGCGGCGATCGCCTTCGGCTGTGTCCTCGTGCTCGGCGCGGCGGGGGCCGGATGGGTCTACTGGCACCTCGACCACAACATACGCAGCGTCGACATCGACAAGGCGCTCGGCGACGACCGCCCGGCCCGGGCCGACCAGGCCGCCGCCTCCCCGTCGCCGTCCGCCGCGGCGGAGCCCGTCGACAAGGGCGTCCTCAACATCCTCGTCCTGGGCTCGGACTCCCGTACCGGCAAGGAGAACAAGGCGCTCGGCGGCGGTGACAGCGGCGGCGCCCGCTCCGACACCGCGATGGTCGTGCACCTGGACGCCGGCCGCACGAAGGCGACCGTCGTCAGCATCCCGCGCGACACCCTCGTCGAGCGCCCGGCCTGCCCGACGGAGTCCGGCGGCGAGACGGCGCCCGCGTACCGCGCCATGTTCAACAGCGCCTACGCGGTGGGCGGTCCGGTCTGCGCGGTGAAGACCGTCGAGCAGCTCACGGGCGTGCGCATGGACCACTATCTGGAGATCGACTTCGCGGGCTTCGCCCAGCTCGTCGACGCGCTCGGCGGGGTGGACGTCACCACGACCGAGGACATCGACGACGACCTCAGCCACCTCCACCTCGCGGCGGGCGACCACCACCTCGACGGCGCGCAGGCGCTCGCCTTCGCCCGCACGCGGCACGGCGTCGGCGACGGAAGCGACCTGGGCCGCATCAAGCTCCAGCAGCAGTTGGTGAAGGCGCTGATGAGCGAGGTCTCCGGCAGCGGGCTGCTGACCGATCCGGCCCGGCTCTACCAGGTCGCCGACGCGGCCACCGCCAGCCTCACCGCGGACACCGGCCTCGACTCGCTGTCCGAACTGAGCGGCCTGGCACGGAGCTTGAGCGCGCTGCCCGCGGACTCCCTGAAGACGGTGATGATGCCCGTGGTGCGGGCGCCCTCGGACGCGAACCGGGTGGTGGCCGACGAGCCCGGGGCAAGCCGACTGTGGGAGTCGCTGCGCTGAGCCGCCCGACGCCGCTTCACTCCTTCTCGTACGTCAACAGATAGCGCCAGAAGAGCAGTTGGCGCACCTCGCAGCCGGGCAGCAGCCGTGCCGCCGCGGCCCGGGTCTGTGGCAGGGTCGCCTCCGGCTGCCGGACCGGGGGCTTCGGTGGCGGTGTGCGCAGCCCGCGGGCGCGCTCGCCGCCGTACACC
>NZ_JAAGMG010000262.1 GCF_010548525.1 Streptomyces sp. SID14478
CGGCACGGCGCTGGCCCAGACCCGCCCGCGGCCGGCCGCCCGCACGGACCGGGTGGTCGCGGAGCTGGCGGCGCCGGTGGTGGCCGACGGGAAGGTCTTCGGGGGCGCGCCGGACGGCACGGTCTTCGGGGTGGACGGGCGCCACCCCGAGGACTGGTGACGGTAGGTCAGCCGAGCTTGGACACGTCGCGGATCGCGCCCTTGTCGGCGCTGGTGGCCATCGCGGCGTAGGCGCGCAGGGCCTGGGAGACCTTGCGCTCGCGCGCCTTGGGGGCGTAGACACCACCGAGCGCCTCGCGGCGGGCGGTCAACTCCTCGTCGGAGACGAGCAGTTCGATCGTGCGGCCGGGGATGTCGATGCGGATGCGGTCGCCGTCCTCGACGAGCGCGATCGTGCCGCCGGACGCCGCCTCGGGCGAGGCGTGGCCGATGGACAGGCCCGAAGTGCCGCCGGAGAAGCGGCCGTCCGTGACGAGGGCGCAGGCCTTTCCGAGGCCGCGGCCCTTCAGGTAGGAGGTCGGGTAGAGCATCTCCTGCATGCCCGGGCCGCCCTTGGGACCCTCGTAGCGGATGACGACGACGTCGCCCTCCTTCACCTGCTGGGTGAGGATCTTCTGGACGGCCTCCTCCTGCGACTCGCAGACGACGGCCGGGCCCTCGAAGGTCCAGATGGACTCGTCGACGCCGGCGGTCTTCACCACGCAGCCGTCCTCCGCCAGGTTCCCCTTGAGGACGGCGAGGCCGCCGTCCTTGGAGTAGGCGTGGGCGACGTCGCGGATGCAGCCGTTCGCGGCGTCGGTGTCGAGGCTGTCCCAGCGCTTGGACTGGGAGAAGGCGGTCGCGGAGCGCTCGCAGCCGGGGGCCGCGTGCCACAGCTCGACGGCTTCCTCCGACGTCGCGCCGCTGCGGCTGTCCCAGGCGTCCAGCCATTCCTTGATGGACGGGGAGTGGACGGTGTGCACGTCCTCGTTCAGCAGGCCGCCGCGGTAGAGCTCGCCGAGGATGGCGGGGATGCCGCCGGCGCGGTGCACGTCCTCCATGTAGTACGTCTTCGAACCCGCGACGTTCGGCGCGACCTTGGCCAGGCACGGGACGCGGCGCGAGACGGCGTTGATGTGGTCGAGGTTGTAGTCGACCTCGGCCTCCTGGGCGGCGGCCAGCAGGTGCAGGATCGTGTTCGTGGAGCCGCCCATGGCGATGTCGAGCGCCATGGCGTTCTCGAACGCGGCGTGCGTGGCGATGTTGCGCGGCAGGACCGAGTCGTCGTCCTCGCCGTAGTAGCGCCGGGTCAGGTCGACGACGGTGGCGCCCGCGCGCTCGTACAGCGCCTTGCGGGCGGTGTGCGTGGCGAGGACCGAGCCGTTGCCCGGCAGCGACAGGCCGATGGCCTCGGTCAGGCAGTTCATCGAGTTGGCGGTGAACATGCCGGAACACGAGCCGCAGGTCGGGCAGGCGTTCTCCTCGATGCGGAGGATGTCCTCGTCGGAGATCTTGTCGTTGACGGCCTCCGACATCGCGTCGACCAGGTCGAGCGTGCGCACCGTGCCGTCGACGAGGGTGGCCCGGCCGGACTCCATCGGGCCGCCGGAGACGAAGACCGTCGGGATGTTCAGGCGCAGGGCCGCCATCAGCATGCCGGGCGTGATCTTGTCGCAGTTCGAGATGCAGACCAGCGCGTCCGCGCAGTGCGCCTCGACCATGTACTCGACCGAGTCGGCGATCAGGTCGCGCGAGGGCAGCGAGTACAGCATGCCGCCGTGGCCCATCGCGATGCCGTCGTCGACCGCGATGGTGTTGAACTCGCGCGGGATGCCGCCCGCTTCCGTGATCGCCTCGCTGACGATGCGGCCGACGGGCGCCAGGTGCGTGTGGCCGGGGACGAACTCGGTGAAGGAGTTGGCGACGGCGATGATCGGCTTCCGGCCGATGTCCGCACCGGGTACACCGGAGGCGCGCATAAGGGCGCGTGCGCCCGCCATGTTGCGGCCGTGGGTGACTGTGCGGGACCTCAGCTCGGGCATCGTCGCTCGCTCCTTAGAGACCTTGGGGACCCGGTGAGAGGGGCCCTCCTGTGGGCCTTTTCGAGGACAGAAAAGACTGCGTACGAGCCTACGCCGACGCTCCGAGGTCTGGACAGGGCGTCCGCATATCGGGACGCACGTCTCATCCAGAGGTCATCCGCCGGTCAGATGCCCCTGCACCACGGGCGCGAGCCGCGCCACGAGGACCTCGACGTCCGCCGAGGCCAGCGGCTCCGCCTTGATCACGTACCGGAGCATCGCGGTCCCCACCAGCTGGGCCGCGGCCAGCGACGCCCGCAGCTCGGCCTCCTGCTCCGGCACGTCGAGCCGGCGCCCGATGCGGGACAGCAACTGCGCGGCGATGAGCCTGCGGAAGACCCCGGCGGCGATCTCGTTGTTGACCGCGGAGCGCACGATGGCGAGCAGCGGGGCCCGCGTCGCGGGGTTCTCCCAGACGCCGAGGACGAACCGGGTGAGCCGCTCCCCGACCCCGTCGAGCGGGCCGTCCTCCACGACGCGCGGCGCCTGCAGGGCGGGGGCGAACGCCGTCTCGACCGACGCGGCGAACACCTGCTCCTTGGTGCCGAAGTAGTGGTGCACCAGCGCGGGGTCGACCCCGGCCGCCTTCGCGACGGCCCGCACGGACGTCTTCTCGTACCCCCGCTCGGCGAACTCCTCCCGTGCCACGGCGAGGATCCGCTCCCGCGTCCCGGGCCCGTCCGTGTTCCCGGTGCGGGCGGGGCGCCCGCGCCGTCGCGCGGGCTCGCTCATGAACGCGGCACCTGCACCGCGGAGGCGAGGTGCAGCCGCGTGAACGCGAGGGCCTCCGCGAGATCGGCCTCGCGCTCGGCGCTGGACATCGCCCGCCGGGTGTTGACCTCGATGACGACGTGCCCGTCGAACCCGCCGGTGGCCAGGCGCTCCAGCAGTTCGGCGCAGGGCTGGGTGCCGCGTCCTGGCACCAGGTGCTCGTCCTTGTTGGACCCGTTCCCGTCGGCGAGGTGGACGTGGCCGAGCCGGTCGCCCATCCGCTCGAACATCTGCAGGGCGTCGGTCCGCGCCGTCGCGGTGTGGCTGAGGTCGACGGTGAAGTGCCGGTAGTCGTCCTTGGTGACGTCCCAGTCCGGGGCGTACGCGAGCATCTCGCGGTCCCGGTAGCGCCACGGGTACATGTTTTCGACGGCGAACCGCACATCCGTCTCGTCGGCCATCCGCCACACGCCGTCGACGAAGTCACGGGCGTAATTGCGCTGCCACCTGAAGGGCGGGTGCACGACCACGGTCGACGCCCCGAGCTTCTCCGCGGCGGCCTTCGCCCGCTGCAGCTTGATCCACGGGTCGGTGGACCAGACCCGCTGCGTGATCAGCAGACACGGGGCGTGCACGGCCAGGATCGGGATCCGGTGGTAGTCGCTCAGGCGGCGCAGCGCCTCGACGTCCTGACTGACGGGGTCGGTCCACACCATGACCTCGACGCCGTCGTAGCCCAGGCGCGCGGCGATCTCGAAGGCCGTCGCCGTCGACTCCGGATACACCGAGGCGGTCGACAGGGCGACCTTCGCATCCGGGATGCGCACCACTGGTTCTGCCACGCAGACAGAGTACGGGCCCGCGCTCGGCGGCGGGGGTCCGCCCCGGGGCCCACCGCTCGGTCCCGGCCGCCTCACGCCCCCGGCAGGTGGTCGAGGCGGCGCAGGATGACGCCCTCGCGCAGCGCCCAGGGGCAGACCTCCAGGGTCTCGACCCCGAACAGGTCCATCGCCCCCTCGGCCACCAGGGCCCCGGCGAGCAGCTGCCCGGCCCGGCCCTCCGAGACGCCGGGCAGCTCGGAGCGCTCGGCCCCCGTCATCGCGGCGAGCCGCGGCACCCAGTCCTCCAGGGACTTGCGCTTCAACTCCCGCTGTACGTACAGACCTTCGGTCGACCGGGCCGCCCCCGCGAGCCGTGCCAGCTGCTTGAACGTCTTCGACGTGGCGACCACGTGGTCGGGTGCCCCGAACCGGCTGAACTCCCCGACGGTGCGCGCGATCTGCGCCCGCACGTGCCGGCGCAGCGCCTTCACGTCCGCCGGGTCCGCGGGGTCCCCGGGCAGCCACGCGGCCGTCAGCCGGCCGGCGCCGAGCGGCAGCGACACCGCCGCGTCCGGCTCCTCGTCGATGCCGTACGCGATTTCGAGGGATCCCCCGCCGATGTCGAGCACCAGCAGCTTCCCGGCCGACCAGCCGAACCAGCGGCGTGCGGCGAGGAACGTGAGGCGGGCTTCCTCCGCGCCGCTCAGCACCCGCAGCTCGACGCCGGTCTCGGCCTTCACGCGGGCCAGCACCTCGTCGGCGTTGCTCGCCTCGCGCACCGCGGACGTGGCGAACGGCAGCAGGTCCTCGACGCCCTTGTCCTCGGCGGCCTCCAGGGCCCCGCGGACCGTGCCGACCAGCAGCTCCACCCCGTCGGGGCCGATCGCCCCGCGCTCGTCGAGGAGTTGGGCGAGCCGCAGCTCCGCCTTGTGCGAGTGCGCGGGCAGCGGTCGGGCACCCCTGTGCGCGTCCACCACAAGCAGATGCACCGTATTCGAACCCACGTCGAGGACACCGAGTCTCATGTACGAAACGCTACTGCGCCCGCGGGCCCGCTCATCCGCCGCGGCCGCGGCAGGGGTCTTCCCGGGCCGCTCCGCGCGCTTACTCTGGAACGGTGCCAAAGACGAAAAAGGCCAAGGCCGACAAGAGCGACAAGAAGTCCAAGTCGGCAAAGCAGGCGAAGCCGCTGCGGGCCGAGCAGCGGACGCCGGACGAGAAGGGAATCGATTTCCCGCGTGCCTGGGTCGAGTTCCCGGATCCGGCGGACGACGAGCAGGTCTTCCGCTGCGATCTGACATGGCTGACCTCTCGTTGGTCGTGCATCTTCGGAAGCGGCTGCCAGGGCATCCAGGCGGGCCGCGCGGACGACGGCTGCTGCACGCTCGGCGCGCACTTCTCCGACGAGGACGACGAGAAGCGCGTGGCCCAGCACGTGGCCCGTCTCACGCCGGACATCTGGCAGCACCACGACGTCGGGACCGAGACCGGCTGGGTGTCGAAGGACGAGGACGGCGAGCGCCAGACCCGCCCGTACAACGGCTCGTGCATCTTCCAGAACCGCCCGGGCTTCCAGGGCGGCGCCGGCTGCTCGCTGCACATCCTGGCGCTCAAGGAGGGCCGCGAGCCCCTGGAGACGAAGCCCGACGTGTGCTGGCAGCTCCCCGTGCGCCGCACCTACGAGTGGATCGACCGCCCGGACGACACCCGCATCCTGCAGGTCTCGATCGGCGAGTACGACCGCCGCGGCTGGGGTCCGGGCGGCCATGACCTGCACTGGTGGTGCACGTCGGCGACCTCGGCGCACGGCGCGGGCGACCCGGTGTACGTCTCGTACGGCCCGGAGCTGACCGAGCTGATGGGCAAGGCCGGTTACGCCAGGCTGGTCGAACTGTGCGAGGAGCGCCTGGCCTCGCTCCCCAAGGGGCTGCCCCTGGTCGCCCCGCATCCGGCGGATCCGGCTTCGGCGTAAGGACACGGCAGGCCGCGGGCTACGGGGACTGCGGCGCGGTCGAGCCCCCGGGGTCCGTCGGGTGGCCAGGCGTCGAGTCGGTCGGTGTCGGGTCGGGCTGGGAGGTCGTCGGGTCGGGGGACGACGGGTCGCTCGGCCCGTCGGTCGGCTCCGAGGGCGACGGATCGGACGGCGTGGGGTCCGGCGCACCGGTCCCGTGGCCGTGGCCGTGCCCGTGCCCGTGCCCGTGGCCATGACCGTTCCCGTGTCCGTGGCCGTGCCCATGTCCGTGGCCCTGCCCGTTGCCGCCCCGGCGTCCGTACCCCTCGATGGAGATGACGGCTCCGGACGGCGCGATCGCGACGCGTGCGCTCCAGTGCCCGCGCGGCTCCTGGTCCTCGTCGACGTACACCTGGATCGTGACCGACTCCCCCGGCCGCAGCGTGCCCGAGGACCGGCTCAGGTACAGCCAGTACGCCCCGGTGGACGCCGACCAGTGCACGGCCGAACTCCCGGACGCCGTCAGCGTGATGAGTGTCGTCTCGCCGCTGGGCTGCGCCTCCACGGTGAGCCGGCCCGGGCCCAGACCCGCGCGCGTGGGCGGCGAGATCACCTCTACGGAGACGTCCGGTGAGCGGCTGCCCGAGGTGAAGCGGGGGTCGGGGGTGGTGCTGGCGTTGCCCGCGTTCTCGTACGTGTCACCGGTGCGCTCGCCGTCCAGCCCTTCCGCACCGCCCGCCTCGGTGGCGCTGATGGAGCGGCCGTCGGAGCCCTCCCCGGTGTGCGGGGCTCCTCGGTAGGCGGCCCACAGGGCGAGGACGGGGGCGGCCACCACGGTGGCGACCACCGTCGTCGTGACGGCACGCGAGCGGAGCCGGTCGCGGCGCGCCGCGCGGTCCTTGGGGTCCATCGGGAAGCCGTGCCGGTCGAAGCGCGGGGCACCGCCGGGGTGCGTCGCGTGCATCGCGTGGTGCAGGGCGGCGCGCGGGGCGTCGACCAGGGGCAGTGCGGCGGG
>NZ_JAAGMG010000309.1 GCF_010548525.1 Streptomyces sp. SID14478
GTTCAGGCGTACCCCGCACCCGCGCCGGTTCCGGTCCACCCCCGAGGTGGCGGTGGGCCCTGGCAGCAGTACGACCCGTGGGCCGGGCCGATGTCCCTGTCGGGCGGCGGCGCCCCCGTCGGGGACAGGCCGCGGCGCGGGCGCAAGGCGCTGGCGTTCGCGGCCGTGCTGATCGCCCTGGTCTCCGGCGTCGTGGGCGGCGCCATCGGCTCGTACCTGGAGCGCAACGGCGGGACGGACGTCGCATTCCCGCAGGCCGGGGCCGAGTCCACGCACCGGGCCCCGGGCAGCGTCGCGGGCATCGCCGCCACCGCCCTGCCCGGCGTCGTCACCATCCACACCAAGGGCGCCTCCGAGCAGGGCACGGGCACCGGCTTCGTGCTCGACAACCGCGGCCACATCCTCACCAACAACCACGTCGTCGAACCGGCGGGTTCCGACGGCGGGATAGCGGTCACGTTCGCGGGCGGCGAGAACGCCGACGCCGAGGTGATCGGCCACGACAGCGGTTACGACCTCGCTGTCATCAAGGTCTCCGGCGTCCACGGACTCAAGCCGCTGTCCCTCGGAAACTCCGAGAACGTACAGGTCGGCGACCCCGTCGTGGCCATCGGCGCCCCCTTCGACCTCGCCAACACCGTCACCTCCGGCATCATCAGCGCCAAGGACCGGCCCATCACGGCGGGCGGCGAGGGCGGCGACGGCACGGACGTCAGCTACGTGGACGCGCTGCAGACCGACGCCCCCATAAACCCGGGTAATTCAGGCGGCCCGCTGGTCGATTCCAAGGCCCGCGTCATCGGCATCAACAGCGCGATCCGCTCCGCGGACAGCGGCGCGGAGCTCGACGGCGGTCAGGCCGGCTCGATCGGCCTCGGCTTCGCGATCCCGATCAACCAGGCCAAGCGCGTCGCCGAGGAACTGATCAACACCGGCAAGGCCACCCACCCGGTGATCGGCGTCACGCTGGACATGGACTACTCGGGCGACGGCGCGCGGGTCGGCACGAAGGGCAACAACGGCGGTTCCGCCGTCAGCCCGGGCGGCCCCGGCGCCAAGGCCGGCATCAAGCCCGGCGACGTCATCACCGAGGTCGACGGCGTGCGCATCCACTCCGGCGAGGAGCTGATCGTCAAGATCCGCGCCCACCGCCCGCAGGACAAACTGAACCTCACGCTCGAACGGGGAGGAAAGGAACGGAAGGTGGCCCTCGTCCTCGGCTCGGCCGACAGCAGCTGACGGCCCCGGCCAGCGGATTCACGGCGTAAGTGATCCTGGACGTCGCTCAGTGGCTACCGGACGGACAGGATCGCCGGGTACCGTGGACCCGGTCCGATGCCGGACCCTGCCGAAGACCTGCTCTTGAAGACCGACCGCGGGCCGAGGACACGCTAGGAGTGCAAGGTGTTCAACGACATTGGCCCACTGGAGGTCGTGACGCTCGTCGTGCTGGCCGTGCTCGTCTTCGGCCCCGACAAGCTTCCGAAGCTCATCCAGGACGTCTCGCGCACGATACGCAAGATCCGGGAGTTCTCGGACAGTGCGAAGGAAGACATCCGCAGCGAACTGGGCCCGGAGTTCAAGGACTTCGAGTTCGAGGACCTGAACCCCAAGACGTTCATCCGCAAGCAGCTGGACAGTGACGAGCTGGGGCTCAAGGAGATCCGCAACGGCTTCGACCTGAAGAAGGAGATGGCCGAGGTCTCCGACGCGGCGCGCACCGTGGGCGACATGGAGGACTCGGCACCGTCCCAGAGCAGCTCAGGCGGCTCCGTCGACATGGAGAAGCGCCCCGAGAAGCCCTCGCTGGAGAAGAAGCCGGACGCGGGCGACCCGCCTCCCTTCGACGCCGACGCGACCTGAACCACCCCCTCCGAAACCGGGCCCGCCGGACCCGGTGTGGCATCCTGCCTTGTTGTTGCGCGGACCGGACGTGAGTGAACGCCCGAGGGGGGCGGGCCGCACCGGTCCGTAACTGAGCGAGGAGGCGGCCGGGTACATGGAGACGACGAGTCGGGTGGGCGCGCAGGCGCCGGACACCGAAGGGGCCGGTCAGGGTCCCACGGCCCGGCGCACGGTCGACGGCTACCTGCTGGCGCCCTTCCCGTGGTACGGCCTCGACGAGGCCTTCACGGGACCGCGTTGGCTGATGCAGGTCGGCACCACGGCGGACGGGTCCGTCGAGCACGGTTCGATCGGGCACGGTGACGAGCCCTCGGTGCGCAGCGAAGGCACGGAGGACACCGAGCGGTTCGCGGTCGTGGTGACCGTCGCCGCGAATCCGGTCCGGCGCAGCGCCGACGGCACGGGAGTCCTGGACGCCACGTCCGTCTCCTCGGCGGCCTGGCTCGCCGGGGTCGGGCTGCTCTCGTACACCTGGCCGGGACAGATGGACCACACGCTGCGCGACGACTGGCTGGACCAGCAGACCGAGACGGCATGGGTACTGGCCGACGACCTCGACTCCGCGGACTGGGCGACGCTGTCGCTGCCGGTGGACGGGGTGCCGACGACGTTCCACTACCGCGAGTCCGAGTACGGGTGGGTGCTCGCCGGTTCGACGCAGGCCGGGGTGCACCTGGGCGCGTACGGGCGCGGCATGAGCGCGTACGGGCTGGGCTTCTCCGTGATCAAGGACGTCGCGGAGCTCGCGTAACACCCTCTGTCAGGGCGTACGGGAACGGGCCGCATCCGGAGTCGATCCGGATGCGGCCCGTTCCCGTACGTGTGGGCTCGTACGTATGGGCTCGTACGTATGGGCTCGTACGTGCCGGACTCAGAACTTGTTGCGCGGGGTGATCCCCAGCGACATGCCCGACAGGCCGCGCTGGCGCTCGCCGAGCTTGCCGGCGATGGCGCGCAGGGCCGCACCGGCCGGGGAGTCCGGGTCGGTCAGGACGACAGGCTTGCCCTCGTCGCCGCCCTCGCGCAGGCGTACGTCGATCGGGATGGAGCCGAGGACCGGCACCGTCGCGCCCGTCGTCCTGGTCAGGCCCTCGGCGACCGCCTGGCCGCCGCCCGTGCCGAAGACGTCGACCATCTCACCGCAGTGCGGGCACGGCAGCCCCGACATGTTCTCGACGACGCCCACGATCTTCTGGTGGGTCTGCACCGCGATGGAGCCGGCCCGCTCGGCGACCTCGGCCGCGGCCTGCTGCGGCGTCGTGACGACGAGGATCTCGGCGTTCGGCACCAACTGCGCGACGGAGATGGCGATGTCGCCCGTCCCCGGCGGCAGGTCGAGCAGCAGGACGTCCAGGTCGCCCCAGAAGACGTCCGCGAGGAACTGCTGGAGCGCGCGGTGGAGCATCGGGCCGCGCCACACCACCGGGGCGTTGCCCGGGGTGAACATGCCGATCGAGATGACCTTCACGCCGTGCGCCGACGGCGGCATGATCATGTTCTCGACCTGGGTGGGCTTGCCGTCGGCGCCCAGCATGCGCGGCACGGAGTGGCCGTAGATGTCGGCGTCGACGACGCCGACCTTCAGGCCGTCCGCGGCCAGCGCCGCCGCCAGGTTCACGGTGACGGAGGACTTGCCGACGCCGCCCTTGCCGGAGGCGACCGCGTAGACGCGGGTCAGCGAGCCGGGCTTGGCGAAGGGGACCTCGCGCTCGGCCGTCCCGCCGCGCAGCGCGGCCGCGAGCTCCTTGCGCTGGTCGTCGCTCATGACGTCGAGGGTGACCTGTACGCCGGTCACGCCCTCGACGCGCAGCACGGCGTCGCGCACGTTGTTCTCGATGGTCGAGCGCATCGGGCAGCCCGAGACGGTGAGGTACACGGTGACCGCGACGGTGCCGTCCGCACCGATGTCCACCGATTTGACCATCCCCAGTTCGGTGATGGGTCGTTGGATCTCGGGGTCGTTCACTGTCGCGAGTGCCTCGCGCACCGCGTCTTCCGTAGCCATACACCCGATAGTACGGCGGCGCGCGACGCCGTCCCCTAGAAGGGTGGTGGTGGGCGACGGGTGGGCGTACGGCGCGGTGACCGGGGCGCGGAAAGCCCCGTCAGCGGTCGTCCACGTCACGTCCCGCGTCGCTGTCGGCCGGGAACACCGCGGTGCGCTGCTGGTCCTCCAGCTCTTTGAGGAGGTCCTGCAGTTCGGAGCGGATCCAGTCCCGCGTCGCCACCTCCCCGAGACCGATCCGCAGCGCGGCCACCTCACGGCTCAGGTACTCGGTGTCGGCCATCGACCGCTCGTTCTGCTTGCGGTCCTGTTCCAGGTTGACGCGGTCGCGGTCGTCCTGCCGGTTCTGCGCGAGCAGGATCAGCGGAGCGGCGTACGAGGCCTGCAGCGACAGCATCAGGGTCAGGAAGATGAACGGGTAGTTGTCGAAGCGCAGATGGTCGGGCGCCACCACGTTCCAGATGACCCACGCGACGATGATCACCGTCATCCAGACGATGAACCGTCCGGTGCCCAGGAAGCGCGCGATGCGCTCCGACAGCCGGCCGAAGGCCTCGGGGTCGTACTCCGGAAGGAACTTGCGCCGGGGCGCGCGCGGCTGGTCGAGGCGGATGCGCGACCGGCGCGGGGCCTCGGGCGTGCGCTCGCGTTCCTCACTCGCCATGGGGCACCTCCCCGGCGAGGTGGAACTCCTGCTCACGCCAGTCCTCGGGCAGCATGTGGTCCAGTACGTCGTCGACGGTCACGGCGCCGAGCAGCGAGCCGGACTCGTCGACGACGGGGGCGGCCACCATGTCGTACGTGGCGAAGAACCCGGCGATCTCCGGGAGCGCGGCGCCCGGCGAGAGCGCCTGCAGGTCGTCGTCGAGGATCGAGCTGACCATCGTGCCCGGCGGATCGCGCAGCAGCCGCTGGAAGTGGATGGTGCCCAGGTACTTGCCGGTCGGCGTCTCGTCCGGCGGCCGGCACACGTAGACCTGCGCGGCCAGGGCGGGCGACAGATCGGGGTTGCGGACCCGGGCGAGCGCGTCGGCGATGGTCGCGTCCGGGCGCAGCACGATCGGCTCGGTCGTCATCAGGCCGCCCGCGGTCTTCTCCTCGTACGCCATGAGCCGCCGCACGTCGGCCGCGTCGCTCGGCTGCATCAGCGCCAGGAGGCGCTCCTTGTCCTCCTCCGGCAGCTCGCTGAGCAGGTCGGCGGCGTCGTCCGGGTCCATCTCCTCCAGGACGTCGGCGGCGCGCTCCTCCTGCAGTTTGCCGAGGATCTCGATCTGGTCGTCCTCGGGGAGCTCCTCCAGGACGTCGGCGAGGCGCTCGTTGGTGAGGGCCGCCGCGACCTCGGCCCGGCGCTTGGGGGAGAGGTGGTGCAGCACGTTGGCGAGGTCGGCGGGGCGCAGCTGCTCGAAGGTGGCGAGCAGGTTCTCGGCGCCCTGACCGTGCTCCTCCAGCGAGAACCCGTCGACGCCGGACCAGTCGACGGTCAGGGCTTCCCCCTTGCGCCGGAAGGTGCCGCCCTTCCCCTTGCGCACGAAGACCCGGTCGATCTCCCAGTCCCGGCGGGCGGGCAGCTGCTGTACGGAGACGTCCAGGACGGTGACCTCCTCGCCGGAGTCCACGAGCCGGACCCGCCGGTCGAGCATCTCGCCGAGGACGAGGCGTTCGGTGGGGCGCTGCTCGAAACGCCTGACGTTGAGTACGCCCGTCGTGATGACCTGGCCCGACTCGATGCCGGTCACCCGGGTCATCGGCAGGAAGATGCGGCGGCGGGTGGACAGCTCGACGACGAGGCCGAGCAGGCGCGGCGGCCGCCGCCCGACGCGCAGCATGGCGACGAGGTCGCGTACGCGGCCGACCTGGTCCCCGTTGGGATCGAAGACGGCGATACCGGCGAGGTGGGAGACGAAGATCCGCGGGGCGACTGCAGCCATGTCCTCCAGCGCCTCCCTTTTCTCCCGGTACGTCTGTGCATACGAACAATCCGCGGTTCAGGCTATCCGGTGCCCGTCGAACACGCCTTTGCGCCTCCCGGCCCCTGGACCGTACGAGTAACCGCAGATGGCACAGGTACGCTGCCGTACTGCTGTTGCCGTACGAGAGGTAGTCCCACCCGTGACCGCACTTGCCCTGGACCGCCGTACCCGCAGGACACTCCTGGTCGGCGCGCTGTGCACGGGGCTCGCGGCCGGGCTCGCGGCCTGCGGCGGGGACGATCCGGACGCGGGCACCAACGGGGTCGGGAAACTGGAACCGGCCGAGATCCAGAGCCGCACGGTCAAGGCGGCGCGGGGCGCGGACGCCGTGCACGTCGCCGGTTCGGTGGTCAGCAGCGGCAAGACGTACAAGCTCGACATGCGGCTGAAGGACGAGGGCGGGTCCGGGTCGGTGACCACGGGCGGCAGCACGTTCCGCCTGCTCCGGGTCGGTGAGCACCTCTTCCTCAAGGCGGACGCCGACTTCTGGACCCATTCGGACGACGCGGACCAGGACGGGGCCGCGGCGGACAAGCTCGACGGCAAGTACGTGAAGGTGCCTGCGGGCGATCCGGCGTACAAGCGGCTCAGCACGTTCACGGACAAGGGCGTGCTGCTCGACGGCCTGCTCACGCTGCACGGCACGCTGGACAAGGGCGACCACGGCTCGTCCGGCGGGGTCCGCACCATCGGGCTCACCGGCGACGAGGGCGCCGGGGGCACGCTCGACGTCTCCCTGGAGGGCGCGGCCTACCCGATGCGCCTGGAGCGGGCCGGAGGGGCAGGCACGCTCCAACTGACGGACTGGGGCCGCGACTTCACCCTCACCGAACCGGAGTCGACGGACACGGTGGACTACGGCAAGGCCCTTCCGGAGTCGTAGGGGAACTCGGCCCGACGGGTCAGGGCCTCGTACGAGCCCGCCGTCCGGCGACCGGGATCCCGGACCCGGGGTCACGGGTCCGTGGGCCGGTGGGTTCGGGCGAGCCCGGAGCGCTCAGCCCCTCTTCCGCTTCGCCAGCAACCGGGGCAGCCCCGCGGGCACGGCATTGCGCGTGGTGGCCGCAGAGGGCAGCGGCGGGGCGGCCAGCCCGCCGTCGGACGCC
>NZ_JAAGMG010000350.1 GCF_010548525.1 Streptomyces sp. SID14478
CCGCCGAGGTGGCGGCGCCCATGGCCGCCTGGTACGCGGACGCGGGGGCCCAACTGCGCACACACGCGCGCGTGGAGCGCATCGAGCCCGGCGTCGTGGTCCTGGACGACGGCACGCGGCTGCCCGCCGGAGCCGTCGTCGTCGGCATCGGCGCCCGGCCCGCCACCCGCTGGCTGACCGACTCCGGCATCGCGCTCGGCGCCCACCGCGAGGTCGTGGCGGACGAGATGCTGCGCACCTCCGTGCCCGACGTGTACGCCGTGGGCGACTGCTCCTCGTTCCCTTCGGGGCGCTACGGACAGCGCCTGATGGTCCACCACTGGGACAACGCGCTCCAGGGGCCGCGCACGGTCGCGGCGAACATCGTCGGTGAGACACCGGCGGTGTACGACCCCGTGCCCTACTTCTGGTCGGAGCAGTTCGGCCGCTTCGTGCAGTACGCGGGCCACCACGCCGGCGCCGACACGGCCGTGTGGCGCGGCGATCCGACCGGCGCTTCCTGGTCGGTCTGCTGGCTGCGGGGCGGCTCCCTGGTGGCCGTGCTCGCTGTCGGCAAGCCCCGGGACCTGGCGCAGGGACGCAAGCTCATCGAGGCGGGCACCCTCCTCGACCCGGGCCGACTGGCCGATCCGGCCAGCCCGTTGAAGTCCGCTGTGCGGTAACTGCCGTCCGGATCACGGACTTCCTCTTGTCGGGCGGGGCGTCATGGATGCACTGTGCACCGTTCAGTGCGTCCCACGCCCACCCCGTCATCCGGAGGACATCCGTGCGCTCCCGCAGACTCGGCACCGCCCTGTGCGGTGCCGCAGTACTAGTAGGCGGCCTGTTCGCCGCCGCCCCCGCCCAGGCGGGCGACGCGCCACAACCCGGCTCGAACCCGGCCGTCGACTACCAGGACCCCGTCAGCGCGCTCCCGCCCGTCTCGCGCCCGTCCACGAAGTCCTGCACCACCACGGTCCGCCAGGACTTCGGCAACACCCTCGGACAGCCCCCGTACGAGACGACGCTGGCCCCGCCCGCCGCCTGCGAGGGGCCCTGGAACAAGGTCGTCCTCGACTGGTCGGGCAGCGTCAAGGGCCGCCAGTACGACCGTCTCGCGGGCGTCTTCCTGGGCGGCGCGGAGCTCTTCCGCACGTCCACGCCCGAGCCGGACGACGACGGCATCACGTGGTCGGTCGCCAAGGACATCACGGAGTTCACGCCGCTCCTGAAGGACCCGCACAAGCTGCAGATCGAGCTGGGCAACGTTGTCAACGACACGTACACCGGCACGTACAAGATGAAGCTTCAGGTCACGTACTACATGGCCGACAAGAAGCACCCCGCCGCCACAACTGCCGACCACGTAGTGCCACTTGGCGACGAGAACAGCGGCAGCGCGCCCTGGCTGGACGTCGCCAAGGGCGGCAGCGCCACCCGTGAGGTGACCCTGCCGCGCAACATCACCGGTGCGCGGCTTCAGGTGTACGCCCGTGGAGGCGGCTGCGACGAGCAGTGGTTCGACGCGGTGCCCAGCGACCTCGCGGCCACCGCGCCCGACTACCTGTGCGGCGGCGGCCCCTACCGGGAGGTACAGGTCGCGGTCGACGGCGTACCGGCAGGCCTGGCCCAGCCCTACCCGGTCGTCTACTCCGGCGGCATCGTGCCCACCCTGTGGCGGCCGGTCCCGGCGATCGACCAGTTCAGGACCGAGGCCTACGACATCGACCTCACGCCCTTCGCCGGGGAACTCTCCGACGGCACGCCGCATCAGGTGAGCATCACGCCCTACGGTGCCAACGACAGCTGGACCGTGGACGGCGCGCTCTTCCTGGACACCGACGCGCACGCCGCCCGCACGACCGGCAAGGTCACCACGAACACGCTCGGCCTCGCGCCGGACGTCGCCACGCGGCAGACCGCACAGGACGACGGCGCCACCGCCGTCTCGGTGCGCACCGGCCGCTCCTGGAAGATCTCCGGCTACGTGAACACCTCGCACGGCCGCGTCACCACCACCGTCGACCAGGACTTCGCCTACAGCAGCACCGGAACGGTCTCCAAGACCGGCCAGGACCAGGTCGTCCACCAGCGCGACCACGGGACGACGACCGTCACCACGCGCGCGCGGGGCCGCGAAACCGCACAGCGGCACGCCTGGTCGTACCCCATCGACGTGGACATGAGCATCCCGCTGTACGGCGACTACAACAACTACGAACTCGAAGCCGCCGTCACCCAGGGCCGCGCCCTCAAGGACAGCCACCGCGGCGGCTTCGGACGGTGGCACCTCGACGCCTTCACCGACGACCGGCTCGACGCCACGGGCGACCTCGCCCGCAAGGACGGCGCGGTCCAGAAGGCGGACGGCTCGTCCCACGAGACGTACCGGGGCACCACCGACACCGGGACCTGCTACGCCCGCGACCTCACCACGGCCCACGGCTGGGTCACCGCGGACAAGCAGTCCTCGTGCCGTCCGACGCGTCACTGAAACCCCTGGTCAGACGGCCCCGACTTCCGACTGTCAGTCCGGGATGGCAGGCTTGTCCTGTGACCGAGATTGACGCAAAGATCGATGCTCTCGTCCCCGACTGGCTCACCCTCCCCGATATCGCGGAGCATTTCGACATCGAGGTGACGCGTGTGCGGCAGCTGGTGAAGGAAGGCCAGCTGATCGCCGTACGCCGTGGTGAGAACAGGGCACTGCACGTGCCCGCCGCCTTCATCGACGGCGACAAGATCGTCAAGGGGCTCGTCGGCCTCCTGACGGTGCTGCGGGACGACGGCTTCAGTGACGAAGAGATGCTGGAGTGGCTCTTCACCCCCGACCCGACCCTGCCGGGCACGCCCGCACAGGCGCTGAGCGAGAATCGCGGCACGGAGGTGAAGCGCCGCGCCCAGGCGCTCGCCGTCTGACCTGACAACCGCCCGGTGTGCGCACCACGGGGTCCTCGGACCCCGTGGTGCGCACGTCACCGTCAACAACGGGGGATTCCCATGGCCGACCCGAAGCGCACGCTGCTCGCCGATGCCCGGCTCTACCTGTGCACCGACGCCCGCAAGCGCCAGGGCGACCTGCCGGAGTTCCTGGACGCCGTCCTCGCCGCCGGCGTGGACATCGTGCAGCTGCGGGACAAGGGCATGGAGGCCGGCGAGGAGCTGGAGCACCTCGCCGTGTTCGCCGACGCGGCCCGCCGGCACGGCAAGCTCTTCGCGGTCAACGACCGGGCGGACGTCGCGCACGCGGCCGGCTCGGACGTGCTGCACCTGGGGCAGGGCGACCTGCCCGTCCCCGCGGCCCGCGCCCTCCTCGGCGAGGACGTCCTCATAGGCCGCTCCACGCACGCCGACGCGGAGGCCTCCGCCGCCGCCGTCCAGGAGGGCGTGGACTACTTCTGCACCGGCCCGTGCTGGCCGACGCCCACCAAGCCCGGCCGGTACGCGCCCGGCCTCGACCTGGTGCGCCACACCGCGGCCCTCGGCACCGACCGCCCCTGGTTCGCCATCGGCGGCATCGACCTGGGCAACCTGGACGAGGTGCTTGACGCCGGCGCCCGCCGTGTCGTCGTCGTCCGCGCCATCACGGAGGCCGCCGACCCGGCCGCCGCGACCGCCGAGTTCGCCAAGCGTCTGCGGTCCCTGTGACCCCCGGTGGCGCCCGCCTTCGCTCGTGTGTCCGCAAGGTGGACGGGGATTAGGGCGCGGCCGATTCCGTCAGTAACCTGCCCGTATGGCCTTTGGCACCGCTTCCACCAGGACTGATCGCGCCCGCACCGTCCGTGACATGCTCGCGGCCGGCAAGACGACGTACTCGTTCGAGTTCTCCGCGCCGAAAACCGCGAAGGGCGAGCGCAACCTGTGGAACGCGCTGCGCCGGGTCGAGGCCGTCGCACCCGACTTCGTCTCCGTGACGTACGGCGCGGGCGGCTCCACGCGCGCGGGCACCGTCAAGGAGACCCAGCAGATCGTCGCCGACACGACGCTGACACCGGTCGCCCACATCACGGCCGTCGAGCACTCGGTCGCCGAGCTGCGCAACATCATCGGCCAGTACGCCGACGCCGGGATCCGGAACATGCTGGCGGTGCGCGGTGACCCGCCGGGCGACCCCATGGGCGACTGGATCTCGCACCCCGAGGGCCTGACGTACGCGGCCGAACTCGTCGAGTTGATCAAGGAGTCGGGCGACTTCTGCGTCGGTGTCGCCGCGTTCCCCGCGATGCACCCGCGCTCGGCGGACTGGGACACCGACGTGCGGCACTTCGTCGACAAGTGCCGGGCAGGCGCCGACTACGCCATCACGCAGATGTTCTTCTACCCGGAGGAGTACCTGCGGCTGCGCGACCGGGTCGCCGCCGCGGGCTGTGACACCCCCGTCATTCCGGAATGCATGCCGGTGACGAGTGTGCGCATGCTCGAACGCCTGCCCAAGCTCAGCAACGCGGACTTCCCCCCGGCGCTGAAAGAGCGGATCCTCACAGCCAAAGACGATCCAGCCGCTGTACGCTCCATTGGCATCGAGTTCGCGACGGAGTTCTGCGCGAAGCTGCTTGACGAAGGCGTACCGGGTCTGCACTTCATTACGCTCAACAACTCCACGGCGACGCTGGAAATCTACGAAAACCTGGGCCTGCACGACCAGCAGGCCTGATGGCCCGTACCCGCAAGGGGATACGGCCGTACGAGAGGGGCGTACATGGGCTGGGCGGTCCTCTATGTCGCGTTCGGACTGGTGGCACTGTGGCTCCTCGGTGAGGTGCTGCTGCAGTACAAGGCGCGCCTGCGCTGGCGACTGCTCGCCTTCGTGGGCTTCCTCGGGGTGGTCCTCGGCGTCCTGATGCCCTCGGTGTTCGTCATCGCGGCGGGCGCCATCGCCTTCGCGATCGGCCAGACGTACGTCACGCTGTCGTTCCGCCGCGGCTTCGCGGAGGGCTGGGCCCTCAAGGGCGGGCCCGGCGACGCCGCCGAGAGCGGCAGCAAGCGCCGCAGGCGCGAGCCGGTCCACCAGGACCCGACGCTCCAGGTCTCCGACCTGGAGTACCAGCAGGAGGCGGCCCCGGGCACGGAGTACGCGCAGACGTCCCAGTTCGCGCAGGTCCCGGAGTCCCCGGCCGAGTCCACCGCCGTGTACGCCCCCGAGCCGATGCCCGACGACACCGGCCAGTACGGCGTCTACAGCGACACGGCGTACGCCCAGAGCGCGCAGGCGTCCCAGGGCTACGGCTACGACACCTCGTCCTACGGCTACGACCAGCAGAACTACGGTTACGACACCGGTCAGCAGCCGTACGCCGCGCCCTACTCGGACCCGTACATCGGCACGCAGACGTACCCGGCGCAGCCCCAGTACGGTGACCCGTACGCCACGGGGCAGCAGCAGTACAGCGACCCGTACGCGACCGCAGGCGGCTACGGCGCGGACACGCCTCCCGGCGGCGTCTGGGTCCCGCAGCAGCGCAGCGGGGACGAGCAGCAGCAGGGTTATGGCGGCGAACTGCCGCCCGAGCAGCCCTACCCGGCGTATCCGCAGCACGACCCGAACACCGGGTACGACACCGGCTACAACGAGCAGCAGTACCGGTACTGAGACGCCCGCGGACCGCGGCTCACTGGGAGCCGCGGAACTGCGGGCCTTCCACGATCAGGCCCGCCACCAGCGCTCCGGACATGCCCGCGTGCGGCAGACCGCCACCCGGATGCGACCAGCCGCCGACCGCGAAGAGCCCCGGCAGCGCCGTGGCGTTGGCCGGGTGCAGCAGTCTTCCCCGGGCAGCGGCGAGGGCGGGTGCGGGCACGACGCCTCCGGCCGCGCCCGTCGTCTCCGCGATGTCCTGAGGCGCACGGATCTCGTGCCACAGGATGCGCTCGCGCAGGTCGGGGACGGCGCGCTGCGTCGCCGCGAGCACCGCTTCCACGTCGGCCCCGCCCACGCGCGCGTGGGCGGGCACGGTGACGATGACCGTGACCGCCTCGTGGCCGGCGTCCGGCACCTGCGAAGGGTCCCCGGTGCGCAGCACCGCCACCGTGGGTCTGTCCGGGCGCGGGCCGCCGTCGAACAGCCAGGCCAGCTCGGCGTCCCTGTCCGCTCCGTGCACGACCGTGCGGTGCGCAGTGCCCTCGGGCCGCGCACCGCGCAGCGCCAGGTGGACCGTGAGCCGGGAGGACAGCGCCGACTCGGACTGCGCCGGCACCTCGCCCCGCACGGACCGTCCGGCAAGCAGGCCGTCGAGCACGCTCGGTGCGACGCCCGCGACCACGAAGTCGGCTTCCTCCACCGCACCGTCGCCCAGCTCGACGCCGGCCGCGCGGCCGTCCTTCTCCACGATCCGGGTGACGTCCGCGTCGAACCTGAACTCGACCCTGCGCTGCAGGCAGCGCGCGTACACCGCGTCCGCGAGCGCCCGCAGACCACCGCTCACCGCCCACGTCCCGAAGGTCTGCTCCATGTACGGCAGCACGGCCGCGCTCGCGGGCGCCGTACGGGGATCGAGTCCGTACGCCAGTGCGTACTGCTCCACGAGCGCCACCAGGCGCGCGTCCCCGCCCAGTTCGAGACCGCCGATCCCGGCGAGTGTCGTCGCGGTGCGGTCCTTGCGCAGCAGGCGCTTCCGGGTGAGCGCCGGATACGGCTCGCGGTCGGCCAGCACCCGCCAGTTCGGCCACAGGGGCTCTTCGAGCAGCGGGCGGCGGGATCGGTCCCAGGCCTCCCGCGCCCGGTCCATGAACGCCGACCAGCGTGCGCCCGCGCCCGAGCCGACGACCGCGTCGAGTGCCTCGGCGACACCCGCGCGCCGGGCGTTGGGCAGGTCCGCCGTCGTGCCGTCCGCGAAGACGTGCCGCACGGCAGGCTCGATCTGGGTGAGCCCGACGAGGTCCTCCAACGGCTCCTTGCCGGTCTTGACGAACAGGTCGCGGTAGACCGCGGGCAGCGGGAGCAGGCCCGGGCCCGTGTCGAACGCGAAGCCCTCACGCTCCAGCAGGCCGACCGCACCGCCGTACGTCGACGCGCGCTCGAAGACCACCGGTCGGTGGCCCGCGACAGCCAGCCGAGCGGCGGCCGCCATGGCGCCCATCCCCGCGCCGATCACCGCAATTCGTGCCATGCCAGGGACTGTATCGGCAGGCACTGACAACGCCGCTGCCAGGTCACAAGGGTGGCGGTGCCTCGCGCGCGAGGCGTTTCTCCTCGCGTCGCTGGGCGCGTCTGCGCAGGAAGCGGCGGATACGCCGGACGAGGAGGAACAGCATCAGCAGGCCGAGCACGAGCAGCACCGCGGCGGTGATCGCGGCCGCCTTCGGGTAGTACATCGCGAACGTCATGATGCCGCCGACGCCGAGGTCCTCGGCGGTGCTCATCACGAAGTTCGTCACCGGCTCGGGCGAGGTGTTCACCGCCATCCGGGTCCCGGCCTTGACGGAGTGGCTGGCCAGCGCCGTGGAGCCGCCGATCGCCCCGGCCGCCAGGTCGGACAGGGACCCGCTCTGTCCGGCGAGCAGGGCGCCCACGACGGCGCCGGAGACCGGCCGGATCACGGTGTGCACCGTGTCCCACACCGAGTCGACGTAGGGGATCTTGTCCGCGACGGCCTCGCACAGGAAGAGCACGCCGGCCACGATCAGGACGTCCGGACGCTGCAGCGACTCGGGGACCTCGTCGGTCAGCCCGGTCGCGCCGAAGACGCCGAGCAGCAGGACCACCGCGTACGCGTTGATCCCGCTCGCCCAGCCACTGGTGAAGACCAGGGGGAGTACGGACACGAACGTGATCGTAACCAGTGGGGAACTCTCCGTGCCTGGGGATGAGCGCACCCGTCTGAGTATCCGTACCTAGAGAGTGAGATGAGTAGGTACGCGGATGGGCCCCGACCTGCACAGACGGAAGAGTGGAGGCCACGGAGAGGGGCGCGGCTCCCGGTACCGCCGACACGGGGCGGCGGAACGGATGCGGCGCCCTTGGCCGCTCCTCTCGCCCGCAAGGGTGGGAGCGAGGCACGGGGGACCCGGGGGAGACCGCACGCGGGGCCCGACGGGGGAACAACGGGGGACGCGCCGGTCCGGTGAGGCCTGAGAACGACCACAGGCCCTGCCGGACCGGCGCTTCACATGAAGGTCACGCTTTTCCGGTCAGCGGCTGCCCGCCCCCGACCCGGCCCTGGAGCAGCAGCGACAGCGCGGCGTGCACGTCGTCCAGCGAACGCTCCGGCTGGAAGGCCTGCCAGTCCAGGGCGGCCACGAGCACCATGCCCACCAGGGCGGCCGCGGTCAGCGGCACGTCGATCTCCTCGCTCAGCTCGCCGTTCTCCACGGCGGAGCGCAGCACGCCCTCGACGACGGCCACCGCCTCCTGGCGGACCACGGCGAGCGTGGACTGCCAGGCACGGTTCGTGCGCCACAGCTCGGCTACGTAGAGCTGCGTGAAGGCCGGGTACTCGTCGATGAACACGAGACCGGCGCGGATCATCGCGTCCAGGGCGTCGACCTTGGTGCCGCCGTTCTCGTCCGCCTTCTGTGCCGCCTCCCGGAGGGAAGCGGTGAGAAGCCCGACGCCGTGCCGGAGCAGCTCCTCGAAGAGGACCGACTTGCTGGCGAAGTTGTAGTAGACGGTGCCCTTCGCGACCCCGGCGCGCTCGGCGATCTCATCGACTGTGGTCGCGGAAAACCCCTGCTCCGCGATGAGCGTGACAGCGGCCTCGTAGAGCTTCTGCCGGGTGGCCTGACGCCGTGTGCTGCTTTCCATGCCCCCGATTCTCACAGGCCGTCGTGCGGGGGCGCTCACAGGCTCAGCTCCGGGTGCAGCCGGTCCAGGGTCCACACCTGCCTGCGCCGGGCCGTCAGCGCGGTCAGGGCGAGGGCGCCCGTGGTGAAGGCCGCCAGCACGGCGCACGCCTGCCACACGGGACCGAGGTCGCCACCGGAGATCAGCCGCCGCAGGGCCTCGACCACGTAGCTCATCGGCAGGAACGGGTGGATCGCGTTGAAGAAGCCGGGACTCGTCTGCACGGGATACGTGCCGCCCGCCGACGTCAGCTGCAGCATCAGGAAGGCGAGGACAAGGATGCGGCCCGCCGCACCGAAGCGGGCGTTGAGCCACTGCACGAGGGCCGCGAAGCACGCGGTGACCAGGCACAGGAAGCCGACCGTTCCGGCCGCGTGCAGCATCTGGAGCCCAAGTGCCCAGTGCAGTACGGACATCAGGGCCGCCACCTGGAGGAGGCCGAGGGCGGCGACCGGCAGCCAGCCCGCGAACGCCACGCGCCATGAAGAGGCGCCCACGGCCAGCGCACGCCGGTTCAGCGGCTGGATCAACATGTAGGCGACCATCGCGCCCACCCACAGCGACAGCGGAATGAAGTACGGGGCGAAACCCGTCCCGTAGTTGGGCGCCTTGTGGAGCGACTGCGAGGCGAGCCGCACCGGGTCGGCCATCACCTCGGTGCGCTGATCACGGTCCTTCTTGTCGTAGTCGGGAATCTTCTGGACGCCGTCGTGCAGTCCGCCCGCCAGCTGTCCGGAGCCGTCCGCCAGCTTGAACATGCCGCCGTTGAGGTCGTTCGCCCCGGTCTTCAACTTGCCCACCCCGGCGTCGAGCGCGGTGGACCCGGTCCGCGCCGTGCCGAGCCCCGTATGCAGCTTCTTGGCACCCGCGGCGACCTGGCCCGCGCCCTTGTTGAGTTTGTTGATCTGGGCGACGGCGTTCTCGACGTCCTTGTCGAGGGTCGGGGCGCGCTCGGCGAGCGCCTCCGACTGCTTCTGCAGCGTCTTCAGATGGCTGTCCATGAGGCCCAGGTCGCCGTGCTCGTCCTGGATGAGCGTGTTCAGGTCGTCGGAGACGGCGGCGACGTCCGAGGCCGCGGCGGCGGCTTTCTTGAGGTCCGGGCAGGCCGGGTCGTCGAGGAGTGCTTTCTCGCAGCGCCGTTCATAGACCCCGACAAGGATGTCGGCGCCTGCGTGGGCCCCCTTCCGGGCCGTGGGAGCGAGCTTCACCAGGCCGTCGAGGTTGCTGCGCACGCCCTTCGCGGAGTCGGCGACGAGCCTCGCCGCGTCACCGATCTGCTTCTTGTTCCCCTTGAGGAAGGGCAGTGCCTGGTCGGCGGCGCCGTTGACGGTGTCGGCGAGGGTCTGGGTGCCGCCGGAGACCTGCCGGGAACCGGCCTCCAGATCCGCGGACCCCTTGGTGAGCTTCTTCAGGCCGCCCGCCAGGTCGCCGCTGCCCTTCTTGGCCTCCTTCAAGCCGTCGGCCAGGTCCTTCGAGCCCTTCTTGGCCTTGCCGATGCCGCCCTCCAGATCGTCCGCGCCCTTCGCGGCCTTCTGGGTCGCGTCATGGATGTCCGAGAAGGACACGAAGATCTTGTCGAGGAAGGACCGCGAGGCGTTCGTGGACGCGGCGGAGCGCACCTCGGAGAAGACCGTCCGCGATATCTGCCCGACGATGTAGTTGTTCGCGTCGTTCGTCCGCACCTGAAGGGCGCCGGTCTCGGGGGAGTCACCGGAACTGGACGCGATCCGTTTGCTGAAGTCCTCGGGCATCGTCAGCGACAGGTAGTACGTGCCGTCCTCCACGCCCCGCCGGGCCTCGGCCGCACCGACCTCGTGCCACGCGAACGTGTCGCTGTCGTACAGGCCCTTGGTGATGTCGTCGCCCGCGCTGACCTTCCGGCCCGCGGCGGTCGCGCCCTTGTCGTCGTTGACGAGCGCCACGGGAATCTTGTCGAGCCGCCCGTACGGGTCCCAGAAGGACCACAGGTACAACGCCCCGTAGAGCAGCGGCAACAGCAACAGAGCGACGAGCGCGGCGCGCGGCAGCTTTCCCCTGCCGAAGCGCCTGAGTTCAAGAGAGGCCAGCTTCGGCGAGCGCATCGGCCGCCTCCTTGTCGGTGTCGATGGGGGCGGTGGTGTCCGCGGGGGTGGTCCGTACGACGACGGCGTCGATGCCGTCGGGCGCCTCGCTGCACACGGCGACGACCGTGGTGCCGCGGTCGGCGACACTGCGCAACTGCGCCCAGATGTCGGCCCGTTCGGCCTCCGCGAGCTTCAGGTCGGTGTCGTCGATGCCGAGCAGCCGCGGGCGGCCGACGAGGGCGAGGGCGAGCGAGAGGCGCAGCGCCTCGGTGCGCTCCAGGTCGCGTACGGCCGTGCGGGATCCCTTGGGCAGGCAGGCGCGGTCGAGTCCGGCGGCGGTCAGGGCGGCGTCGATCCCCCGCTTCGCCTCGGCGGTGCGCTCGGCGCGCGGCCGCAGCAGCCCCCGCAGGGATCCGTCGAACCGCCGCTGCAGCAGCGCCCGTTCCGTCAGGTGC
>NZ_JAAGMG010000034.1 GCF_010548525.1 Streptomyces sp. SID14478
CCCGGCAGACCCCGGTCGAGCGGCCGCCACCGGAGCCGGGAGCTGTACGTCGCCACGGCCGGCTGCACCGTTGCCGACGCGCTCGTGCACGTCAACCACGTTCTGGTGGAGGCGGTGCTCGACGGCCTCGTCACCCCCGGAGACCTGTTGACGGTTCGCCAGGTTCCGAGTCTGACCGGCACGTTCGACGCTCTGGACCGGGTGCGGGCCGTCGCCGACCCGCACGGTCCCGGTCGGCTGCGGGCCGTCGCGGGGCTGGGCCCCGCGGCCGACCGCGACCGGACCCCGGCCACATGATGCCGAAGCCCGACGCCGCGACGTCCTCGCCCCGTCCGGACCTGCGCATGGGCACCCTCGTGCGGGCCGAATGCTCGTAGTGGCCGCTTCGGTGCGGATCTAGACGTTGAAGCGGAATCTGTAGTGCAGGGCTCCCACCTGCGGAAACTTTCCCTCAGGTGATCGCATCCAGCACCCATCCAGCACCGTCGGGACTCATCCAGCACATCCAGCACGTCAAGCCGCGGAGACAAACTCGCCTGGGTCCTCGACCGCCGGACGCATGGCGCTCCGCATGACGTCTCGGCAACGACCCCACGCCTCGGGGACTAGGTGCCCGTAGATGTCCACTGTCGTCTTGATCGACTCATGGGGGACGACGGTCAGCCCTCTGCGGCGTTGAACTTCGCGATCTTCTCCGGCAGCTCGGTGAGCGAATCGATCCTCATCGCCGTGATCGCATCCGCATCCGGATCGCGCTGCTGAATCGTGCCCCAGGGCCCGCGGCGGATCAGCGCGGTAAGCAGTCCGACCTGCACCGCCGGACGGATGTGGTTGTCGAGCCGGTCACCGACGTACAGGATCTCGCCCGGCTCAGCCGGCGTCGCCTCGATGACCCGCTCGAAGAACACCACGTCCGGCTTCGACGCGCCCCAGTCGTCACTCGTCGCGATCAGGTCGGAGGGCAAATCGAGCCCGCGCAACAGTCCGCCGGCCCGCACCGTCTGATTGCCGGCGATACCGACCCACAAGCCGGCGTCCCGCAGAGCGCTGAGCATCGGCCGCACATCCGGGTACAGATCGTCCTCCCCGAACCACTCGGGCTTCCCCGCCGCGGCCCGCTTTTCCCGCTGCTCAGTCAGATCGAACCCGGGCCGGAACTCCTTGAACGTCTCGCGGTAGTCCCGCCCCTGCGCAATGACGGCCCCGAACATGGCCGCGAAGGTATGCCGAGGCACCCCAGCCAGTCCGCCCACGTCCGGTACTCCCGGGTCTCGTCCACCAGGCACTCACCGACATCGAACACCATGGCACGAATCATGGTCGGCAGGCTAGTCCGTTCCACCAGAGCTGGTGACAGGGCCTCGGCGCCGGCCCCTGCGTGGTTACGGCAGCGCCTAAGCACGGGTGCGCGTCTGGTCCGTCCGTGCGGCGGCAATCGTCTGCGCGAGTTCATCGACCCTGATGTTGAGCTGTGATGGGCTGAGCGAAAGATCGAGTACATGCCGGTGGATCGTGACAGCGCCGCCGTGTACCGGGATACGGATCGCAGTACCGTCCTCCTCGCCCCCTGACGATACGAGGTGCCCTTCGGCCAGGCCGAAGCGAGTGCAGTACGCCAGCATCTGGTAGAGATTGGCCGACTCGATTCCGTCCTGGTATTTCGCATCCACCACGATGGTCGGCAGCAGCTCGCCGTTCATAGGCAGTCGGTGCAGCAGGTCCGGATGCATGCGGTGCTTCTTGCGCTCGTCGAGATAGTGGGTCGCCTGCGCCTGAGCGCGACCGCCGAGGAGGCGCTCCAGTGCAGCGCCGAACGCATTGGCCACGAAGTCCTCGAAGACCTTCTCCATGTTCAGCAGGAGCCCGTCCACTGTGACCGGCCGGCCGTCGTCGTATTCGAACGAAGCGCCGCGCAGGATGATGTCGGCGAGGCGGAGAACAGGAACGTAGCGAGCGTTGAGCCTGTTCGGCGACCAGGCGGGGATACGCGCACCCGGTCGGGGTGCGGTCACGCCTTCCAGAAGGACGTCCAACTGGCGCAGCCTGGTGCGTAGATGCTCGGGTATGCCCGGAACGCGGGACAGACGGCGAGCCGCACCGAGCAGCAGCTGGTTCTCCGCGATGTCCGTGGTGTGTTCGTCGTACGCGATCTCCAGCGGGAGAGCGAGTCCTGGCCGACGGCGCAACTGGTCGGCGGCGCGCAGACGGCCGCGCAGCGTCATCGAGGTGTCTTCGCGATCGCGATAGCCGGAGAGCGCTCCTGCGTGCAGCGCCCGCTCGGCGGCACGCGTGAAAGTGTGGGCGATGGCGGGGAAGAGGTCGCGGTGCACGGCCGCGTCCACCGGTGCCGGCTGCCAGCGCAGGCGTTTCTCCTGGGCGTGCGCGAGTACGTGGAGCAGCCGGTCCACCGTGGTCTTCGGAGCGATCCGGAGCAGCAAGGCACCGTCGCCCGCGCCGAGTCCGACCGCGCCGACAGTCCGCTTAGCCTTCAGGTCCCATGTCGTACCGTCCCTGTGCCCCGGAGTTGGCTTGAGGCTGAGGATCTTGCCGACAGTCCTGGTGCTCAGCGTTCTGAACTGGGCTTCGGTCAGGTTCCATGTGGTCCAGTCGTCGCCCTCGGCAATGTCGATGGCGGGAGTCGGCCGATGCCTTGGGCCTGTACACACAGGTGCGCGGCGGCCCTGATGCGGAGGAGTAGGAGTACGGATGCTCTGCCGCAGCCCGTCACCGGGATCCGCGGCACGAGGGCCAGGCCGACTCCACGCCTGTGAGGCGCGCTGCCCGGGGATTGCCGGGCGGCTCCGCCCGGCCTGGGCCTCGGTCACGCGGGCTCTCCCCCGCCGGCTGGGGCGTTGCCGGTATGGGCCGCGGTCTCCGCGTGGTCGGCGCTGCCCGGCGGTGTCGTCCCGTCAGCGAACCTGGCCGGTGCCGGAACAGGCGAAACGGCGGGCAGATTCGTCTCCTGTCGCAGTGACTCCAACCCGTACTCGGCCTCCACGTCGACGTCCTCGCCCCAGTGGAGTTCGGTGAGCAGCGGCAGGATCTGGTGTTTCCAGATGCGCTCAAGTCCTCTGGGCTGGGTGTGTACAGCGGGGCGCAGGAAGTACGAAGGGCCGATGCGGAAGTCTCGGTCCTCTAGTGAAGCCTGCGCGATACGGGCGTTGAGGGCGTCGAGGAGCACAGCGGCGTCGGCAGGCAGCCGCTCGTCCTGTAGCCACTGTGCCAGGACCCCGTTTACGGGCGGCTTGCCGGGGTGGAGCTCCATGAAGGAGAAGCGTCGCCTCATGGCCGCGTCCATGAGGGCGATGGAGCGGTCGGTCGTGTTCATCGTGCCGATGATGACCAGGTTGGGCGGCAGTCGGAAGCGACGGCCCGCGTCAGAGCCGTAGAGTAGGTGGACGAACTCCTTGCGATACTCGAGCAGGAAGTACAACTCACCGAAGACCTTGGCGAGATGGGCCCGGTTGATTTCGTCGATCACCAGGACGAAGATCTCGCTCCTGGTCTCCTCGGCCTGCTCGGCGAGCTGCTTCAACGGACCCTGCACCAGGTCGAAGACGATGCCCGATCCGGCGTCCGACAGGTCCTTGCCGCCCGGGCCGCCGTACGGCGACCCGCCGTGGAGCCGTCCACCGTCCGGTTCCAATTTCGACTCCGGCTGGGCGAGGGGAACCGCGCGCGGCCGGAAGCCCTCGAAGAAGTCCTCGTAGGAATACGCGGAGTGGAACTGGACCAGACGGACGTTGGCTCGACGGCCTCCCGTGAGATGACGCGCCAGAGCGAGGGCTGTGAAGGTCTTGCCCGTACCGGGTGGCCCGTACAGGATCAGTTGCGGCCGGTCTCTCAGCAGTTCGACGCAGTCCTGAAGCCACTCGATGTCCGGCATCGTCACCTCCCTCGCCAACTCATCGGTGGCGTCCGGAAGTTCTGCGTCCGCGACCACTCCCGCGGGTGTCTGCTCCGGCTCCTCGTCGAGAAAGACCTCAAGGTCACTGGTGAACTCGGAGATCTCCAGGAGGCCGGCGTTCGGGTTGCCCAGCGGGCCGGTGAGCGCCTCCGGCAATTCCTCCATGGCCAGCGGACTGTCGGCGTTGACCCAGTCCACGGCGCGCTGCAACACCGGCCCGTCGCCCGTGACCGTCTCGGTCGCGGCTCCCTTGATCTCCCCCAGAAAGACCTGGTCGCCGTCTGTGGTGAGGACGATGTCGCCCTCGCGCATCTGGGACAGGAAAGCGTGAAAGCCCTGCGTGGTCTCGGTGCGCCGAGCAGAACTGAGGTGGGAGTAGTACGTCTCCACAAGCTCACGGATCGTCTCCGCGTCGACGCCGTCCTCAAGGAGCGGCAACCGGTCCGCCGCGAGCGTGCAGACGCCTTTGTCCCGCCACAGCGAGGTGATCAGGTTCACGCCGCGCGCATCGGTGCCCCGGATCAGCCAGGCCCTGCGGCGCGGCTGCATCAGTCGCGGAACAGCGCCGTCCTCTATCGCCCGCTCGCGCAGGACCATGTCGGAGAGCCTGCGGTCGATCCTGGCCCGTACGGCCCGACCTCCCGACGCCGCCGCGTCATAGACCTGGTTGTCCTCCAGGAGGGTGCGCCACTCATCCAACTCGCCTTCGGTCAGCCCCAGTACATCGGGCACCTCACCGTCGCCTCCGAGTGCGAGATACCACCCCGGCGGCCGTCCGCTCTGCAACCAGACCCGCAGCGGCGCCGCCGCCAGGCCGACCGACTCCGCGAGATCTTCGACCGACACCCATCTGCTGTCATCCGGCAGAGTTTCCAAGACCTCCGCCGCTCGGTTGAAGGCCGCCCGCTCGTCGCTCCAGTATCCGTATCTTTCGTACGCCTTCGCCAGCAAGGCCGCGCTGTCCTGGCCGTACTGCGAGTAAGCCTGGCGCCCCGGTCCGGTGAGCCGCCAGACGCGGCCGGACTTGCGCAGCCAACCCGCCTTGACCAGATTGATGCTCTCGTACTGAAGCCGTGTGCGCGCCGTGGTGGCGAGCTGCGGAAAGGCCTTCTCCCAGTCCGCCTTCAGCGTGGGATCGTCTTCAAGGACCCGGGCCCACACTTGACGGAACGGCAGCCCATGCCCGGACGCCAACCGGTGGAGCACGCCCATCGCCGCATGCACCGCACGCGCGTTGAGCTCCAAGACGGTGGTCATACGGCATCCCCCTTGCCCTTGACCGTCCGCTACCGCCGGACGGCCGAACCGATCATCTCCCGACCTCCCAACATAGCCGCCGTCACCGACAATCCCGCACCGGCTCCTCGCAGTTGAACTTCCCGTTCCGGGCGGTCATGGCACTCAGCCCGGCTCGGCGGGTACCCGGCACCTCACCTGTTTTCCGATCGCGGACCTGCGCACCTGCCACCCCGGCGCGAGCAGATCGTCCATGCCGAGTCCGCGCCCTCTCTCCGCGACGGCGCTGTCCAGCGGAGCATCGCGACGCCTCGGGAGGGCGCCGGGGTCCGGGTCGTGCACGTTCACGGCGATGCCGTACGTCGTCACGTACACCTCCACGTCCAGCGGGATGTAATCCCCGCAGGCCCGGACCGCGTTGCCGACCAACTCGGACAGCACGAGTTGCAGCAGCGTTGTCTCCCCCTCGTATGCCGATTACATCTCGCTCGAAACCGACGCCGACAGCATCCGCGAGTTCACCCCTCTTCTCATCCCCGGACTGCTGCAGACCGCCGCATACGCGCGGGAGATCATCTCGGCCAATGCCATCACCCGCGCCCCCGAGGAGGTCGCGGCGCTGGCGGAAGTACGTCAGGCTCGCCAGGCCGTCCTCACGCGTACCGAGGGTCCGCTGAAGTTCTGGGCGGTCTTTCATGAGGCCGCGCTCCACCAGCGCTTCGCTCTACGGCCGACCACCATGCGTGAGCAACTGCGCCGGCTGCTCGACGTCGCCGAGATGCCTCACGTCACGCTTCAGGTAATGCCTATGGCCGCCACCCCCCCGCCCCGGCAACATCGGGGGCTTCAGCTTGGTCAGCTTCCCGTCGCCCATGCCTGACGTAGTGCTACTGGAGAGTCTGATCGGCTCGTCCTAAGTTGAGGGCGTCGGCGACGTTCGAACCTTCGCCGACGCCTTCGAACGCATCGTGGCAGCTACGCTTCCCACGGACGACTCGCTGGCGATGATCGCGGACATCGAGGAGAAGCACCGCAAGTGAGCAGCGGCAGCAAGTCGGACCTGTACACGTTCGACCTGACCGCCGTGCAGTGGCGCAAAGCCTCAGTGAGCGGAGGCGAAGGGACCTGCGTCGAGGTCGCCGAACTCTCTTACGGTGCAAGGACCGTCCGGGATTCCAAGAACCCCGGACGCGAACCCCTGCGCTTCACCGCCTCCGAATGGGCCGCCTTCCGAGCAGGAATCATCGCCGGCGAGCTATGACCGGCGCGTACCCGTACCGAGATCCGCAAGCCCAAACAGGCCGCCGTCGTCGGTCTCGCGCCGCGTGTCCACATCGGGCCGACTCGGCGAAGGGCCTCCGGGCCGAGTGAGCGGGCTCGTGCCTGGATCATGACGTGAACCCTCCCCCGGCGGCGGGGTCAGCTTCGGGTGTACGTAGCGTGTTCCCTGCTCCGCAGCCACGGCCATCTCCCGGTAGATCGTCAGGATTTCGCCCTTCGTGCGCGCGAACAGCTCCGGCTTCCGATTACGGAAGGCCCGAAAGGAATCCAGGACGAAGGCGGCCTCGTCCTCGGTCAGGCCGTAGAGGTGGAAGTACGCGGCGTCGAGTTCCGCGCGCATGAGGAAGCGGCGCTCCTCGTCCCAGACGAAGGGGGCACCTTCGTCGTCAAGATAGCGGGCGAAATCCGCCAAGTCGTGTGAGCTGTACGTGAGTTCAAGGACTCGAGGGCGGATCCAGTCCGCGAGGACGGCGGTGTCGAGCCAGGCTGTGGACCGACCATAGACGTCAGGGTCCAGGATTGGCAGTTGCTCCAAGTATGCGTAAGTCAGATGAGCACCGGAAATTTTCTGCCTAGCAGTGAAGTCAAGGGCGAACGCCGAGAGGTTCGCCAGCAGCCCGGGAAGCGGGAGGTCCTGCCTGACAGGAAGCATCACGGGTGCCGTGTGCCCCACCGCCGACCTCGGCGCCACCGAGGCGATCACCGTCCGCTCATCCGATGCACGGCACACATCCCGCCACTCCATCAGCCAGCCGTAAGGCCACTCCGTCTCCGGCCTGAGAGGGTGCTCAGCCGCGAGCCGGCCATCCACCTCGTCCTCATGCACCCAGTAGCGAGGCAAAGGCACTGCGTACGGATCCTCGTGCGCATGCAGGTCCAGTCGCGGAAGAGTGCCCTTGTTGATCTGCGCCTGGGTCGCATCCTCGTACGTGGCGAAGCGGGCGTCGTAGTGGTGGATGAACTTGCCCTCGTACAGCGGTAGAGCGCGTTCGCCACCCTTGACGAACACCTTGCCCTTGCGTGTCCAGCCTTCCGAGACCAGCGTCTCCTCCAGCAGGAAGCGTTTCGAATCACTGGCCATGTCAAACATACGCAAGAACCGCAATCCCCAGGGATTCCGTTCCCCTCCAAGACCCTTGTTCAGCCACAACACCCCGATCCGCTCCTGGATCCCCCGCAGCACCCGCAAGTGCTCAGGGCTCTCACACACCGGCGAGGTCCGCGTATTGGGATTGATGGCCTTGAACCCTGCCGCGTCCAGCTCGAAGGTCCGCCCGTCGAGCTGGTCCGGCCTGCGCGCGCGGAACGCGAGCCGTGCCCACTCGTGCCGCCTGCCAGGCCCGGAGACGGTGAACAGGCAGAAGCTGTACCTGTTGGTGACGTCAGCGAACAGCTTCTCTTCGTTCTCCATGTCCAGAACTGATACCAACTGCTGCCGTTCCACCAGATCCCCGAAGAACCGGGCCGTCGTCAGATCGGTCGCGATTCCGGTCGGAACCACGAGACCTGACTGCCCCTTGGGGGCCAGGAGATTGCGGGCCCGCTCGGTGAACACCGCGTAAGTGTTCACGTCGCCGTGGCCCGTCAAGGGGAAGATGCCCGAGCTGCGCAGCATCAGCGTCGTACCGGCCGCCTCACGCAGCGCCACCTGGAACTGCGTGTAGTGCTCGCGGTCCACGGCGTCCTCGCTGTCGCGCAGGGCCGTGATCAACTGCTTACGTTCGTGGGCGTTGAGCGCGTCAGTGACCGTCTCGTCCCGGGAGGCGAACCACTCCTTCTCCTGGATCTTGACGCGTTCCCAAGGCGGATTGCCGAGGACGCAGTCGAAGCCGCCCTGCCAGCCGGTGTCGGGGTTGTGGTCCGATGCCTCGTCGTCCTCCACGCGGAACACACGCGGAAACTCCAGGTGCCAGTGGAAGAACTGGTTGCGGGACGCGATGCTCCGCAGTGTCTCCTCGCCCTCGGCGTCCAGATCGCGTCCTTCCGCGATCTGGGAGAGCACCGTGCTGGTGATGGCTGCGGGAGCGCCCGAGTGCTTGGGCCAAAGGAAGGCCGCACACCAGGCGTCGGCGACCCGCTGGTGGTGGCGGCGCTCTGCGGACTCGCGGATGAATTTTCGGTACCGGCGCGCCTGTTCGCGTACGTCTGCCAGGTGTTCGTTCGACTGCGGTCGCTCCGACAGCTTGGCGAGCTGCTCGGCTTCCTCGCGCAGCTTGGCCGTGCCGACGCGCAGTGGGTTCGCCCCGAGGGCGGTCTGCGTTCCCTGACCAGCCGCGCGTTCCTTCTTGTTGGCTGCCTTCAGCTGGGCCAGGATCTTGCCGTCGTCGCCGGTCAGCTTCTTGTAGGCGCCGTCGGGGAGACCCTGCGCGATGAGCTTGGGAGTGGTGCCGAGCAGCGCGTTGCCGACCTTCACCCGGTCGTCGAGGAAGGCGAGCGGGCGGCCCGGTTCAAGGGATTCGAGCCAGAGGGAGACCTTGGCGATCTCGACCGCCATGGGGTTGATGTCCACACCGTGCACACAGTGCCGTACGACATCGGCGAGTGCGGCTCGTACGCGCTCGGGCGCGGGTTCGGCATCACCTGTGTCGAGCTGGGCGTGGCGGTGCGCGATACGGCGGGCGGCGGCGACCAAGACGTGGCCCGATCCGCAAGCGGGATCGACAAACCGCAAGGAGAGCAGGCGCTGTGGACCATCCGCCGCGTACTCGTCTATGACCGGGTCCAGTGCCTCGTCCAGCAGCTTCTCGATCACGGATACGGGCGTGTAGTAGGCGCCGGTGGTCTTGCGTTTGTTGCCGGCGAGGGTCTGTACCCAGAACCGCTCGGGCTGGGCACTGCGCCGGGGGCGAAGCTCCAGGAGGGACTCGTAGACACTGCCGAGTTCGTCGGCGCCCAGGTGCCGGTAGTCCACGCGCTGCCAGCGGCGCTGCTTGTCCTGGACGCGGCACAGCAGACGTACCGCTTCCAGCATAGCCGCGTTGGCGAGCTTGGCCGCGCGCAGAGGCTCCGTATCACCAGGTCGATCGGCGGCACCAGCGACACCGGCGTTGTTGCCGCCTTCGTCTTCGCCACTGTTCTCACCATGGCCGTCACCGCTGTCACGGAAGTACAGGCCACCGAGAGCGGGCAAGGCCAACGCAGGTGCGCCGCCGTCGGCACCGAGGGCGTTCAGGACCCGGCACAACGCGGGCCACAGGTCGGCGTTACGGTCCCCGGGACGACGGAAGGCGATACGGCGTAGACGACGCGTGGAGAAGTAGTCCATGTACCGCTTGCGGGCGTCGCGCTCCTCCTCGGTGTCCCCGGAGTTCAGCAGAATGCCCCGGTCCTCGGCCACGAACAGGAAGATCAACTGGTATACGAGCCGCAGGAGTTCGTGGTGGAACTCCTCCAGGGCCTCCTGGCCGCCGCGCGCGATGCGGTCGGCCAGGTCCCTGTTCGCCTCCAGGAACCCGGTACCCAGGACGCCGAGCGCTTCGGCCACCTGGTCGCGCAAGTGGTCGCGGGCGCGCAGGCCGGTCTCGACCGAGTGCATCCGCAGCCACTCGAGGCGGCAGTCCGCGGGAGTGAGAGCGAGGCCTTCGACGTCGCCGTCCGCGGCCCCGAACACGGATTGGCGAGGGCCCCCCGCCTTCAGTTCATCGTCCTCCTCCGGCGCGCCAGCCTCGTCGGCTCCCTCCGGCTCTTCGGAGTCCTCGTCGTCGGAGTCGGCCTCTTCGACACCGACGCCCGCCTCCGCCGGGTCCCCGCCGCTCCCGCTCTTGCCGCGCCGCCGCTTGCGCGTCTTGGCGACGAGTTCGAACCGGGAGGAGTGCAGCAAGGAGTAGAGCAGGACGAAGTCGGCGTACTGGTCGTTGTCGAAGATCGCTTCGAGGTCGAACTCCACATACGCCGCGCCGACGAGCGCTGTGGAGTCCCTCAGGACGCGCAGGACCTGTCCGTTGGAGAGGATGCCCCACAAGTGGCCGGGTGAGACGTTGAGGAGTTCCTGCAGGACGGACTGGGGGGCTCGCCGATTGCCCACTTTGCGGTCCAGGGTGGTGCCCCAGGCCAGGAGGTGCACAGGCACATGTTCCTGCCAGCGGTGGCTGGCCCGCAGCCGCTCGCCGCCTCCCGCGCGTTCGACCGTGACGCCATCGCTGTGAAGTGGGCCGTACCCAAGTTCCGTGAACAGCCGCAGCAGCCACGCCCGCCGGGTGAGAGTCGTAGCGGGGCGGTCCGTGCCAAGGCGTGCGAGGTCCTCACGGAAGACCTGGTATGCGCCGGTGAGCGCGCTCCAGGCGCGGCCTGCCGCATCACCGATGCGCTCGCCTCGGAAGAGGCCGTAGTCGGCCGGTGCGCATCCCGGTAGTTCGCGGTCGCCGGCCGCGAGCCTCGCGAGCAGGTCGGCGGTGAAAAGCCGTCCCTCGACCCGTACGGCGGAGGCGGACCCGGCCGTCGGCGCGGCCAGGGATGGGGAGTCGATCGGAAGGGTGGTCAACGGCGGACTCCGGCGGGGACGAATACGTAGACGCCGAGCTCGTCGGGGGGCCCGGCGGGGGTCACGGTGATCTGGCGGGCCGCGGCGGCGCCCAGAGCGCGGCCACGCTCACCCGCCGCCTCGCGTACGCGTACGTGGGCCTCTGTCAGCTGCTGAGCCAGCTGATCGCCGTACTCCCGCAGGTGATCACGAACCTCGGGCAGGCGCAGCTCGCCGAGCGCCCGGCTGATGCTGGACACCCGCTGCTCCCGGATGACGCTTCCCGCGGGTTCGGCGTCGAGGAGCGTGGCGACCTCCGTGTCGGTGAGCCATTCAAGACCGCCCTCGTCGTCGGGGCGCCAGCCGACGATCCGGGCGTCCTCGGCCACCATCTCCTTAGCCAACGGGTCCTTGTTGCGTCGCCGGCTGTTCTTCACCGGCATACTCAGCCTCAGTCGATACCGAGTGAGCAGCAGCACCGTGTAGATGTCGACGGAACCGGTGCGGATCACGCCGAGGCGGCGGGCCGGCTGTTCATGATGTGGGACCGCCGGATCGATGGAGGAGTCCAGAACGTATCGGGCGAGGGCTCGGACCGCAGGGTCAGTGCGTACCAACGCGTGTTCGTTCGGTGGTACGGGAAGATCCCTGTGGAAGGCCAGATCGCGAGGGCCAGTCCCTGAAGTCACTGCCCTCTTGGGGGATTTGGTCCTGCGGCTGCTCTTCACGGCAGTGCGGCGCGCAGTCCTGCCCGTAGAAGCGGCGGCCGCGGCCTGATCCTCGGACTCGTACACGCCGAGGGCGTGCCTCAGCCCTGCCGGCAGCGGGGTGGTCTGGGCGGTGAATCCCTGTGCATCCGGCAGGCTGCGCAGAGGGGCACGGAGTGCCGCGAGCGTCTCCCGGGTGAACTCCGCAATGTCGCCGGGGACTCCGAGGATCTGGCGCAGCTCGGTCAGCTCGTCCTCCACTTCCTGCGGGCGCATACCGGAGTGGGAGAACTTCGTCGGCACCTTCGACTCGCGTTCGGCGGCGCTCTCCCACACTCGGTGGAGTTCGTCGCGAGCCGCGCCGATCTGGTCGTCCGCGCCGAAGTCGAAGGCGATTTGCCCGGAACCGGCGGCTTCTGGCCGACCGCGTAGCAGGAGGCTGTTCGTCAGCGCTTCCAGGACCCGTTCGCCGGCCTGGGGAACGGGCAGGGCCACACCTGTCTGCTGGGCGATGTCCCGGTGCTTGCGGATGAGGACATCAAGGACGAGACCGTCGATGCCGGTGTCGGTCTCGTACAGGGTGACGGCCATGACGCGCTCGGCTCGCTGGCCGAAGCGGTCGACCCGGCCTTCGCGCTGTTCGTGCCGGGTCGGGTTCCACGACAGGTCGTAGTGGAGGACCGCACTGAAGCGCTCCTGAAGGTTGACTCCCTCTGAGAGGCAGTCGGTGGCCACGAGTACCTGCCGGCCCGGGCGGGCCGCCAGCTGCGCGATGCGTTCCTCGCGGGCTTCGGGGGGCAGGTCTCCTGTGATCGCCTCGGTGTGAGCACGGGAGCCGAGTGCCTTCCTGAGGTGTTCGGCCACGTAGGTCGCGGTGGGGATGTACCGGCAGAAGACGATGGGGTCGTGGCCGTCGGCGATCAAGGCCTTGACCTCGCCGATCAGCAGACGCAGCTTGGCGTCGTACTCCGGTGCGGCGAGTTCGGCTGCGCGGCGGGCGAACTCTCGCAGCTTGGGATCCCGTACGCGTGGCCGACCGCTCTTGGCGCGGGTCTGTGGCGGCTCAACTGTGGTCCCATCCGCCTGCTCCCCCGCGGCCGTCTCATCGTCGCGTACACCATCAAGCTCATCGCGAGGAGCTTCCTGCTGCTCGTCGGGGACGAGGAGCGTGCCGGGCACCGAGTCGAGCCCTTCCGCGGCTTCGGCGTCCGTACCTTCCAGCACGGTGACGCGGGCGATGGTGTCGGCTTCCTGGGGTGTACGCGCCGCGACCACCGCGGAGCGGGTGGTCAGTGTCGCCTGCCCCGCCGCCGGTGAGGACAGGACGCACCGCAGCAGCGCGAGCACAGACCACCAGCTCATCCGCTGACGCAACTCACCGTCGGGGCGGCGCACTTGCTCTCGCGCGTACGCGATCACGTCGCTGACGAACTCCGCATACGCGCTGTCGAGCCTGTACGGAACCTCGCGCAGCATGCGATCGGCGGGAAACGGGGTGTCCTCATTGAGGAAGTGCCGAATGTCGCGGCGGCGGCGCTGCACGAGGTGCCGGGCAATGCGGTCGCGGTGCGCGGGTACGGTCGGGTCCAGTTGAGCAAGCCCGGGGTCGAGCAGCCCGGTCAGCTTGGCGAAGGCATCACGGTCACCACTGTGCGGCGTCGCGGTGATCAGGATGAGGTGGCGCTCCGGCTTGGCGGCGAGCTCCTCCAGGAGGTCGTAGCGCTGCTGGCGGCCGGCGCCGGCGCCGATGCAGGTGTGGGCCTCGTCGACGATGAGCAGGTCGGGGCAGGTGCGCAGGAAGGCGTCGCGGCGATCCTGCTGTTTGATGAAGTCGGTCGAGACGACGGTGTACGGATAGCGGTCGAAGATCGTCTGGTCGTTCTCCACGAGCGAGCGATCCAGTTTCCCCGCTGTGGACGGCAGTACCAGCTCGGCGTCGAGGCTGAACTTTGCCCGCAGCTCTCGCTGCCACTGCTCGGCCAGTGCCGGAGAGCACAGCACAGCGAGGTTGGTCGCGGAACCCTGTTCGATGAGTTCCTTCGCGATGAGAGCGGCTTCGACGGTCTTTCCGATGCCCACGTCGTCGCCGATGAGCAGCCGCACAGTGTCCATGCGCAGCGCCGCCATGAGCGGCACCAGCTGATACTGGCGCGGCTGGACCGCGATGCCGGACAGACAGCGGAACGGCCCGGCACCGTTGGACGCAGAGATCCGCAAGGCGCTGCGCAGCAGCGAGGCCGAGGCGAAGTCGCCGATCTCCTCGCTGTCGACGGGCCTTCTGCGACCCGACGCGTCCGTCTCGTACGTCAGCTCGGGCGCCGCGAAGCGCGGATCAGAGGTCTCCTCGGGGAACAGCAAGGTGTCGAACTCGCTGTCCCCGTCGAGGGAACGGGCCAGAACGAACTGCGAGGTGCTGCCGGGCAGCACGACCCAGTCCCGGTCCCTCGCGTGAACCAGCGCGCCGGGGACGTGCATGGCGGCGCTCATCGTGGCACCTGGTCCGGGCCGAAGACACTGGGGTACGCGCGCACCGTGCTGTGCCACTCCTCTTCGCTGTCGTCGCTCATCTCGATCACAAGCCAGCCGCGATTCTCCAGCCAGGCTCTGGCGCGGGTGTCCCGCGACTCATCCGGTGTTCCGTGACCGGGCAGATCGAGGAAGATCGCGACATCCGCGTCGCTCAGACGGTAGACGAAGTCCGGCGTCGCCCGCGAAGTGCCCAGGTCCGCGCCCGCCTGATCAGGCAGCCGGTAACCGTGGCTTTCCAGCCACTCCACGAAACCGCCTCGTCCAGTCTGCGGGGTCCTGGCCAGCAGGTGGGAGACCTGCTCGGCCGGGCTGACCGCCTGGGGCCTTTCCTTGACCGCCTCGCACCCGGCCAGCCGGATCAGGATCTCAACCGCCGTCTGCCGCCGGATTGCCGGGTGGAAAGGCTGATTGTGATAGGTGAGCAGACAGTCGTAGCACCCGAACTCGCATTTCTCACGGGCGCCTCTCGCGTGCCCGCGGTCGCGCCATTCACCGTCCACCTGCTCGTAATGGATGATCTCCAGCGCCTTGGCCGCGACCTTGGCCATCGTCGCCGGGTCGTCGTGCAGCAGCCGCAGCACACCGGCTCCGCCCTCCGCGCCCTCGACGAACAGCATGCGGGCCCGCTGCTCCGGGTCGGGCAAGTCCTCGCTCCGCAGTTCGGCGTCCTCCAGCTGGAAGTGGGCCTCGATACCGCGCTCCAGCGCGTAGCGCACGGTGACCGCCGCGTACGAATCGACCGGCTCGGCGAGCCGCAGCACCACGATGTTCTTGCTGTCGTCCACATACGGCACGACCCGCTCCGTGCGCTTGCTGCGCTGGAAGGCGGCCAGTTCCCCCTCCTCGGCCGAGATCTCCGCGCGCTCGGCCGCCTTGGTGTCGGTCAGCCACTGCCCGTTGTCGGGGTTGAGGTAGAACCCCTCCGAACCCGGTGCCCGCCGCCCTCTGCGGCCAAGGTTGATGACATACACGGCCGCGTCTCCGTAGGCCATGTCGGCGATCTCCCCGCGCCGCGGTCCAACGCCCAGAGGTTCGCCTGCCGGATAGAACCGTGCGGAGAGGTTGCCATGATGGAACCGGTAGGCCGTCTTGAGGTCGAACGGCTCCCTCAGCCGCTCCTCTTCATCGGACGAGATGCGCCGCCGGGGCTCGGCGTACACGGTGGTGAGCTGCATGAGCTGCCGAAGCACCCGCACCAGACGCGCTCGGCAGTGCGCACAGTCGTCACGCTTCTCTTTGCTGTCGTGCCAATAGCCGCACTCGCCGCACACCCTCGCGTCCACTGTGGCGATACGCCCGGGCGCATCGCCCACGGGCACCTGCACACTGGACACGGTGTGGCGGCGGCCCTCGTGGTAGATCAGGGCGCCGGGACCGAATTCGCCGATGGCGATGTAGCGCGGGCGCTGAATGTACGCACCGCGCTTCTGGCCGAAGCGGCTCTCGCCCTGCTCACCCGGCACATACGCCGCAACCGGCAGCCGGGGGAACGAGTACCCGGGGAGGAAGCCCTCAGAGGCGAAGTAGCGGTACGTGTAGAAGTCCGAACGCACACCGTCCTTGTCGTCGGAGTCATTGCGCAACAGGTCCAGCTGCTGCTCGGCCTGGACGCGGCGGGCCCGGGCCTGACGGCGGTCCCGGGCCGACAGCGAGGAGTCGTTGGCCAGCCGGTCCTGCTCGTCGCGTTCGTCATAGGCGTTGCGGTAGAGACGCCGCCACCGGTCGCAGGCCCTGCCGAACGCGAAGAGGGCACCGCGCATCTGGTCCTCGATCCAACCGTCGTACCACCACGACGTGTTCGCGAGATCCCCGCGCAGCGGGGCCAGGATGTCGGCGCAACGGGCGACGGCGTTGCGTCGGTGGGCTTCGCCTTCCAGAGTCTCCCTCAGCTCCGTCACCAACGGCAGCGCCAATTCGGAGCCGGGCCTATGCGACCGTACGTCGATATCGAGCACTTCGGTCATCCGGCTGCCCAGGGACGCGCCCGTCTCCGCCAGCCACACCGCGTGGACATGACTGCGCAGCAGGTCCTCGTTGGTCAGATCGATGCGCGGAGGCGCCACGCTTCCCGACACCATGAGCTCAGGCCGACGGAAGTAGTACTGGTCGTGGGCACTGCCCGTGGAACAGTACGTGGTGACCAGGGCCGGGTCCCCGGAGCGGCCCGCCCGGCCGGAGCGCTGCGCGTAATTGGCAGGGGTCGGCGGGACGTTGCGCAACGCGACCGCGTTCAGCTCGGCGATGTCGACGCCGAGTTCCATCGTGGGTGAGCAGAACAGCAACGGCAGATCACCGTCGCGGAATCCCTGTTCGCGGGTCAGCCTCAGCTCTGTCTCGACCTGCGCGGTGTGCTCGCGGGCCTCCATCTCGGCCAGCTCGGCCGCGGCGTCGCGATACAGGTCGCGGAAGAAGATGTTCACCCTCCCACCGGCCTCCGCGTCGAACGTCTTGCGCACGGGATCCGACTCCGCCGTCTCGCCGTCACCGGGCAGCCAGATCAGAGCGGACACCTTGAGCTGGTAACCGCGACCACTCTCCGCGTCCTCATCCGCCTCGTGCAACAGACCGGCCGTGCACAGCACTCTGAGCAGATCACGTATGACGGCTTCGGCATCAGCCTCGGAGAGTCGGCCACCGCCGACCTGAGGCACCGCGTCGAACGCGCCCGGCCGGCGCAGATAGCGACCGTAGCCCCCGCGGGCACCGAAGTGGACGGTCTCCGTCGCAGACGTCCGCTTCGGCCGCGGGCCCGCGTACGCGACGCGGAAACGAACTGTGGGGTCCGCCTCGGGCACCGCCCACATCCCGACGAGACGCTCCTTGCTCTGCGCGATCAGGCGTGTATGTCCCGCCTCCGTCAACAACGTCTCATTGACCGCGAGGGCTCGCCGCAGCTCGTCGAGCAGCGTGCGCGCGATCTCCTCGCGGTGAGCGGGAACGTCGTTCTCGAGTGCCCAGTGCGTGCCCCGCCACAGCTCGGTGTCCGCTGCGATCTCGGTCAGCGAGGTGTAATCGAAGCGCAGCAAACCTGTCTGGGAAAGGTTCGGCATCGTCAGCCGCCAGCCACGCTCCAGGTCCGCGTAGACGCGGTAGGACAGCGCAGACCTGAGCGCCGCTCGGGTCTCATCCAGCGGGAGGTACTTGACCCGGGGGTTGCGGGCGTACGCCGAGAGCGGCAGATCCAGGGCATCGAAGACGGCCTCGGGCAGCGTGTGGTGACGCAGCCCGGTCGGCCCAGCCTTGTCCAGCGCCCGGTAAAGCGCGCCACGGATCTGGGTGACCTGCACGAAATCGTTGAAATGCCCTGCCTGCAGACTCGCGTCCTGCCGGTTGTCGACGAAGGCCAGCAACTTGCGGGCCGGCTTGTCGAGTTCGGGCTGAGCCCGCAGCGAACGGACAATGCTCGCCGCAACCTGGGACACGGCGGAGCTGCGGCCCTCTGCGGAGAACGTGGCGAGCTTCGAGAAGTCCCTGAGCCGCACCTGCTCGTAGCCGACCCGGCATCGCGGGCAGAAGCGGAACGGCGCGCCGATCCACCAGGCGCGCAAGCCTGACCCTGAGGCACAACGCCGACCGTCGGGGGAAATCCAGACCTCCGACGGCAGATCATCACGACGTGCCTTGACCACAGCCCGTTGTCCGTTGGCGTCGGTCTCCACCCAACTCGCCGGCAGCCGGTCGAGAACCTCCTGGAAGGAGCCCGGCCAAGGGAGCTCCTCGTCCACGTACAGGTATCCGTCCCCCGACTCCGCAGGAGCCTCGGGATCTCTACGGGCGAAATAGCGCTCCTGGCGGTCGTCATAGGTGACCGCCGGATAGTCATGCCCGCACTCGCGGCAGAAGTGCAGCGGCACCAAAGGCCAGTCAGGGTTTCCCGGCACCCTCAACTGGTACTGACTGGTGAGATGCCGATGGGTCGCGGCAGGCTGAAGGCTGCTGTAGACCGTGTCGCCCTTCGACAGGAACTGATGCAGCCGGAACGCGAACAGCGGCCGCCCCGTGTCCGGGTCCTTGGCGACGGCACCGGCCTTGAGCATGGCCATGATGGCTGCGGCGCAGTCCGTCTCAGAAAGCGAATCGTCACCGCACGCCGCCCGAAGAGCCGCTGCCGCCGTCGGCATCTGTACCGGACGCCGCCTACGCAGGCGCGGCGCCCGCTCACTGTCCGAGCACGGCTCAAGTTCAAGTCCGAAGTAGTCCTCGACCCAGACCGCGAGTGGATCTCTACTGAGTTCCTGGTACGCGTCGGGGAGGGCGCCCTGGCTGCCCGCGGCTCGACGCACCGCAGCCACGAGCGCCGCCTTGTGCTCTTCGGGCGTCAGTCTTCTTCCCGGGTCGGTGGCCCGCTGGAGCGTTTCACCGATGACCTCGTCTTTCCCCACCGGAGTACCGAAAAGACGGGTGGCTACCTCAGCAACCGTCTTCTGGGCCTCGGCGAAGGTATCCGTCGTCGCCATGGTCGCGGAGGTGCCGATGCACCGCAGCGCCGGCGCTGCGCATGCCTCCCGCAGCCGCCGCACCAGGATGCCCACGTCGGCGCCCTGCCGCCCGCGGTAGGTGTGCAGCTCGTCCAGCACCAGGAACCTGAGGCCCTTCGCGGCCTCGATGAGTTCGGCGCGCTCCTTGGGACGGGTGAGCAGGTACTCCAACATCATGTAGTTGGTCAACAGTATGTCCGGCTTGCGCCGCAGCACGGAGTCTTTGGTCGTACGGTCCTCCTGCCCGGTGTAACGGGCGAAGGTGACCTTTCGGTCCTCGTCCGCCACTCCGTCGACCAGATAGCGCTGAAGCTCCTGTTCCTGGCTGTTCACCAGAGCGTTCATCGGATACACGATGATCGCCGAAATACCGTCGGGGTTAGGCTCCCTGAGTACCTCATTCACGATCGGCAGGAGGTAGGCGAGACTCTTGCCGGAACCGGTACCTGTGGTCAGGACGTACGAACTCTTCGACGGCCCCGCGGCCACCTCAAGCGCCTGCTTTTGGTGGTAATGCAAGGTGAGAGTGACGTCGCTGCCACCATCATCGAGACCCGTCTGAGGCGTACGCCTCCTGTGCCGGAAGTACTTCGCGCACAGCGGGTCGAGGACCGGCGGGTTGCCGTCTTGGGGCTCTGTGAGCTCAGCGACCGTACCCCCGCGGCGGAACATGGGATTCAAAGAGATCCACGGGTCCGGCCAACGCGACTTCCGCTCACGCTCATGCCGCAGGTGCTCCTGGATCGCAGGATCTCGTACCTGAACCAGAGACCGCGTGAACTCGTCGTAGTCCCTAATCAGCCGCTCGTGCGCCCCGAACACGTCCACCGTGTCACAGCCCCTCGTCACACACCGCTCGGTTCCTGCATCCGCGCCCGCCTGGGCACAGTCCCCACCTGGTCAACTCTGCCACCCTACCGACAGGAAGAACGTCAAAGATGCAGACCGGCGCCAAGTCGGACAGGGCGGACGAGATCCGAGGACGCAAGACCGGCAGTGGGGGCGGATGCACCATCGGCCCACGCCGGCCGCGACGGGGCCGATCCCCCAGGGCGCGACGGCCCGAAACGCTCGACCCACGCGGGCAAGCACGCCGCAACGGCAGCCCCTGCGAACTGGCTCGCCGTTCAGCCCCATCCAGCAACCCACACGGAACGGCCGCGCCCACCTCTCGGGACGCGGGCCGCCCGACCTGCAAGCTTGCTAGTAACAGAAACCGATGCTATTCAGCCCGCTACACATTGAACCTGAATCTTCAACACGGCGCTCCCACCTGCGGATACTTTTCCTCAGGTGATCGCATCCAGCACCCATCCAGCGCCGTCGGGACTCATCCAGCACAACCAGCACGTCAAGCCGCGGAGACAGACTCACCCGACTCCTCTACCGCCGGACGCATGGCACTCTGCATGACGTCTCGGCAACGACCCCACGCCTCGGGGACTAGGTGCCCGTAGATGTCCACTGTCGTCTTGATCGACTTATGACCAAGCCAGCGCGAGACCTCGCGGATCGGCACGCCGTTCGCCAACGCGGTCGAGGCGAAGAAGTGCCGCAGACTGCCGGGCGTGTACTTGGCCTTGCCGTCCATGTCGACCACGCCTGCCGCTACGCACGCCTTCTTGAAGTGGTAGCCGAAGGTGGAGGCGGTGGGCATCACACCCTTGCCACGCTGGCGCGGGGCGAAGAAGACCTCCAGCCGCCGACGTCTACCGCGTAGACCCGTGAAGGCCACGGGCACTGCTCCCACCGCGACAAGTGGCCGTCGATCTCCTGCTCGACGAACGGAGCAGCCGGGACGTCCCGGTACTCGCCCTCCGTTCGGTGCTTGAGCGGCACAATGATCGTGTGGCAGTCACCGCGGTGCACTTTGGCGCTAACCTGCCAGCGGACCCTGACGAAGCCGGATCGTCGGCACTCGGTGGAGAAGGCAAGGGCCTCGCTGGGGCGCTGGCCGGTGCCCGACTGCAGATAGACCGCGAGCCGGTACTGCGGGGCGATGTGCTCCGCGATCAGATCAACCTCGCCCAGCGTGGGAATCTCGTCCTCGTCCACCGCGCACGGGGCTGCCCGGGATACCCGGACGCCGCGGGCGGGGTTGCGCGGGATGCGTTTCTCAACGACGGCCACCTCTAGCATCGCGGCCACCATCACCAACCGATCGTTGATCGTGGAGGCCGCCAACCCGGCGCCGGATGAGTGCAGCTGCTTGGCGAACTCCTCGAAATCGCGCCGTGCCAGCCCGGCCAGCATCTTCCGTCCCAGCCGCGGCACGAGATGGTTCTGGATGAACCCTTCGTAGTTGCGGCGCGTCGATTCACCGATGACCCGGCGCTCCAGCCACTCCTGAGCCCAGACGTGCAATGACACCCGTCCAGGTGCAGGATCGAAGTGAACATCGGCCTTCTTGTCGTTCTCGACCTTGTCGGCGAAAGCGTCCGCACCATCCGAGCCCACTCGCCGGGGAAACGACCTCTCCCGCTGCCGTCCTCGCCTACCGCCCGGCTCCCGGTAACGCACCGTCCACCCGTGCCGACACTGCTGACGGTCGCAGGGGAAGTTCCGGTCCCGGACGTCCCTCTTGCACCTCTGAAAAACGCTCGCCACCCAAGCCCCGATCCGACGCCTAGCCCGTGCTCGAAACCGTGCACTGGCGCCCAGGACCCAGCAAGGCATTCACCGCCAATCCGCTCTTTCCAGCGAATATGGCCCCGACCTCGCGCGCAGCCCTGGGCCCACCGAGCCCCCTCACCGCACGCCCTCGCGCCCCAAGGCTCTCTGGCGATGAACAGCACATCGACACCAGAGGCCATACCGCACTATGGTTGATGTATGGCTACTAAGAAGGTGACTATCACCCTCGACGAATCCCTGGTCGAAGCTCTGGCTGGGGCTGCCGAGGAAGAAGGCATCCCATTTTCCCGCCTCGTCGCTGGAGCAGCCGAACGTGAGCTCCGCCTGCGGGCCGGCCGCGCGGTCATTCAGGAGTGGCAGGCCGAGCACGGCGCCTTCACCCCAGAGGAGCTTGCCGCCGCCCGCGCGGATCTGGCCGCCGCCGACGCCGAATACCTCAGCAATCCGGGAGCCTCGGCCGCGTGAACATCCCCTACTTGTACGACGCCGGAGTCCTCATCGCCATCGACAACGACGACCGGCGCATGTGGGCCCGACACAGCCTGGCCCTCGACGACGGCCGGGACATCCACGTCCCGTCCGTCGTCGTCAGCCAGGCATGGCGGGACTCCCGGCGCCAGGTCAGACTCGGCAGGTTCCTCGCCGGCTGCCACGTCGTACCCGTCGGCCTCGAAACCGCCAAGACCGCAGGCATCCTCTGCGGCAAGGCTGGCACCTCCGACATCGTCGACGCCACCGTCGTGACCATTGCGGCCAGCCTCGGCGCCATCATCTGGACCTCGGACCCGAACGACATCCGCACCCTCATCGACGCCCAGGACATCAAACCCGCCCCTGTCATCCGCACCGTCTAACCACAGCTGGTCCCCGGCGACCAGCCTCTCCGGGGCCCAATACCGCAGGGACGGAGATAGGCACGGATACCTGATCGCACGCAGGAGCGGACGGGCAGCGTCAGGACCTCCCGACAGAGGCGCCCATGTACTGGGCAACATTCCTGTCGAAGTCGATCGGGATCTTGACGGACTGATGGCACAGCCATCGCAAGCAGGTGAACTCGTCCGGTGATCCCGCTCGGAGCTACATTATTTTCCTCCGGCGTGGGCTGCCCCGTTTTCCACGTCGTCAACGTGAACGACAATATCCGCAATAGAAAGCGATTGCATCAATGCCTTAGTGGGCACCTGAATACCGCTTCCCATACGCATGGTCAGGCAGGGGAAAGATCCCGCTCTCACCATTTTATACGCAGCAGATTTGGCGATTCCCAGCGCTTCGGCAGCAGCCGGAAGGGCAACGAATTTGGGGTATAAGTCGGAGGTGTAGTAGTAGTAACTACCGCCCGCAACCCAAGTGCGGGCCAGCATCGCTTCTGTCACGAGGGCGCCTTGAAGGCCCCGGCGACGACCTGCCCGGAGATCCTCATGATAGCCATTGACTACTTCACTTAGGCCGTACATCTGCCATAACGCCCCAGTCCGCTCTCCCCTAATTTGCTCGATGACGGCGGGATCTCTCGGATTAGCGTCGTGGACAATCGAAGACGCCTTCAGCACGGAATCCACGACAGCTTCTTCGAAGATCAACAGATCTTCTACATCACCTGTCGAACTGTCACACTCATGGACATTCGCACGCCGGTAAGCGGCATTGATGGCCGCTTTGACCATCAATGTCGGAACCTCTCGAGGGGGAACACCCTTCGCTGTCTCCTCCCAAACATCGAGGGCGGCTTCGAACATGTCCGACCGAACATCCCTTAAATCGCAATGAAAATCTCGAGAGATCGACCACGAGCGCGTGCGGAGGAAATGGGTGAGGCAGTCCACAACGATCATCCGCCACTTATTGTCGCCGCGCGCGTCAGACATACGCCCCATGGCGACCATCGATTCCCATAGCTGAGACGGTTTCCGTGCCGCTCGTGCAGCTAAAGCTCGGGAGCGGAACTTTGCATAGTCCGGGTGCCGTTTGATCTGACATTCGCGCGCATCGTCCACGTGGACACAGACCGGTCCTTCACCACAAACATCACGGACATACGCTGCTACGCAGCCGAAGACATCAGGCGCCATCTGTCCTCCGAGTTTTCATCTCCAAGGTTCAGCAGGGTATGACATACCGAGATACCGTTCGACCAGAGAACAAATAAATGCTAGACCTGCTCACCATTGACACTAACGAGTGACGATTGCAGCAGGAATTGACAAAATTCATTTTAGGTTGAACGGAACTTCGTAGCTCACTACAGCCGTAGGGCCGAGGAGCGCGCATCGGGAAAGCCTACGAGGTTAGTGCAACTGTCCTGCATCCGGGACGGCTGCGCATTCGACGCCCTGGACCGCTCCCAGGCCTGGCGAAGGGATGTGGCAAGGATCAGCCTGACCACACTCCTTCGCCACAAAGAATGCGACCGACAGCACAGAGGGCGCCAGATCGTAGCCAGCCGTGATCGGCGCAAGCTCGCAGAGAGGTCACGCCAGCCCGTCAGTTTGCAGTGCAACCCTGGAGATCCAGCACGGTATGGAATCCCAGAGGTGACAACAGGTGCCAGTAGGTAGCCACGAGACACACCCCCAAGCCAACGCTTGAAGCTTCGCCCCATTCAAGCTCTTTCGGATCATCGAAAAAGGGGTCCGCCCTAAAGGCGAGCCCCTTCCGACCTGCACTTTCCCGAGATCACAGAAAGAGCTTGAAAGTTCAATCAAACATTGAAGCGGAACTCCACCACATCCCCGTCCTGCATCACATAGTCCTTGCCCTCCATGCGCGCCTTGCCCGCGCTGCGCGCGTCCGCGACCGAGCCCGTCTCGACCAGGTCGTCGAAGGAGATGACCTCGGCCTTGATGAAGCCCTTCTGGAAGTCGGTGTGGATGACGCCGGCTGCCTCGGGGGCCGTGGCGCCCTTCTTGATGGTCCAGGCCCGGGACTCCTTGGGGCCGGCCGTCAGGTAGGTCTGGAGGCCGAGGGTGTTGAAGCCGACGCGGGCCAGCGTGGCGAGGCCGGGCTCCTCGGCGCCCACCGACTCCAGGAGCTCCATGGCGTCCTCCTCGTCGAGCTCGGCGAGGTCCGCTTCCAGCTTGGCGTTGAGGAAGATTGCCTCGGCGGGGGCGACCAGGGCGCTCTGGGCGGCCTTGAAGGCGTCGTCGGTCAGCTCGTCCTCGTCGACGTTGAAGACGTAGAGGAAGGGCTTGGTGGTGAGGAGGTGCAGGTCGTGCAGGAGCTCCTCGTTGCCGGAGCCCTGGACGATGCCCTGGGAGAAGAGCGTGTCGCCCTTCTCCAGGATGTCCTTCGCCGCCTCGACCGCCGCCACCTTGGGCGCGACGTCCTTCTTGATGCGCGACTCCTTCTGGAGGCGCGGCAGGACCTTCTCGATGGTCTGGAGGTCGGCGAGGATCAGCTCGGTGTTGATCGTCTCGATGTCGTCCTTGGGCGAGACCTTGCCGTCGACGTGCACGACGTTCTCGTCCTGGAAGGCACGGATGACCTGGCAGATCGCGTCGGACTCGCGGATGTTCGCCAAGAACTTGTTGCCCAGGCCCTCGCCCTCGCTCGCGCCGCGCACGATGCCGGCGATGTCGACGAAGTCGACCGTGGCCGGGAGGACCTTCTGCGAGGAGAAGATCTCGGCCAGCTTGGTGAGCCGGGCGTCGGGGACGCCGACCACGCCGACGTTCGGCTCGATCGTGGCGAACGGGTAGTTGGCCGCGAGCACGTCGTTCTTGGTCAGGGCGTTGAACAGGGTCGACTTGCCGACATTGGGCAGACCGACGATTCCGATCGTGAGCGACACGTTGCGACTTCCCGTACAAGAGATGAGGTGGGGGCGGTCCACCAGTCTACGGGCTCTGCGCCACCCGACCGGGCTGCGTATCGAACGCTTGCCCAAGGTCGGCCAAAGGGCGTGTCCCGGCCGCCATTGCGCACATAAGCCCACCTATGTTGGGCCTGTGGAGCAACCCAGGACGCGTCCCCCGCAATCCCGCCCCCGCCGCACGGCCCCGTTGCCGCCGCAGGCGCAGGGCGGGCGGGCCGGCAGCGGCGCCGCCGC
>NZ_JAAGMG010000394.1 GCF_010548525.1 Streptomyces sp. SID14478
CGGTGGCCGCGAGGTGGTGGGCGCCGCGCGAGGCGGCCTCCTCCTCCACCGCGCCGACGACGACGAACCGCCCGCTGCCGGACGCCGCGGCCCGCGCCCCGGCGTGCACCATGGTGGCGAGCGGACCCTTGGCGTCGACGGTGCCGCGCCCGAACAGCAGGCCGCCGGACTCCCGGACCGGGAGCGTACCCGGCACCGTGTCCAGGTGACCGACCATCATGATCACCGGTCCGGCGGGGTCGCCGATCTCACCGATCACGTTGCCGACGGCGTCGGTGCGTACGTCGTAGCCGAGCGCGGTCATCCGCCGGGCGAGGTAGGCGCCTGCCGCGGCTTCGGATCCGGACGGCGAGGGGATCTCCACCAGGCCGCGCAGTGTGCGCGTCGCCTCGACGCGCGTCGGGTCAGCGTTCATTGATGTCGACCAGCAGCATGTCGCGGACCCCGATGGCACCGTCGGCGACGGTGGGCGTGACCTCGTGGGTGATGCGGGTGTCGGACACGACCACGGAGTCCAGCCGCTCGGTGAGGGTCATCCGCGTCTGCGGCAGGCCGTCGCGGTGGATGATCGACTCGCCTCCGGCGCAGTTGGCCCGGCCCATCAGGTGCATGCCGATGAAGTCGTGGCCGTCGCGGTGCCGGCCCTCGGGGGTCGGGCTGCCCGGGGCGTCGGGCGTGGCGAGCACCCGCATCTGGTGCAGCCCCACCTCGAACCGGGTCGCCTGCGGGACGACTGCGCAGACGATGGCCAGGTCGGTGGCGATCAGCGCGGTCAGTACCGGGTCGGCCAGCGTCTCCTGCGCGATCGGGCTGAACATCCTGGCCTTCCCGTCGTACAGCGGGATGTGCTCCGCGGTCTGCTGGAAGGCCTGGTGCGCCAGCGCGGTGAAGCTCCACTCCCCGGTGGGCAGGCGCGAGGCCAGCAGGCGCCCGTAGCGCCGCTCGCGGACCACTCCGCCGACGACCGTCTCGTCACGGATCAGGTGGTTCCAGGTGGCGACGAGTCGTGCGAGGCCCGCCGGCGGGAACCAGCCGGCCAGTTCACTGCCCGGCAGCGCGACGAAGTCGTCGCCCGCCAGGGCCTCTCCCCACTTCCCGAGTGCTTGCGCCCGACGCGTCAGGGCCAGGGTTGCAGCCGACATCCTTCCCACTTTCTGTGTGCGCTGTTGGTACGAGGGCCTCATAGCCGCTCGATGTCGTGCAGGGCCTCGCCGGAGCCGGTGCCGAGTCCGGCCGCGAGCTGTTCGATGGTGTGGTCGCCGAGCATGGGCTCCAGCGCCGTCAGGAGTCCCTCCTCCTGGGTGCGCTGGTAGACCCGGACGGCACGCAGTGAATTGCCGCCGAGTTCGTAGAAGTTGTCGTGGACGCCGACTTCGGTGAGTTCGAGCACGTCCGTCCAGATCTCCGACAGCATCCGCTCGGCCGGGGTGCGCGGTGCGACGGTCGGCGCCGTGCGCCATTCGCCGAGGTCCGCCTCGGGCAGCGCGGCGCGGTCGATCTTGCCGTTGACGCTCACCGGCAGCGCGGGCAGCACGACGAACATGCTCGGCACCAGCGCCGCGGGCAGCGTGCGCAGCAGGAAGCCGCGCAGGTCCTCGGCGGTCGGCTGGTGCTCAGGGCAGCCCACGTAGGCGACCGGCCGGATGTCGGCGCCGGAGCCGCGCACCTCGACCACGACCTGGCGGACGTCCGGGTGCCGGCCGAGCGCCGCCTCGATCTCCCCCAGTTCCACGCGGATGCCCCGCAGCTTCACCTGGTGGTCGTAGCGGCCGAGGAACTCCAGTGCCCCGTCGGGCAGTCGGCGCACCCGGTCGCCGGTGCGGTACAGGCGTGCGCCGGCGGTGAAGGGGTTGGGGACGAACCGTTCCGCGGTGAGCGCGGGCGCTCCGAGGTAGCCGCGGCCCACCGACACCCCGCCGATGTGCAGTTCGCCGGGCACGCCCGGGGGTACCGGCTCGCCCCGTCGGTCGAGGACGTGCAGCCGCGTACCGGGCAGCTGGTGGCCGATGGGCACCCGCGGCCGGTCGAGGTCCGCGGCACCGACCGGGTGGTAGCTGACGAATACGGCGGTCTCGGCCGGCCCGTAGAGGTTCCCCAGCTCGGTGTCCGGCAGGACCTCTGTGAAGCGCCGGGCGGTGGCGATCGGCAGCGTCTCGCCGCCGACGTGCACGAGGCGCAGCGTTCCGGCGCACCGGGCGGCGGCGGGCTCGGCGAGGAACGCCTGGAGCATCGACGGCACGAAGTGGGCGAACGTCACCGACTGTTCGGCGATGAGGCCCGCGAGGTAGCGGGGGTCGCGGTGGCCACCGGGTTCGGCGACGACGAGCCGGGCCCCCGCGCTGAGCGGCGCCATCCACTCGACGGTGGAGACGTCGAAGCTCCACGGGGTCTTGACCAGTACGGAGTCGGCGGGCGTGAGCGTGAACTGCCGCTGGGTCCAGCGGAGCACGTTGACCACCCCCCGGTGGGTGTTCATGGCGCCCTTGGGGGTGCCGGTGGAGCCGGAGGTGTGGATGACGTAGGAGAGGGACTCCGTGTGCTGGTCCCGGGTGTCGGGGGCCGGGCCGTCGTGACGGTCGGTGGGGACGCTGCCGGCGAGCAGGATCCGGACTCCGGCCCCGTCGTCGAAGAGGCCGGCCGTGGCTTCGTCGGCCACGACGACGGGCGTGCCGGCGTTCGCGATCAGCCGTTCGAGGCGCTCCTTGGGGTGGCCGGGGTCCAGGGGCATGTAGCCGGCGCCGCTCTTGAGGATGCCGAGGGCCGCGACGATCTGGGCGCAGGAACGCTGCATGCAGAGGGCGACGAGCCGGTCGGGTCCGGCGCCGTACGAGCGCAGCAGCCGAGCCCAGTTGTCCGACCGCTCGTCCAGTTCGCGGTAGGTGATCTCGTCGTCGGGGGCGGTGATCGCGATCCGGTCGGGGTGTTTGCGGGCGGCCGCGGTGATCCTGTGGTGCACCAGGCCGTCGTCGGCGCAGGGTTCGGCGTCCTCGGCGCCGTCGCCGTGCACGCCGAGGGAGAGCAGTCCGACCGGCTTGGCCGGGTCGGCCACCGCGTCGGTGAGCAGGGCGAGCCAGCCCCGGGCGAGCCGCTGGACGTCCGCGGGGTCCCACTGCTCGTCGTGCACCATCCGTCCGGCCAGGGCGGCGTCCGCCGTCCCGGACAGGTACAGGTTGAGGCTGAACTGGGCGGGCAGGTCGGCGAGGTCGATCTGCTCCGCGGTGATGCCGGGCAGGTCCCACTGCGGGGCGGGCGTGTTCTGCAGGGCGAGGATCGCGCCGATCAGCGGGGTGCGGCCCGGGACCCGCTCGGATCCGGAGACCTCGACGATCTGCTCGAACGGCAGGTCCTGGTGCTCGAAGGCGCCCAGGCAGGTCTCGCGGACCGTGGCGAGCAGCGCGCGGAAGGACGCCCCTGCGTCCACGCGGGTGCGCAGGGGCAGCGTGTTGACGAAGAAGCCGATGAGGGGGTGCAGTTCGGGACGGGGCCGGCCCGCGACCGGGGTGCCGATCACGATGTCGTCGCGTTCGGTCCAGCGGGCGAGGACCGCCATGTAGGCGGCGGTCAGCACCATGAAGGGGGTCGCCGACTCCTGCTTCGCCAGCCGGCCGATCGCCTCCACCAGCGCGGCGGGCACCGCCACCGGCACGTTGGAGGAGATGCCGGGCCCGGTGACGGGCACGGCGGGCTCCAGGGGCGCGGCGCCCGCCATGCGCTCGCGCCAGTAGTCGGTGAACTCCGTCCCGGCCTCGGTCACGGTCTCGCGCTGCCATGCGGCGAAGTCGCCGTACTGGATGGCCAGTTCGGGCAGCTCGGGCGGTTCCGCCTCGCCGGCCGCGGTCTCGGCACGGTAGAACGCGGCGAGTTCGGCGTGGAAGACGCCGATCGACCAGCCGTCGGACACGATGTGGTGCATCACGACGCCGAACAGCCAGGACGTCTCGCCGAACCGGACGAGGGCGGTACGCAGCAGGGGGCCGGCGGCGAGGTCGAAGGGGGTGTCGACGTGGGCGGCCAGGGTGCGGCGGGCGGAGTCGAGCGTGGGCTCGGGCGCCTCGAACCGGGCGGTGGAGGACCGGACGTCCGGATGGACGAGCTGCACCAGCCGGCCGTCGGGGCCGAGTTCCAGGGTGGTGCGCAGGACCTCGTGCCGTTCGACGAGCCGCGTGACGGCGCGGGCCAGGGCGTCCGGGTCGAGCGGGCCGTCCAGTCGGATGGCGCCGCCGAGGTGGTAGGCGCTGCCGGCGGCGAGCCGGTCGAGCAGCCACAGCCGCTCCTGCCCGAACGAGGCGGGCAGCTCGAACGGTTCGTCGTCGGCGAAGGCCTGTTCACTCATGATCGGGCTCCTTGCTCGGCGGGGGACGCGGTGGCGGGACGCTGCCGGCGGGCGGTGCGCGCGATGGGCGCGGTCCGCGGCGTCCCGTTGCCGGAGTTCTGGCTGATCCATTCGCCGACGGCGGCGATCGTGGGGGCGCGCAGCAGCACGCCGAGCGGCAGCTCGCAGCCGAACGCCTCCTGGATCCGGCCGACGATCTGGACGGCGAGCAGGGAGTGGCCGCCCAGCGAGAAGAAGTCGTCGTGGACGCCGATCCGGTCGAGGCCGAGGGCCTCCTGCCACATCCGGGTGATGATCCGCTCGGTGTCGTCGCGGGGGGCGACGTAGCCGGTCGCGAGAGCCGGCCTGAGCGAGCTGGGCGAGGGCAGCGCGGCGCGGTCCAGCTTGCCGTTGGGCCCGATCGGCCACCGGTCGACCACCATCAGGGAGGCGGGGACCATGTAGTCGGGCAGCGCCCGGTGCAGGTGCTCGCGCAGCCCCGCGACGGTCAGCCTGGCGCGGATCGCACGCCGCGGGTCGTTGGCGAACTCCCCGTCTGTCGGCGGCAGTTGAGCCGGTCGGCCGCCCGCCGGGCGGCTTCCGTCGTGGAACTCGGGGTCCAGCAGGCCGGGTTCGGCGCCGAGCCGGGGCAGCAGTGTGTGTCCGGCGGGGACGGGCAGGTGCGCGGGTTCGCCCGCGGGCACCGGGTCCGCCTCGGCGAGGGC
>NZ_JAAGMG010000437.1 GCF_010548525.1 Streptomyces sp. SID14478
GGGGACGGCCCGGACGAGACGCGCCGCGCCAAGAGCTGGTTCTCCGTGCGGTTCGTCGGCGAGGGCGGCGGCCGCCGGGTCCTCACCGAGGTGAGCGGCGGGGACCCCGGGTACGGCGAGACCGCGAAGATGCTGGCGCAGGCCGCGATGTGCCTCGCCCAGGACGAACTCCCGGACACCTCGGGGCAGGTGACCACCGCCGTCGCGATGGGCGACGCGCTGATCGAGAGGCTGCGGACTGCGGGGCTCAGTTTCCGGGTCGCGGCCCGCAGGTGAGGGCGAGGAGCGCGTCCCGGCACAGCCGGTCGGCCCTGCGGGTCGTCTCCGGCAGGCGGTAGGCCGGTGTGAGGGCCAGCGCGTGGGCGCACGCGTTGGCCAGGGAGACGCGGTGCCCCACGGACACGTACACCGGCTTCACGCCCTCGCGGGTGCGCAGGGCGCGCCCGACCTCCTCGGGCCCGTCGGTGAGCGCGGCCGCGCTCCCCCGCTCCCGCCCCAACGCGCCGTGGGTGAAGGCGAACGGATTCTTGGCGACGCCCATCGTCGCCCGCCCGGTGAGCACGCCCAGGTGGCTCGCGAGCCCGAAGCGGCGGGGGTGGGCGAGGCCGTACCCGTCGCACACGATCAGGCCGGGGTCGGTGCGCAGCGCCTCCAGGGCGCCGAGCACGGCCGGGATCTCGCGGAACGCCAACAGGCCCGGCACGTAAGGGAAGGCGACGTGCCCGACGGCCGTCGCCTCCTCGACGACGTCGAGCGTCGCGGCGTCCAGCACGACCGCGGCCGCGGCGACGAGATCGCGCGCGTCGTCGTACGCGACGTCGATCCCGGTGACCGTGCCCGCACCGGGCGCGGGCCCGCTCTCGTCACGTACGACGCGGTCGCGCAGCGCGTCCTGCACCGCGCGCGCCCCGGCCTCGTCGGTGGGCCAGCCCTCAGGGATCCCCGTGATCGTCCGCATGCCCCCACCCTAGACAGCGCGCTCACCCCGTCCTCTATGCTGTAAGGCATGAACATCAGTAGTGACCCTTACGTCATGGAAGTCGGCGTCCCGTCGGTGGACGTCTTCCGACGGCTGCGCACCGACGCCGGACTCTCCGACAGGGCACCCGAGGCCGTCGCGCTCGCCCTGCCGCACACCTGGCACGGGGTGCTCCTGCGCTGCGGCGGCGAGCCGGTCGGGATGGGCCGGATCATCGGGGACGGCGGCACGGCGCTCCAGATCGTCGACATCTGCGTGCACCCCGACCACCAGGGCCAGGGGCTCGGCAAGCGGATCATGGCCGCGCTGACCGAGGAACTGGAGCGCCGGGCGCCCGCGACGGCGTACGTCTCGCTGATCGCGGACGGGCCGGCGAAGTTCCTGTACGAGAAGTTCGGCTTCGTCGAGACGTCGTCGTACGGCTCGGTGGGCATGTCCCGGATGATGGGCGCCGGCTGACGCCCGGGGTCACACCCGGCTGCCCACGGTGGTGTCGGAGGACAGCTTCTGGGCCAGGTACACCGGGATCACCGACAGCAGGACGAGGACGACGGCCACCACGTTGACCACCGGGGCCTGCTGCGGGCGGGCCATGTTGGAGAAGATCCAGACGGGGAGCGTCTGGACGCCGGGTCCCGCCGTGAACGTCGTGACGACGATCTCGTCGAAGGACAGCGCGAACGAGAGCAGCGCGCCGGCCGCGAGCGCGGAGCGGGTCAGCGGGAAGGTGATGTCGCGGAAGGTGCGGAAGGTGTCGGCCCCCAGGTCCATCGCCGCTTCCTCGTACGAACCGGGCAGCCGGCGCAGCCGGGCGGCGACGTTGTTGAAGACGACCACGACGCAGAACGTGGCGTGCCCGACGACGACGGTGAACAGGCCGAGGCCTATCCCGAGGGGTTCGAGGACGGTACGGAAGGCCGTGTTGAGGGCGACGCCCGTGATGATGCCGGGCAGGGCGAGGGGCAGGACCACGGCGAACGAGAGCGCGTGGCGCCCGAAGAAGCGGTACCGGCCGATCGCGAAGGCCAGGAGCGTGCCGAGCACGAGGGCGATGACGGTGGCGCCGAGACCGGCCTTCACGGACGTCCACAACGCGTCCCTGGCACCCGCGCTGTGCCAGGCGGCCTCCCACCAGCGCAGGGTGAGACCGTCCGGCGGCCAGCTCGAACTGCGGTCCCGGTTCAGGGAGTTGACGAAAACCAGGAGCAGCGGGACGTAGATGACGGCGAAGCCGAGCAGGGCGCCGATGCGCAGCGCGATGCGCGCGGGGCGGGACAGATGCACCACGGGCCCCCTTCAGAGGCTGCTGAGCGCGCCGGAGCGGCGCACGGCGAGCAGATAGAGGACGATCACGACGACCGGGACGGTGCCGAGGGCGGCGGCCAGCGGCAGGTCGAGGGTGATGTTGGAGTAGACGAGGTTGCCGATCAACTGGGTCTTGCCGCCCACGATCTGGACCGCGATGTAGTCGCCGAGGCTGAGCGAGAACGTGAAGACGGAACCGGCCGCGACCGAGGGAAGGACCAGCGGCAGGAGCACGGTGCGCACCGTGCGCCAGGTGCGGGCGCCGAGGTCCGCGGACGCGTCGAGGAGGGCGTCGGGGACCCGTTCGAGACCGGCGTGGATCGGCAGGATCATGTACGGCAGCCACAGGTACGTCAGGACCAGGACCGTCGCGGTGAGGCCGTATCCCGGGCCCTCGATCCCGAGCGGGGTCAACAGCCAGTCCAGCAGGCCGCCTTGGGCGAGCATGACGCGCCACGCGTACGCCTTGACGAGATAGCTCGCCCACAGCGGGGTGAGGAGGGCGACGACGAGCAGCGGGCGCCACCGGGGGCGGGCGACGCGCGCGGTGTAGAAGGCGATCGGGAACGCGAGCACGAGGCACAGCGCGGTGACGCAGAGGGCGACCGCCACGCTGCGCAGGGCGACTTGGCGGTACACGTCCGTCGTGAGGAGGGTCCGGAAGTTGTCGAGGGTCCAGGTGCGCACGATGTCGGAGGTGAACGGGTCCGTGGTCCACAGGCCCGACAGGAACAGCACCGCGAGCGAACCCAGGTAGGCGACGACCAGCCAGGTCAGCGGCGCCGCGAGGAGCAGGGCGAGGCGCAGCCGGGGGCTGCGGTGCAGCGCCCCGGCGGCCTTCTTCGACGTGGCGCCCACGTCAGCCCTTGATCTCGGTCCAGGCCTGCACCCACTTCGCGTAGGGCACGCAGGTGACGCCGGTGCGCCCGTCGAGGCACTGCGGGATGGGCGTGGTCCAGAAGTGGACCTTCTTCCAGTAGGCGGCGTCGTCGGCGTGGAAGGTGGCGCAGTGCTGTGCGTCGGCGGTCTCGTCACACGCCTTCGCGTTCGAGGGGGCTTCGCCGAAGTACTCGGCCACCTGGGCGTTCGCCTTCGGCGAGACGATCCAGTCGAGCCATTTGTAGGCGCAGTTGGGGTGTTTCGCCTTCGCGGAGACCATCCAGGTGTCGGACCAGCCGGTGGCGCCCTCCTTGGGCAGGACCGCCTTGACGGGGGCCTTCTCGGCCTGGGCGCTGTTCACGATGACCTGCCAGCTGGTGCCGATCACCGAGTCGCCGCTCTTGAAGGCGGAGATCTCCTTCAGGTAGTCGCTCCAGTACTCGCCGACGTTCGCGTTCTGCTTCTTCAACAGGCCCACCGCGGCGTCGAACTGTTTCTGGTCGAGCGCGTAGGGGTCCTTGATGCCGAGCTCGGGCCGGGTCCTCATCAGGTACAGCGCGGCGTCGGCGAGGTAGATCGGCGAGTCGTAGGCGGTGACGTGGCCCTTGTACGCGGACGCGCCGTCGAAGACGGCCTTCCAGGAGTCGGGGGCCGGGGACACCTTGTCCGTGCGGTACATGAGGAGGTTGGCGCCGCGGCCGTGCGGGATGCCGTAGGCGACCTTCTTGACCGAGTTCCAGGGCTGCATCTTCAACCCCGGGAAGATGTCCCGGTAGTTGGGCACGAGGTCGGTGTTGACGGGCGCCGCGTCGCCGGAGGCGATCAGTCGCAGGGAGGCGTCGCCGGACGCGGAGACGGCGTCGTACTGGCCGGTCTTCATCAGGTTGACCATCTCGTCGGAGGTTCCGGCGACCTTGGTGCTGACCTGGCAGCCCGTCTTCTTCTCGAAGGGGGTGACCCAGTCGACCTTCGGGTCGTTCGAGCCGTCCTCGGCATATCCGGCCCAGGCGATGAGGTTGACCTTTCCCTCCGTCTTGCCGAGGGACTTGGGGGCGGACAGCTTGGGCGGGGTGAAGCCCCGCCCGCCGGGCGCGCCCGTGCCACCGCCTCCCCCGTCGTCGGAGGAGCCGCAGGCGGTGGCGAGCAGCAGCCCGCCGAGTGCGGTGACTGCCATGAGGGTTCGGGGTGCGCGCACGAGTTCTCCCTGTCGGTCGATTCGCGTGGGTCGCTCAGGTGGTGCCCGGCATGTCACATCGTGTGGTTCAGCGGGACGTTGTGGCGTCGGTGCCAGCGCAGCAGGACGCGGCTGCCGGGCAGTGCGAGGGCGTCGGCGGCGGTGGTGTCGAGGTTCTGCCGTACGACGACGAAGCGCGCGCCGGCGTCGGTGTCGACGACGACACGGGTGCTGTCCCCCAGGTAGACGGCGTCGGCGACGGTGCCGCGCACCTCGCTGTGGTCACCGCGATCGTGCGCGCCGGTGTCGGGCAGGACCCGGATCTTCTCGGGTCTGACGCCGAACGTCCCGGGTCTGCCCACGATCATCTCGGCGGCGGCGCCGGTGAGGGTGTTGGAGGTGCCGACGAAGGAGGCGACGAACGCGGAGGCGGGCGTCTCGTACAACTCCCCCGGTGTGCCGACCTGTTCGACGCGTCCGGCGTTCATGACCGCGACCCGGTCGCTCAGGGCGAGCGCCTCGGCCTGGTCGTGGGTGACGAGCACGAAGGTGATGCCCACGTCGCGCTGCAGCTCCTTCAGCTCGGTCTGCATCTGCTCGCGCAGCTTGAGGTCGAGGGCGCCGAGCGGCTCGTCGAGGAGCAGCACGCGGGGTCGTACCACCAACGCCCGTGCCAGTGCTACGCGTTGGCGCTGCCCACCGGAGAGCTGACCGGGTCTGCGGGCGCCGTGGTCCTCCAGGCGGACGGAGGCGAGGGCGGCGCGGGCCCGCTCGGCCTGCTCCCGGCGGGAGGCGCCGCGCACCTTCAGACCGTAGGCGACGTTCTGCGCGACGCTCATGTGCGGGAACAGCGCGTAGTCCTGGAACACGGTGGTGACGTCACGTTCGAAGGGGGCGCGGCGCGTCACGTCCTCGCCGGCCAGGTGGACCGTGCCGCCGGTCGGCGTCTCGAACCCGGCGATCAGCCGCAGCACCGTCGTCTTGCCGGACCCGGAGGGCCCGAGCAACGAGAAGAACTCCCCTTCCCCGACGTCGAGTTCGACGCCGTCGACGGCGCGCACCGCGCCGAAGCTCTTGTGCACCGCGCGCAGCCCGATCGCGACGGTCCCGTTGCCCTTGCCTGCTGCCGGTTGTCCGGGCATAGCCATACGCCTAGATCATGCACAGTTCAACGACGCCCACAAGACCGCCGGTAACCTCTCGATCATGTTTGTTCTGGAACTGACATACACGGGACCCCTCGCACGCGTCGACGCCCTCCTCGACGCACATCGCGCATGGCTCGACGAGCACTTCGCCGCGGGCACCTTCCTCGCCGCGGGCCGCAAGGTGCCGCGCGACGGCGGCATCATCCTCGCGGTCGGGGCCGGCCGTGCGGCGATCGAGGAGATCACGGCGACCGACCCGTTCGTCATCGGCGGAGTGTGCGCGTACCGGGTCACCGAGTTCCTGGCCACGACGACCGCGGCCGAACTGGCCCGGATCCAGGACGAGTTGCCGCCCGCATAGCACCGCTCAGGGCCGCAGACGCGCCACCCGGCCCTGCTCCCCCGCCGCCCAGCAGGCGCCGTCGCGGGTGCAGTCCACGGTGTCGTAGGAGCCCGTGTCAACGGTGCGCCAGGTGCGGCCGCCGTTCGTGGTGAGGTCGGTGCCGGTCGGGCCGACGGCGAGGGCGGCGGTGCGGCTGCGCGGGAGCCAGGCGACGCCGGAGCGGTACGCGGTCGGCGGTTCGGCG
>NZ_JAAGMG010000483.1 GCF_010548525.1 Streptomyces sp. SID14478
CCACCAGGGACGTGGACGTGGCCGTGGTCGGCGCCGGGCTCGCCGGCCTGACCGCGGCCCGCGACCTCGCCGCCGCCGGGAAGAAGGTCCTGGTCCTGGAGGCCAGGGACCGTGTCGGGGGCCGCGTCCTCAACCTCCCGCTGCCTGGCGGGGGCACGACGGAGGGCGGCGGCGAGTTCATCGGGCCGACCCAGGACCGCATCAAGGCCCTCGCCGACTCCCTCGGCGTCGCGACCTTCACGACGTACAACACCGGCAAGAACGTGCTGTACAAGGACGGCAAGCGCACCCCGTACGCCACCGACGGGCTCCTCGGCTCGGTGCCGCCCATCGACGCGGCGGGCCTCGCCAACGCCGCCGTGGTCCAGGGGCTGCTCGACGACATGGCCAAGCAGGTCCCGGTCGACGCGCCCTGGAGCGCCGCGAAGGCCGAGGAGTGGGACCGCCAGACGTTCGAGACCTGGCTGCGGGCGAACGCGGTGATCCCCTCGGCCCGCTTCCTCATGGAGGTGGCCTGCACCTCCATCTTCTCGGCCGAACCCCGTGAACTGTCGCTGCTGTTCGTCCTGTTCTACATAGCCTCCGCCGGGAACGAGTCCACCCCCGGCACCCTGGAGCGCCTGACCGAGACCGCGGACGGCGCACAGGCCACCCGTTTCGTGGGCGGTTCGCAGCAGGTGCCGCTCAAGCTCGCGGCACAACTCGGTGCGGACCGCGTCCGGTTGTCCGCGCCCGTGCGCCGGATCGCCCGCGGCGCCGACGGCCGTTACACGGTCACGGCCGACGGCGTCACCGTCACCGCGAGCCGTGTCGTGGTCGCGGTCCCGCCGCCGCTCGCCGCCCGGATCGACTTCGACCCGCTGCTGCCCGCCGCCCGCGACCAGCTCTCGCAGCGGCTGCCGATGGGGTCGATCGGCAAGGCGATCGCGGTGTACGCGACCCCGTTCTGGCGGGCCGACGGGCTCAACGGCCAGGTCGTCTCGGACACCGGCGTGGTCCGCTCCACCTTCGACAACTCCCCGCCCGACGCCTCGTACGGCGCCCTGATGGGGTTCATCGAGGCGGACGAGATGCGGGCTCACGACGGCGCGAGCGAGGCCGAGGTGAAGGCGGCGGTCCTCAAGGACTACGTCACGTACTTCGGCGCCAAGGCCGCCACCCCCACCGCCTTCGTGCTCCAGCGCTGGGACAACGAGGGCTTCTCCCGCGGCGGCCCCGTCGCCTACGCCCCGCCGGGCGTCCTGACCCGCTACGGCACGGCCCTGCGCACGCCGGTGGCCGGCATCCACTGGGCGGGAACGGAGAGCTCCCCGTACTGGAACGGCTACATGGACGGCGCGGTGCGCTCCGGGGAGCGCGTGGCCAAGGAGGTCTCCGCCGCGCTGTGAGGTACGGGCCCGTGCCTGTTCGGACCGCCTCCGTGGCGGGCAGAAAGAAGGCACGGGCCGAACGCCGGTACCGCATCCGCCCCAGCCTTTGCGTGCAGCACTGTTCCTGACGGAGCGTCAGTTCAGTAATCTGACTGCGCGTCAGTTTTATTTCTGGAGGCCTACAGGAGCGGGCGGACCGATGCTTGGATCGACTTACGGCACCCTGACCACCGACTCCCGCCGGGCCCGGGTGATCGCCTGCGGTGAGCAGCCCGGTCCCGTGGTGCACGGCAGGACCGGCACCGACGAGCACGACGTCAGCGGGCGGTCACTGCACGCCGACGTACCCGATCTGGACCGCTTCTTCCGGCCCGAGTCCGTGGCCGTCGTGGGAGCGTCGGACGCCGAGGGGCGGCCGAACACGGGGATCACCCGGCAGCTGCTGAACTGGGCGGAGCGGGTCGGCGCGCGCCTGTACCCGGTGCACCCCACGCGCACGTCCGTCTTCGGCCTGACCTGCGCGCCGTCCGTCGGCGAGCTGCCGGAGCAGGTGGACCTCGCCGTCCTCCTCGTCGCGGACCCGCTGCCCGTCATCGAGCAACTCGCGGACACCAAGGTGAAGTTCGCGGTCGCCTTCGCCTCCGGGTTCGCCGAGACGGGCGGCGAGGGGGCCGCCGCCCAGGAGCGCCTGGCCGCCGCCGTCGAGCGGTCGGGGCTGCGCCTGCTCGGGCCCAACACCAACCTCAACGCCTTCGAGCGCTTCCGGGACGACCTGGAAGGCCCCGCGATCGCCCTCATCACGCAGTCGGGGCACCAGGGCCGGCCCGTCTTCTCCCTCCAGGAGCTGGGCATCCGGCTCTCCCACTGGGCGCCGACCGGCAACGAGGCCGACCTGGAGACCGCCGACTTCATCTCGTACTTCTCGCAGCGCCCCGAGGTCGGCGCCATCGCCTGTTACGTGGAGGGGCTCAAGGACGGCCGGTCCTTCCTGCTCGCCGCCGACCGCGCCGCGCGCGAAGGGGTGCCCGTCGTCGCCGTGAAGGTGGGGCGCACCGAGACCGGCGCGCGCACCGCCGCCTCGCACACCGGCAAGCTGACCGGCGCCGACACCGTCGTGGACGCGGCGATGCGGCAGTTCGGCGTCATCAGGGTCGACGGTCTCGACGAACTCCAGGACACCGCGGCCCTGTTGGCCCGCGCGAAGCCGCCGCGGGCCGACGGCGTCGTCGTGTACTCCATATCCGGCGGCACCGGCGCGCACTTCTCCGACCTGGCGACGGCGGCGGGGCTGACCCTGCCCGCCCTCTCCGACGCCAAGCAGAGCGAACTGCACCAGTGGATCCCGGAGTACCTGAACGTCGCGAACCCCGTCGACAACGGCGGGCACCCCGTCGGCGACTGGCGCGGCCGGAAGATCATCGACGCGATCCTCGCCGATCCGTCGGTCGGCGTGCTCATCTGCCCGATCACCGGGCCCTTCCCGCCGATGAGCGACAAGCTCGCGCAGGACCTGGTGGACGCGGCCGAGCAGACGGACAAGCTGGTCTGCGTGGTGTGGGGTTCGCCGGTCGGCACCGAGGACGCGTACCGCACGACCCTGCTCGGCTCCTCCCGCGTCGCGACCTTCCGTACGTTCGCGAACTGCATCGGCGCCGTCCGCGCCTACCTCGACCACCACCGCTTCACCGCCTCCTACCGCTCCCCCTTCGAGGAGGCGCCGCGCACCCCGTCGCCCTCCTTCCGCAAGGCGCAGGCGCTGATGCGCCCCGGCAAGCAGCTGAGCGAGCACGCGGCGAAGCAGCTGCTGCGGGCGTACGGCATCCGCGTCCCGCGCGAGCAGCTGGTGACCAGCGCGGCCGCCGCCGTGCGGGCCGCGAGCCAGGTCGGCTACCCGGTCGTCATGAAGGCGTCCGCGCCGCAGCTCGCCCACAAGTCCGAACTCGGCCTGGTGAAGATCGCGTTGACGTCCGCGAGCCAGGTCAGGGACGCCTACCGCGAGCTCACCGACGTCGCCCGCTACGAAGGCATCGACCTCGACGGGGTCCTGGTGTGCCAGATGGTCGAGCGGGGCGTCGAGATGGTCGTCGGGGTCACCCGCGACGACCTGTTCGGTCCGACGGTGACCGTCGGCCTCGGCGGCGTGCTCGTCGAGGTGCTGCGGGACTCCGCCGTGTGCGTGCCGCCCTTCGGCGAGGGCCAGGCCCGCGCCGCCCTGGACGCACTGCGCGGCCGCGCCCTGCTCGACGGGGTCAGGGGCGCGCCCCCCGCGGACATCGACGCGCTGGTCGAGGTCGTCCTGCGCGTCCAGCGCATGGCCCTCGAACTCGACGGAGAACTCGCCGAGTTGGACATCAACCCCCTACTGGTGCTGCCCCGCGGCCAGGGCGCCGTGGCGCTCGACGCGCTGGCCGTGTGCCGCTGACCACCGGGACGGAGCCCCGCACATGGAACCCCTCGACCGACAGGTCCTGCACACCACGGAGAACGGCGTCTCCTGGATCACCCTGAACCGCCCCGAGGCGATGAACGCCGTCACCTGGGACCAGCGCGAACGGATCATCGCGCTGCTCGCCGACGCCTCCGAGGACCCGGACGTGCGCGCCGTCGTCCTCACCGCCACCGGCAAGGGCTTCTGCGCGGGCGCCGACCTCAAGAACTCCCCGGCGCCCGAGCGCGAGCGCGTCACCGGTGACGTCTCCCGCACGATCCGCCGCGGCGCCCAGCGCCTGATCGCCGCGGTGCAGGATTGCGAGAAGCCGGTGCTCGCGGCGGTCAACGGCACGGCCGCCGGCATCGGCGCCCACCTCGCCCTCGCCTGCGACCTGGTGCTTGCGGCCGAGTCGGCCCGGTTCATCGAGGTGTTCGTCCGCCGCGGCCTGGTGCCCGACGGCGGCGGCGCCTACCTGCTGCCCCGCCTGGTCGGACCGCAGCGCGCCAAGGAGCTGATGTTCTTCGGCGACGCGCTGCCCGCCGCCGACGCGCAGCGCCTCGGCCTCGTCAACAGGGTGGTCCCGGACGGGGAGTTGGCGAAGACGGCCCGCGACTGGGCCGAGCGCCTGGCCGCGGGACCGACCCGCGCGCTCGCCCTGACCAAGCAGTTGGTGAACGCCTCGCTCGACTCCGACCGGGCCACCGCCTTCGCCGCCGAGGCCGTCGCGCAGGAGCTGAACATGACGACGCACGACGCGAACGAGGGCGTGGACAGCTTCGTCCAGCGGCGCCACCCGCAGTTCCGGGGACGCTGACCGACGACAGCGCCCGCGGCACTATTTCGTGAGGATCCGCAGGTCCGCGGCGTCCAGGTCCCCGAACGGCACGTACAGCTCGGGGGCCTTCGCGGTGCCCCCGATCGTCCAGATCACCTGCTCACCGCAGGAGGCGGCGTCCAGGGCGATGCCCGGATCGCCGAACCCGTCGGGCCCCTTCCCGTCGTCGCGCCGCCACGTCCCGCGGCCGTCGCACCGGTCGACGCCGCCGCTCTCCAGCTCGTACGTGTAGGGCAGCCGCGAGAACCGGGCCCGGCCGTCCGCGCTCAGGCGCAGCTCGGCCCCGCCGCCGCGCCAGACGCCGGTGAGCTGGGCGTCGGTGAGCGTCGGCGGCGTGTACTCGC
>NZ_JAAGMG010000525.1 GCF_010548525.1 Streptomyces sp. SID14478
CTCGGCGATGCGCTGCTCGGCGGCGCGGCTCAGCTCGGTGGCCTGGCGGCGGGCGGCGTCCGACTCCGTGGCCGTCGACGTACGCAGCTGCTCGGCGTGGTCGGTGGCCTCCTGGGCCTGCGTCGAGGCCGCGTTGAGCAGGCGCTCGGCGTCCTGGCGGGCGCGGGCCAGGATCGACTGGGCCTCGGCCCGTGCGTTCTCCGCCTCGCCGGTCAGGCGCTGGCGGGCCTCGGCGGCGACCCGTTCGGCCTCCGCGCGGGCGGCGGCCAGCGACTGGTCGGCCTCGGCACGCGACTCGTCGAGCAGCCGGCGGGCCTGCTGCTCGGTGCGGGCGCGCAGCTGCTCGGCCCACTGCACGTTCTCGTTGACGTGGTTCTCGACGGTGCGGCGGCGCTCGGCCAGCTCCTGGTCGAGCTGCTGGCGCCGGTTGACCGCTTCGCCGTGCAGCTCCGCCTGGAGACGGGACTGCTGCTCGGCGTGCTCCTGGAGGATGCGCTGCGTCTGGGCGCGGGCCTCGCGCAGCTCGCGCTCGGCGTCGGAGCGCAGCTGGTCGGCCTGGATCTGGGCATTACGGAGCAGCTGCTCGGCCTGATAGCCGATGTCCGCCCCGTCGTAGGCAGGCCGGGTCGCGAGGCTGCGCCGCGCCTCGTGCAGCTTGGCGCGCAGCACCTCCACCTGGTAGCCCAGGTCCTCGGCGTGCTGGACGGCCTTCTCCCGCTCGGTCTTCAGCCGGTCCATCTCGGCTTCGAACCGCGAGAGATGGTCGGTCTCAGCCGGCTTGTGGCCGTCCTGGCTCTCGTAGCCCCGCACTGCGCGGTCCCATCCGTCCCCTGGTCGCAAGTACTTCCTTACGAGCCCCGTCCGTCCGCCGCACGGGGCTCCCGGGGAATGGTGTCAGATCGAAAACGGCGGCGCCCCCGGCTTGCTGTGTGCAGCCCGACGGCTCCGACCCTTCGTCCCCCGATACCCGGACCCCGGCCCACGGCTGCCCCGTCCGTTCCGCTTGTACGCGACAGCCGCCCCCCAACCCTACCGGCCCGAGTATGGGGAGGTCAGTGCTCGACCGACTCCTGTGGGGCTGCAGTGACGAGTTCGGTCAGCACGCCGTGGCAGTCCTTGGGGTGCAGGAAGGTGATGCGCGACCCCATCGAGCCCCGCCGGGGCTCGTCGTAGAGCACGCGTACGCCCTTGTCCTTGATGGCTCCCGCGTCCGCGTCGACGTCCGCGGTGCCGAAGGCGATGTGGTGCACGCCCTCACCGTTCTTGGCCAGCCATTTACCGACCGCGGAGTCCTCCCGGGTCGGTTCGAGCAGCTGGAGGTAGGAGGCACCCCCGTCGCCGGTCTCGTTGATCTTGAGCATGGCCTCGCGCACGCCCTGCTCCTCGTTGACCTCGGAGTGGAACACCTCGAAGCCGTACGTCGCCTTGTAGAACTCGACGGTCGCGTCGAGGTCGTGACAGGCGATCCCGATGTGGTCGATTCGCGTCAGCATGCTGTAAGTGCAGCGCGGCGCAGGGCGATTACGCAACGTGCGCGCGATCACATTCGCTGTCCGATGACGTGCGGCGTACCGCTCAGTACATTCGAAGTAAACCCTCGTTCACTCCTCATCATCCAAGGGGCCGTGCCTCATGTCTGGAACGACCGGTACCACCTCAGTGATCGTCGCGGGCGCGCGCACGCCCATGGGCCGTCTGCTGGGCTCGCTCAAGTCCTTCTCCGGAGCCGACCTCGGCGGCTTCGCGATCAAGGCCGCCCTCGACCGTGCGGGAATCGGTGGCGACCAGGTGCAGTACGTGATCATGGGCCAGGTGCTGCAGGCCGGGGCAGGGCAGATCCCGGCGCGTCAGGCCGCGGTCAAGGCGGGCATCCCGATGAACGTCCCGGCGCTCACCGTCAACAAGGTGTGCCTGTCGGGCCTCGACGCCATCGCTCTCGCCGACCAGCTCATCCGTGCAGGTGAGTTCGACGTCGTCGTCGCCGGCGGCCAGGAGTCCATGACCAACGCCCCGCACCTGCTGCCCAAGTCCCGCGAGGGCTACAAGTACGGCGCCGTCGAGATGCTCGACGCGATGGCGTACGACGGCCTGACCGACTCCTTCGAGAACATCCCCATGGGCGCCTCGACGGAGAAGCACAACACCCGTCTCGGCATCGCCCGCCCCGAGCAGGACGAGATCGCCGCGCTCTCCCACCAGCGCGCGGCCGCCGCCCAGAAGAACGGCATCTACGAGGCCGAGATCACGCCCGTCGAGATCCCGCAGCGCAAGGGCGAGGCCGTCCTGTTCAGCAAGGACGAGGGCATCCGCGCGGAGACCACCGCGGAGTCGCTCGGCAAGCTGCGCCCGGCCTTCGCCAAGGACGGCACGATCACCGCGGGCACCTCGTCGCAGATCTCGGACGGCGCCGCCGCCGTGGTCGTGATGAGCAAGACCAAGGCGCAGGAGCTGGGCCTGGAGTGGATCGCCGAGATCGGCGCGCACGGGAACGTGGCGGGCCCGGACAACTCGCTCCAGTCGCAGCCGTCGAACGCGATCCAGCACGCCCTCAAGAAGGAGGGCATCGGCGTCGAGGACCTCGACCTCATCGAGATCAACGAGGCCTTCGCGGCGGTCGCCGTGCAGTCAATGAAGGACCTCGGAGTGTCCGCGGAAAAGGTGAACGTCAACGGCGGGGCCATTGCCCTGGGTCACCCGATCGGGATGTCCGGCGCCCGTATCGTGCTGCACCTCGCCCTCGAACTGAAGCGGCGGGGCGGCGGCACCGGCGCCGCCGCGCTGTGCGGCGGCGGCGGTCAGGGTGACGCGCTCATCGTGCGGGTACCCCGGGCATAACCGCCTTTTGTTCGTACGGGCACGAGTGAACGGAGCTGTTGATGCAGGACGTCCCCACGCTGGTCGCCCAGGCGAGGGAGGGCAGGCCGCGCGCCGTGGCCCGGCTGATCTCGCTGGTGGAGGGGGCGTCCCCGCAGCTGCGTGACGTGATGGCCGCGCTGGCGCCGCTGACCGGCAACGCGTACGTGGTCGGGCTCACCGGCTCGCCCGGCGTCGGCAAGTCGACGTCGACGTCGGCGCTGGTGAGCGCGTACCGGCGGGCCGGCAAGCGGGTCGGCGTGCTGGCCGTCGACCCGTCCTCGCCGTTCAGCGGCGGCGCGCTCCTCGGCGACCGCGTGCGGATGTCCGACCACGCCTCCGACCCGGGCGTCTACATCCGCTCGATGGCCACGCGCGGTCACCTCGGCGGCCTCGCCTGGGCCGCGCCCCAGGCCATCCGGGTGCTGGACGCGGCGGGCTGCGACGTGGTCCTGGTCGAGACGGTCGGCGTCGGCCAGTCCGAGGTCGAGATCGCCTCCCAGGCCGACACCAGCGTCGTGCTGCTCGCTCCCGGCATGGGCGACGGCATCCAGGCGGCCAAGGCCGGGATCCTGGAGATCGGCGACGTGTACGTGGTCAACAAGGCCGACCGGGACGGCGCCGACGCCACCGCCCGCGAGCTCAACCACATGCTCGGCCTCGGCGAGTCCCGCGGCCCCGGCGACTGGCGCCCGCCCATCGTGAAGACCGTCGCCGCGCGCGGCGAGGGCATCGACGAGGTCGTCGAGGCGCTGGAGAAGCACCGGGCGTGGATGGAGGAGCGCGGCGTGCTCGCCGAGCGCCGGGCCGCGCGGGCCGCCCGCGAGGTCGAGACGATCGCGGTGACCGCGCTGCGGGAGCGGATCGGGGACCTGTCCGGGGACCGGCGGCTCGGCGCGCTGGCCGAGCGGATCGTGGCCGGGGAGCTCGACCCCTACCGGGCGGCGGACGAGTTGGTGGAGGGGCTCACGGGAGGCTGACCTCTTCCCGGGGCCCCCGGGTCCCTGCTATTTTCCTCGGCATGACCTTCCTCCGTGCATAGAACTCCGGTGCGCAGACGCCCCGTTGAGCTCTCTCATGCCCGGAGGAACCCACCATGTACGCCGCTGTCCTGCGGACCCCGTATGCCCTGCGCACGTTCGGCGCCGCCCTGCTCGGACGCCTTTCGTACGGGACCGTCCCGCTCTCGCTCATGCTCGCCACCAAGGACGCCACCGGCTCCTACGCCGTGGCGGGCGCGGCCATGGCGCTGTTCGGCGCCACGAGCGTCCTGCTGTCGCCGCTGCGCGCCCTGTTCGTCGACCGGTACGGGCCGCGCCGCGCGCTGCCCCCGATGGCCCTCGGCTACGCGGGGCTGCTCGCCGTGGTC
>NZ_JAAGMG010000556.1 GCF_010548525.1 Streptomyces sp. SID14478
GCCGACCGGGCCGGCGCGTTCGTCCTGACCGCCACCATCGCCTTGAGCCTCGCCGTCTCCTGGGCGCCGTACGCCAGCGACTTCAGCCGCTATCTGCCCCGCACCACCTCCGCGACGCGCATGTTCTGGTGCACGCTGGCGGGCGTCGTGGTCTCTTTCACCGCCGTGCAGGCGCTCGGACTGTGGGGCGCCTCGGTCTTCACCGACCAGACCGCGCAGGGCGTCGACACCCTGCTGGGCGGTGGCGTGATCGGCTCCGTCGGCCTGCTCGCCGTGGCGCTCGCGGCGCTGTGCAGCAACGCGATGAACGACTACAGCGGTTCTCTCGCGCTGCAGGTCATCGGCGTACGGGTGCCCCGCCCGCTCGCCGCCGGGCTCGCCGCGCTGCTCGGCTTCCCCCTGGTGCTGTGGATGCACGCGGCCGACACCGCGGCCCGCTTCCAGAACGTGCTGCTGTTCGTGGGCTACTGGATTCCGGGCTTCGTCGCGGTCGTCTGCGTCGACTGGTTCGCCCGGTACCGGGCGCGTGGCGGGGCGCCCGTCGCACTCGCCACGGAACAGGCCCGGCCACACTCGTCACTGGCGGCACTCCTGGCATTCGTGGTGGCTTTCGCCGCAACCGTGCCGTTCATGAACACGGCCCTGTACGTCGGCCCCGTCGCCGAGACACTCCACGGCGCTGACCTCGGCTACTACGTCGCCTTTCTCGTCGGACTCGGCTGCTACGCGCCGTTCAGGCTCCGGGGAGCGAAGCACGCGGCCGATCAAACCGAGCCTAAAACTGATCGTATTTGACCGTTTCTTGCGAGGGGGTGTGGTCCTGCCCACGGACATTGGAGGATGGGACCGTGGTAGGCAACCTCCCCGTCATGACGACCAGCTTCGTAGGCCGCGAGAGCGAACTGGGCGCCGTCAAAACGGCGTTGACCGCTCACCGCCTGGTCACCCTCACCGGTGGCGGCGGCGTCGGCAAGAGTCGGCTCGCCCTGCGCGTCGCCGAGCAGATGAGGGACGCGTACGCGGACGGGGTCTGGTGGGTGGACCTGTCGAACCTGTACGACAACCGGCTGTTCACGGCGACGGTCTGCGACGCGGTCGACCTCCTCGACCACAACCCGCGCGACCCCGTCGAGGCGCTGGGGGAGTGGCTGACCGGCCGGCGGATCCTGCTCGTCTTCGACTGCTGCGAACGCGTACGGGAATCCACCCGGCGCCTGGTGGACGAACTCCTGCGCGCCGCACCCCGACTGACCGTCCTGACCACCAGCAGGCGGTCCCTCGGCGTCCGCGCCGAGCACCGCATCGAGGTGCCCCCGCTCTCCCTCGACGACGGTGACAGCGGCGAGGCGGTGCGCCTCTTCCGTGACCGGTGCGCCGCCGCGGCCCCGCATGTCACGCTCGACCCCCCGGCCGCCGCCGCGACCGTGAGTGCCATCTGCCGTCGCCTCGAAGGAATCCCCCTCGCCGTCGAACTCGCCTGTGCGCAGCTGAGGGAGAGCAGCCTGGCGCAGCTCTCGGAGCGGCTCGGCTCACGGCTCGACACGCTCGTCGACGAGACGGTCTGGCCCAAGCGTCACCGGGCCCTGCGCACCGCGATCGGCTGGAGCCACGAACTGTGCTCCCCCCTCGAACGCCTGCTGTGGGCCAGACTCTCCGTCTTCCGCGCTCCCGTGGAAGTGGCCGATGCCCAGGCCGTCTGCGCGGGCGGGCCGCTCGGCGCCCACGAGATCCCCGGCCTCCTCGAGCGGCTCGCCGATCAGTCCGTGCTGCGCCGGGACGGCGCCCGCTACCGCATGCTGGACACGCTGTCCGAGTACGGGGCCATGTGGCTCGCGGAACTCAAGGAGGAACAGACCCTCGCCCGGCTCCATGCCGCGCACTTCGCCACCGTCCTGGAAGAGGCCGAGTCGGGCTGGCTCAGCGAGCGACAGGTCGCCTGGTACACGAGGATCTCCGACAGCCACAGCGACGTGCGCGCCGCACTCGACCACCTCATCGCCGAGGACCCCGACGCCGCTCTGGAAGCAGTCGGCCGCACGGGTCTGTTCTGGCCCTGCTGCGGGCACCTCCACGAGTCCCGCGACTACCTCGAACGCGTCCTCGCCCTGGACACGCCCCCGGGCCCGTCCCGCACCCGCGCGCTGTGGGCCCTCGGCATCACGCTCACCCTGCAGGGAGACCATGAAGGCGCCCTGCGGGTCGGGCAGGAGTGCGCCGACGCCGCCCGCCAGGACGGCACACCGGCATCCGCGCTCTTCGCCGCCCACACCCTCGGCCTCACCCACCTCATGGCGGGCCGACCCCAGGACGCGTACGAGGTGAGCGACCACGCGCTGATCAACCACAGCACCTCGCCGCCCTCGGGCGCGCCCCAGCTCTGCTGCATGGTGATCAGGACGTTCGCGCACTCCGCGCTCGGCCGGCTGACCGAGGCCTATGAGGCGGCCGTCGGCCTGCGCCGCCTCAGCCTGCAGTACGGGGAGCACTGGGCCCGCTCGTACGCCTTCCACCAACTCGCCTTCATAGACCTCCTCCAGGGCCGCCCGCACGAGGCCGAGCGCAACGCCCGGGCCATGCTCACGAGCAAGCACAACCTCAACGACAACCTCGGCATCGCCCTCGCCCTGGACCTGCTCACCGGCGCCAACGCCGGGCAGGGCAACGGAGTCGGCGCCGCCCGCACCTCCGGCACCGGGAACACCTTCTGGCGCATGCTCGGCCACCCCAACCACGGCACACCCGAGCTCTCCGAGGTCCGCGAGCGCTGGGAGACGCAGGCCCGCAAGGCGGCCGGCGACGACGCGTACGACAGTGCCTTCCGCGCCGCCCTGAACGACGACGCGGAGCACAGTCTCGCCCGTGTCCTGCAAGGGTCCCCGTCCTCCTGACCGCCTCCCGCCCGGTGACTGTGCGTCAGGAGTGACCGGCAGACGGTGCCTCCACATTCGTGCCGATCCTGTGCATCTTTGCAGGCAGCCCTATGGAACCCGGACGAGCTCTCCCATCTCGCAGCCGAGCACCCGTGACCGACGTGATAGCACGGAGTGATCAGACTCGAAGGAGACGACACCATGGGCATCTTCAGCCGTCGCCAAGGCGCGACGCTCGAGCCGGCGCCGGCTGTCGGCCCCAGCACGCCGTTCCCGGCCGCCGCTGCCGCGGGCGCCACGCTCGATCCGACCCTGCGCGCGCTGACCGGGCAATGGACCATCGACCGTCCGCACAGCCGCATCGGGTTCTCCGTGCGCCATGCGATGGTCACGACGGTGCGGGGCGCGTTCAGCGACTACGACAGCACCCTGTACTTCGACGGCGCCAGGCCGTCCGAGTCCCGGGCCGAGATCGCCATCCGGGTCGCGAGCGTCGACACGGGCGTCGAGCAGCGGGACGCGCACCTCATCGGCACCGACTTCTTCGACGCCCAGCGTCATCCCGAGATGACGTTCCGCAGCGTGTCGACCGTCCACGAGGGCGGGGAGAGCTTCCGCATGGCGGGCGAGCTGACCATCCGGGGCGTCATGCGCCCCGTCGAGCTGCAACTCGACTACCTGGGTTCGGTCCTGGACCCGTTCGGCTTCGAGCGGGCCGGCTTCGACGGCACGACCACCATCGACCGCACGGACTGGGGCCTGGTCTACAACCAGCGCCTGGAGGCGGGCGGCACGATGGTGAGCGAGAAGGTGCGGCTGCAGTTCGACATCTCGGCGATCCGCTCCGCGCCGCTGACGTAACACCTCCTGCGGTCCGGACCCGGTCCGCAGGTGCCGAGGACGCGCGCACGGTTTCGAGCGGCTGCGTGGGTCGGCAGGGCCCGCCCGTGGAAATGGTCGATACCGGCGCGTGCCTCTGCTACCCCTGGGGCATGCCCAGAGAGCAGCGCACGAGCACAGTGAGTACGGACACGGCGGTCGGCGACGAAGAGCGCAGGCTCCGGCGGGATCTGGGGTTCTGGGGCCTCACCGCGATCGGCTTCTCCAACATCGTCGGCTCCGGCTGGCTGTTCGCGGCGATGTACGCGGCGCAGACCGCGGGCCCGGCGGCCGTACTGTCCTGGCTCGCGGCGGGCGTGCTGGTCGCCCTCGTCGCGCTGGTGATGGTGGAACTCGGCGTCTCCCGCCCGGAAGGCGGCGGCACCGTGCGCTGGCCGCTGTTCGCCAGCGGTCGCCTGGTCGGCACCCTGATCGGCTGGTCCACCCTGCTGTCCGTGGGCGGGACCGCCGCCGAGATCAGCGCGATCATGCAGTACGCCGGGCACTACCTGCCGGGGCTGTACGAGGACGGCGGGATCACCACGGAGGGCGTCGCGGTGGCCATGGCCCTCAGCGGGCTGCTGACCCTGCTGAACTGGTTCGCCGTCAGGGTCTTCGCACGGTTCAACAACCTGCTCACCGTCTTCAAGATCCTGGTACCGGTGCTCACCGTCATCGCGCTGCTCGCCTCGGGCTTCCACTCGGGGCGCCTGACGGACTCCGCGCACGGGGGCTTCGCACCCTACGGCTACGGCGCCGTGCTCGGCGCGCTGGCCGGTGGCGGCATCGTGTACTCCCTCAACGGATTCCAGGCCCCGCTGGACTTCTCCGGCGAGGCCCGCAATCCGCGCCGCACGATGGCCCCGTCCGTGCTCGCGGCCATCGGTCTGGCCCTGGTCATGTATCTGGGCCTGCAGTTCGCCTTCCTCACCACCGTCCCCGACCGCCTGCTCGGTGACGGCTGGTCCGGCATCGACTTCGACTCACCGTTCGGCCAGCTCGCACTGATCCTGAACCTGCACTGGCTGTCCAGCCTGCTCTACGTGGACGCGGTCGCCTCACCCGGCGGCTCGGCCTACGTCGGCGTCGCGATCGACGCCCGGCACACCTTCGCGCTGGCCAAGAACGGCACCCTGCCGCGGTACTTCATGAAGGTCAACGGCAGCAACGGCATCCCCCACCGGGCGCTGCTGCTCAACCTCGCCGTCATCCTCGTGTTCCTGCTCCCGTTCGGCGACTGGCAGCAGATCGTCAGCGTGATGGGCGACATGTACCTCCTCATCTACGCCGCCTCGGCCGTCGCCGTCGCCGTCTTCCGGGGCCGACGGGACGGAGGGCTGCGCGGCTGGATCCCCGGGCTGTCCTGGATCGCCCCGCTGAGCTTCGTGGTCGCGACCGAGTTCGTGTACTGGTCCGGCTGGCACGACCTGCGCTACGCCCTGCCCATGGTGCTGATCGGACTGCTGCTCTTCTTCTTCCTGCGCCCCCGGGAGCGGGCCGAGCCGGATCTGGCCGCCGAATTCCTGCGCGGATCCTGGCTGGTGGCCTATCTGCTGGTGCTGACGCTGCTGTCCTGGCTCGGCTCCTTCGAGGGCGCCGGAAAGGTGCCCGCCCCCTACGACTCGATCATCGTGGCCGTCTTCGCGGTCCTCGTCTTCGGCTGGGCGGTGCGCTCCGGCCGTCGGCTGCCGGTCGCTCCCGGGTCCGTGGACGCGGGCTCATGACAGACCCATGGCGATCGTGACCACGGCAAGCAGCCCGACAGAGGTCCACGCGTAGGCGCGGTCCGGAATCCGGGGCGGGCGCCGACGCAGCACCGCGATCACCGGCAGCGCTCCGAGGAGCAGCGCCCCGGCCGCGCGCAGGTCGACGAGGCCCACCAGGAACACCTGCGCGTCCACGGCCTTCGGCACGGCGGCGGCGCCCAGGGACACCGCCGTGGCCGGCAGCGCGATGGCGAGGGTCAATGGGTTGGCCAGTGCCGTGGCCACGTGCATGGAATGTCCGGCCCGCCGCATCGCGGGCACGGTCATGACGCTGCCGCCCACCCCGAGGAAGGCCGCGACCGCACCCACCGGAGCGCCGACGACGGCCGGCAACGGCCCCCTGGCCGCCCGGACCTCCCCGGCCGCGGCGCGAGGACGCAGGAAGCCGGGGCGCGTCAGCAGGTCGACGAGGGTCAGGGCGACGTACGCGACGAACGCCCAGCGGACCGGTTCCGGCGGGGCGAGCCGGGTGGCGAAGGCGCCGATCGTGGCCCCGGCCGCCAACAGCACCAGCAGCGGCGTGCTGCCGCGGAGCACGGCGAGGACCCGGCGCGGTGTCACGGACGTCGCGAACGCGGCGTTCACCACCATCACCAACGCCGAGGTGGCGGTCGCCACCCGCATCGCGTCCGCGCCGAGCGCGGCGTCCGCCCACACCACGACCGGCACCGCGACGAACCCGCCGCCGAACCCGAACAGCACCGTCGTCACTCCGGTGAGGAGCCCGACCCCGATCAGCATCACCACGTCCATGCCACTCACCCCATCAGCCGCGTACGCCAACTCGCATGCGATGGTCGGCACAATCCTTTCGCGTCTCAGCCACTAGGGTGGGCCGGTGAAGAACGTCCCCCTGGCCGAGGTCGACCACGTCGACCGGGCCGTCCTGCCGATCGGCACCGACTATCCGCCCGGCCACCTCCTGGACTGGCACGCACACCGGCGCGCACAGTTCCTCTACGGCGCCACGGGCGTCATGGTCGTGGACACCGCCGAGGGAACCTGGACCGTCCCGCCCGAACGTGCCGTGCTGATCCCGGCCGCCACCCGGCACCGGGTCCGCATGCTCGGGGTGAGTACCCGGAGCCTGTACGTGGAGCCGGGCGCCGTCCCCTGGTGGCCCGGCACCTGCATGGTCGTCGATGTACCTCCCCTCCTGCGCGAACTCCTCCTGGCCGCCGTGGAGTTCGAGCCCGAGTACGACCTGGCGGGGCGTGCGGGATGCATCGCCGCGCTCCTCCTGCACGAGATCTCCGCGCGCGCCCCGCTCCCCTTCCACGTGGGGATCCCCGCCTCCGCGGACCTGGCGCGGCTGTGCCGTGCGTACCTGGCCGCGCCGGACGCCGGTGTCACCAACGCGCGGTGGGCCGCGGCCACCGCCATGAGCGAGCGCGCGTTCACCCGCCGCTTCCGTGACGAGGGCGGCGAGAGCCCTGCCGTCTGGCGGGCCCGCGCGCGACTGCTCGCCGCCGTGCCGCTGCTGCGGAGCGCATCGGTCAGCGAGGTCGGCGGCCGGCTCGGCTACGCCTCGCCCGCCGCGTTCACCGCCGCCTTCACCCGCGCCTTCGGTACCCCGCCGTCCCGCTTCGCGACCCGTGCGCGCGGCGGTGCCGACAGCGGTCACCGGAGTTAACCTGCAGGTCAAACAGGTGTCCGCGTCCGGCCGCACCGCGCATCCCGGGAGCTCTCCTTGCCCACACCCCCTGTCGGCCCCGCGCACGACGGCTCCTTCCCGGCCGACTGCGCCCACACGCACCTCTTCGCGGGAGCCCGCGTCCTGATCCAGGGCCTGCCCGACCCGGCGGCCTTCGCCGCGGCTCCCGCACCGGTCGGGCTCGCCCTGCGCCTCTCGGACGGTGTCACCGTCCCGGCGGAGCTTTTGGTGGCCGACCGCGGCGACGTCGTTCTGACCGTGGCCGCGCACACCACGGCCGCCGGGACCCCGATCGGCGAACGTGCCTGGCAGGTGCGGGACATCCGGGTCGCGGACGACGACGCGGTGGAGATGTCGGTCGGCGGCCGGCAGGACGCCGGGTTCCCGGCGCGCTGAGCCGAGGTCCGGGCCCGCGCGCCCGCCTACGATGCCGCTCATGATTACCTGCGTGGTCCACTACGTCATCGACCCGGCGAAGACCGACGCGTTCGAGCAGTTCGGCCGCCGCTGGATGGAGCTCGTCGACCGGCACGGCGGCACGCACCACGGCTACTTCCTGCCCGCCGAAGGTGCCAGCGACGTCGCCCTCGCGTTGTTCAGCTTCCCGAGCCTGGCCGCGTACGAGCAGTACCGCGCCAGGTTCGGACAAGACCCGGACTTCATCGAGGCCGACCGCATCAGGGACGAGAGCAACTGCGTACTGCGCTACGAACGCACCTTCATGCGCCCGATGCTGCCGCACATGCCGGACGGCACTCCCTAGTCGGCGGGGAGCGCCCGCACCGCCCGCCCCACCTGCGCTCGCAGTGCCACGAACTCCGGCAGGCTGCGTGTCGCTATCTGGTCGCGTTTCAGGGGGAGTTCGACCGGCAGGTCCCGGGCGACGCGGGAGCTGGGGCCCGCGGACAGGACGACCACGCGGTCACCCACGTACACGCTCTCGTCGATGTCGTGCGTGACGAACACGATCGTGGTGCCGTCGGCGCGGTGCACCTCCAGGAGCAGGTCCTCCAGGTCCTCGCGGGTCTGGGCGTCCAGGGAGCCGAAGGGTTCGTCCATGAGCAGCAGCGAGGGGCGCACGACCAGGGCCCGGGCGATCGCGACCCGCTGCTGCATGCCGCCGGAGAGCTGCCAGGGGTAGCCGCGGGCCGCCCCGTGCAGGCCGACGCGCTCCAGGATCTGCTCGGCCTCCGCGCGCCGCTCGGCCCGGCGCAGGCCGCGGCGGCGCAGCGGCAGC
>NZ_JAAGMG010000604.1 GCF_010548525.1 Streptomyces sp. SID14478
TGGCGACGTACGGGCCGGGCAGCGCCGCGCGGCCCGCCTCCTCGACGACCACCGCGAGGTCCAGCAGGGTCCCGCCCCCGCCGCCGTACTCCTCGGGCAGGTGCACGCCGAGCAGGCCCTGCCCGGCGAGAGCGTCCCAGAAGGGCGGGCGGTGGCCGGGTGCGGCCGGGGCGTCCAGAAGCTTGCGCACCTCGTCGGGCGGCACGGCGCGCGCGATCCAGCCGCGCACCGCGTCCGCGAGTTCCCGCTGTTCCTGCGTGATGGCGATGCCCATGCGGCGCACGGTAGAACACGTTCCAGTAGAGCGGAAGACCGAATCTGACACCGAGTCAGATAGGCCGTGGACCGGTCCGCCCGGGCCGCGCGCCCCTCCTCTGCAAGGAGTGCGCACCCCTTCCGTGCCATGCGTGCGCACCCGTCCCATGTAATGAAAAGGTCAAGGTTTCCCTTCGTACGACGTCCGTCGGAATAGTCGCCCCAGGTAACAGGTTCGAGCTACACACAACCCGCCCGCACGATGCTGTACGCGCGACCCCCGAACCCTGCCTTCCGGAGGCCCTCCGCAATGTCCATACCGACGACCACCACGCGCCGAACCGGCGGTGTCGTCCCCGTTCTCGCTTTCTCCGGCATCGTCGTCGCGGTCATGCAGACCCTGCTCGTCCCGGTCATCAAGGACCTGCCCGAGCTGCTCAGCACCGCCCCCTCCAACGCCACCTGGGTCATGACCGCGACCCTGCTCGCCGGCGCCGTGTCCACCCCGATCATGGGCCGCCTCGGCGACCTCGCGGGCAAGCGCCGGATGCTGCTCACCAGCCTCGCGATCATGGTCGTGGGCTCGCTGATCTGCGGCTTCACGGACAACCTGCTCGTGATGATCGCGGGCCGCGCCCTGCAGGGCTTCGCGATGGGCGCGATCCCGCTCGGCATCGGCCTGATGCGCGACATGCTGCCGCCCGAGAAGCTCGGCTCGGCCATGGCCCTGATGTCCTCCTCCATCGGCGTCGGCGGCGGCCTCGCGCTGCCGCTCGCCGCGCTGGTCGCCCAGCACGCCGACTGGCACATGCTGTTCTTCGGCGCGGCCGCCCTCGGCGTCGTCTCCATGGCCCTGACCCTGACCTTCGTCCCGGAGAGCCCGCTGCGCGCGAAGGGCACCTTCGACATCGCGGGCGCCCTCGGTCTCTCCCTCGGTCTGGTCCTCTTCCTCCTGCCGATCACGAAGGGCAGCGACTGGGGCTGGAGCAGCGGCACCACGCTCGGCCTGTTCGCCGCCGCGCTCGTCGTGCTCCTCGGCTGGGGCGTGATGGAGCTGCGCCTGAAGGCGCCGCTGGTCGACCTGCGCACCACGGCCCGCCGCGAGGTCCTGCTCACCAACCTCGCCTCGATCATGGTCGGTGTCGCGTTCTACGCGATCTCGCTCGTCCTGCCCCAGCTGCTGCAGCTGCCGTCCGCCACCGGCTACGGCCTCGGCCAGTCGATGGTCGTCGCCGGTCTGTGCGTCGCGCCGCTCGGCCTGACCATGATGTTCACGGCCCCCGTCTACGCCCGCCTGTCGGCGCGGTTCGGCCCGAAGGTCACGCTGATCCTCGGCATGCTGATCATCGCGATCGGCTACGGCGCCGGGCTCGGCCTGATGAGCGCCGCCTGGCAGACGATCGTCATCGCGGTGGTCGTGGGCGCCGGCATCGGTCTCGCGTACTCGTCGCTGCCCGCCCTCATCATCGGCGCGGTCGACCGGTCCGAGACGGGCGCGGCCAACGGCCTCAACACCCTGATGCGCTCCATCGGCACGTCGGTCTCGTCCGCGGTCATCGGCATGGTCCTGGCCAACACGGCCGACCACGTGGGCGGCGCCGCGATCCCGACGATGCACGGCTTCCGCGTCTCGTTCCTGATCGCCACGGCCGCCGTCGCGGTGGGCGTCCTGCTCGCCCTGTTCCTGCCGGGGCGCCGCGCGGCGGTCGCCCAGCAGGAGGTGCAGCTGCGTGCCTCCAGCGAGGAGGACGCCAACCTGGAGCGTGCCGAGGAGGCCCTCGCGCACTTCCGCGGCCAGGTCCTGGACCCGGCGGGCCTGCCCGTCTCCCACGCGAAGGTCACTCTGATCGACCGCCGCGGCCGCCAGGCCGGCGCGGCGCTGACCGACGGCGAGGGCCGCTACGCCCTCGACGTGCCGTCCGGCGGCTCCTACGTCCTCGCGGCGACGGCCCCCGGGCACGCCCCGCACGCCACCGCCGCCACGCACCACGGCGAGAGCCACGGGGTGGACGTGGACCTGGCGCTCAAGGCGGTCGCCGAACGGGTCTGACGGGGGTACCGGGGGCTGCGGGCAGCCCTGTGGACGACGCGCCGCGCCTCGTGCGCGGCGCGTCGTCGTGTGTCCCCGTCACTTTCCGCGGGCCCCGTCACTGCCCGCCGCGGTGCTGGGCGAGCCGCTACGGGCGCCTCTTCCACGGCGTGGACGAGCGCGTACCGCTGGACGGCCTGCGGTTCGGCGTCCGCGTCATGACCCGTCTGTGGCAGGGCTGCTGAGCGAGGGCCCGTCGGCGTACGGCAGCATGACCGGCATGACCACCACGCGCCGCAGCCCGCACGCCGACGTCCTCGCCGCCTTCGAGAAGGCGAAGGGCTTCATGCCGCTCGGCGAAGGACTCGCGCTGTACGCCGCCGCCGTCGAGGCGGCGGCGCTCGGTCTGCCGCTGCTGGAGGTCGGCACGTACTGCGGGCGCTCCACGATCCTGCTCGCCGACGCCGCCCGTGCCGCCGGCGTCACCGCGCTCACCGTCGACCACCACCGGGGCAGCGAGGAGCAGCAGCCGGGCTGGGACTTCCACGACCCGGAGACCGTCGACCCGGCTCTCGGGATCATGGACACGCTGCCCACCTTCCGCCGCACCCTGCACGCGGCCGGCCTGGAGGAGCACGTGGTGGCGCTCGTCGGGAAGTCCCCTCAGGTGGCGAAGGTGTGGGGCGGCGCCCTCGGGCTCGTCTTCATCGACGGCGGCCACACCGACGAGCACGCCACCGCCGACTACGAGGGCTGGGCGCCGCACGTCGCGGACGGCGGCCTGCTCCTCATCCACGACGTGTTCCCCGTCAAGCACGACGAGTGGACCGGGCAGGCCCCGTACCGCGTGTACCGGCGGGCACTCGCGTCCGGCGCGTTCACCGAGGTCGCGGAGTGCGACTCGCTGCGCGTCCTGCGGCGAACCGGAGCGGGGATCTGAGGGCGCGGTTAAGGTCGGACCGTGTCGTACGTAGGTCCGGAACCGGATGACTTTGATGACTTCTACCGCGACGACGACCCGGGCCGCGGCCGCGGCGGGCGTCGGTTCGGCGGGCGCCCGGCGCTCGTCGCCCTCGCCGCGCTCGTGCCGACGGCGCTCGCGGCGTGGCTGGTGTGGACGGTGGTGAGCGGCCCCGGGGAGAGCGAGCCGCCGAAGGTGCTCCCGGCGCCGGGCCAGTCGTCGACGTCCTCGGCGGGCACCCCGTCGGACGCCAAGGAGCCGAGCGCGTCGCCCTCGAAGTCGTCCTCCTCGCCCGCGAAGCCCCCTTCCGCGAGTGCGAAGAAGCCCACCGCACCGGCCGGCGGCGGCTCGGGACCGCTCAAGGGCAAGGTCGTCGTCATCGACCCGGGTCACAATCCGGGTAACTTCTCGCACACGTCCGATATCAATCGGAGCGTGAACGTCGGCAACGCCCGCAAGGAGTGCGACACCACCGGCACGTCCACCAACGCCGGTTACACCGAAGCCCAGTTCACGCTGGACGTGTCGCGCCGCCTGCGTGCGCTCCTCCAACAGCAGGGCGCCACCGTGCAGTTGACGCAGAACGGCGACCGTTCCTGGGGTCCCTGCGTCGACGAACGCGCCCGTATCGGCAACAAGGCGAAGGCCGACGCCGTCGTCTCCGTGCACGCGGACGGATCCGCCGTCGGCAACCGCGGCTTCCATGTGATCCTTCCCGCATCCGTGCACGCGGGCGGCGCGGACACCCGCCCGATCGTCTCCTCCTCGCGCGACCTCGGCGAGCGCATCGCGGGCAAGTTCCTGCAGGCCACGGGCCAGCCCCCGTCGAACTACATCGGCGGCGGCACCGGCCTCGACACCCGCTCCGACCTGGGCGGACTCAATCTGTCGACCGTGCCGAAGGTCTTCATCGAGTGCGGCAACATGAGGGACTCCCAGGACGTGACCCGGCTCACCTCCGGCACGTGGCGGCAGAAGGCGGCGCAGGGCATCTCTGAGGGAATCGTGAGTTTCCTGCGCGGGTAACTGTCACCCTGTGGATCTCGGCAGACACCTGTCAGTCGCGGACGATAGTGTCCCTCGTACGATGAGGGGCCACCCCCGCGCATGGCGCCGCCTCCTCCGATGACGAGACGACTGACGAAGGACCTGACGTGAATATCCGCTCCCTCACTCGAGGCGACGGCGTGGTGATCGGAGCAGCGGTGTTGCTGTTGATCGCCTCGTTCCTCGGAATCTACTCGGCCGACGACGCTCCGGACAGCGTCGACTTCCCGAACGCATGGGAAAGCGGCCCGATCCTGATGAGCGTCGTACTCGCGGGGATCATCGGAGCCGTGCTCATCGTGGTGGCACGAGGTCTGCCGCAGCCGCGCAAGGTCGCCGGTCTCGACCTCGGCCAGTTCGGCATCGCGGCCACCGTGTTCGCCGCCTGGGCCGCCCTCGGCAACATCTTCGACCCGTTCAGCGGCGTCGACAACCTGGGCACTGGGGACAGCAGCATCGACGTCGGCATCGGCCTCATCCTCGCCCTGATCGCCACCCTGGTCATGGCCGCCGCCGCGATCGCCACCCCCCTGGTCCCGGCCCTCAAGGCCGCCCTCGTCGGTGCCCCGCGCCCGCAGCAGCCGCAGCCGTACGGCGGTCAGCCGCAGGGTGGTTACGGCTACCCGGGCGCCCAGCAGCCCGGCCCCGGTCAGCCCTACGGTGCGCAGCCCGGTCAGCCCGGTCAGCCCGGTCCGGGTCAGCCCGGCCAGCCCGGCCCCGGCCAGCCCTACG
>NZ_JAAGMG010000636.1 GCF_010548525.1 Streptomyces sp. SID14478
GTCTCGCGCAGGGCGGCGAGCGGTGCGGTGCGGCCCGCGCGCCGGGCCGGCAGCAGGGCCGAGCCGAGGCAGACCACGATGCCGACGGCGAGGGGCAGCAGCAGGGACAGGGCGCTGATCACCAACTCCCCGTCGGGGAAGGGGAATCCGATGGCGGGGAAGAGCGCCTGGAGTCCGGCCGCGATGCCGATGCCGCCGGCCAGCCCCGCGGCCGACGCGACGACGGCCACGGCGCTCGCCTCGACGAGCGTCGACGCGGTGACCTGCCTGCGGGAGGCGCCGAGGGCCCGCAACAGGGCGTTCTCCCGGGTGCGTTGGGCCACGACGATCGCGAAGGTGTTGTGGATCGAGAAGGTCGCGACGAGCAGCGCGACGCCGGAGAACACGAGCAGGAAGGTGGTGAACAGGCTCAGGAACTGGCCGGAGATCATGTCGGTGTTCTCCTGCGCGGACTCCGTTCCGGTGATGGCCTCGACTCCCTTGGGCAGACGGGCGTTCAGGGTGTCGACGAGTTCCTGCTGACTGACGCCGGGGGCGGCCCGCACCTGGAGGGTGGCGGCCTCGCCCGGCTTCGCCGTGAGGTACTTCTCGGCGTCGGCACGGGTCATGCCGGTGAAGGTGACCTGGGCCATGCCGTCCTCGCCGCCGAAGGTGGCCAGACCGACGACGGTGACCTGGACGGGGTCGGGCGTGCGCAGGGTCGTGGTGTCGCCGATCTTCAGGTCGCCGGCCTTCGCGGCACCCCGGTTGAGGACGACCTCGCCGCTCTTGTGCGGGGCGCGGCCCGCGGCGAGGCGGTACGCGTTGAGGCGCGGGTCGTCGATCCAGTTGCCGGCGAGCGTCGGCGGGCCCTGGCCGCCCACGGGCTTGCCGTTCGCACCGACGAGTTGACCGGCGCCCTGGATGTTCGGCGCGACGGCGGCGACGCCGGGCTCCTCGGCGAGGTCGTCCGCGAGGGACGCGTCGACCGGGCGGCGGGTGCCCTGGCTCTCGCCGGGCGTGGTGATGACGTTCGCGCTGCGCACGACGGCGTCGGTGCCGCTGCTGGCGCCCGCGAACATCGCGTCGAAGCCGGCGCGCAGCGTGTCGCCCATCACCAGGGTGCCCGCGAGGAACGCGACGCCGAGCAGGACGGCGGTGAACGTACCGGCGAAGCGGCGCTTGTGGGCGCGCAGGGACTTCAGGCTGAGCCGGGCGGCGGCGTTCATGACGGACCTGCCTCACGGGACTGGGTGCTGTCGAAGGCCTTCAGGCGGTCGAGCACCCGCTCGGCGGTGGGGTGTGCCATGCGGTCGACGAGACGGCCGTCGGCGAGGAAGACGACCTCGTCGGCGTGGGCGGCGGCGACCGGGTCGTGGGTGACCATGACGACGGTGCGGGCCGTGCGGCGCACGGCGTCGCCGAGCAGTCCGAGGACCTCCTCCCCGGAGCGGGAGTCGAGGTTGCCGGTGGGTTCGTCGGCGAAGACGACGTCGGGTCGGCCCGCGAACGCCCGTGCCACGGCGACGCGTTGCTGCTGCCCGCCGGAGAGTTCGGCGGGCCGGTGGTGCAGCCGGTCCCGCAGTCCGACGACGTCGATCAGCGCGTCGAGCCACTCCGGGTCCGGGCGCCTGCCCGCCAGGTCGCTCGGCAGCGTGATGTTCTCCGCGACGGTCAGCGTCGGTACGAGGTTGAACGCCTGGAAGACGAAGCCGACGCGGTCGCGGCGCAGCAGGGTCAGGCGCCGGTCGTCCAGCGTGCCCAGGTCCGTGTCGCCGATGTACGCGCGGCCCCCGGTGAGGGTGTCGAGTCCGGCCGCGCAGTGCATCAGGGTCGACTTGCCGGATCCGGAGGGCCCCATGATCGCGGTGAACCGTCCGGCGGGGAAGTCGACGCTCACGCCGTCGAGGGCACGGACGGCGGTGTCGCCGGAGCCGTACACCTTGACGGCGTCGTCGACGCGCGCCGCGGTGTGCGTGGTGAGCGTCGCGGTGGTCATGCCGCACCGCCCTTGGCGGACGGGCCGCGGGAGCCGTAGTGGCCGAACTCCTCGTTCAGGACGGTCAGCCGGCGCCAGTACTCGTCCTCGTCGATCTCGCCGGCGGCGAAGCGCCGGCCGAGGACGGCGATCGGCGAGTGCTCGTCGCGGTGCGGCGGTCCGCCCTGCCACGGTCCCCGCCGCCCGCGCCACACGGTGCGCCGCAGCAGGGTGACGACGCCGACCACGACGGCCGCCCAGATCAGCGGGAAGAACAGGATCCACGGGCCGGGGCCGTCGCCGCCGAAGTGCGCAAGGGTCTGCATCTGACTCATCTCCCAGGGTGGGTACCGCGTGCTGTGCTCGATGAGTCGAGCCTCGCTCCGGCAGGGGGGCGACGTCGTCGTACGGCCAGCGGCACCGCGCGTACCACGGCGGGAGTACGGACAGGGGTGCGGACCTGCTCCTCGGCGGTGTTCCGGCAGCCCTTGCCCTCTGTAACTACTAGTATGTACGCTCAGCCCATGAGCACTCAGGAGCGACTGATCGAGACGACCCGCGAGCTCCTGTGGGAGCGCGGTTACGTCGGTACGAGCCCGAAGGCGATCCTGCAGCGTGCGGGCGTCGGACAGGGCAGCATGTACCACCACTTCACCGGCAAGCCGGAGCTGGCGCTCGCGGCCATCCGACGCACCGGCGAGGAGATGCGCGCGACGGTCGACCGGCTGCTCGGCGCGGGCGGTTCGGCGCACGAGCGGGTCGCGGCGTACCTGCTGCGCGAGCGCGACGTGATGCGGGGCTGCCCCGTCGGCCGGCTCACGATGGACCCGGACGTGATCGCCAGCGAGGAGCTGCGCGCACCGGTCGACGAGACCATCGCGTATGTCGAGCGGCGGCTCGCCGAGGTCGTTCAAGAGGGCGTGGACCAGGGGGAGTTCGGCCCCGCGCTCGTCCCCGCCGACATCGCGGCGACGATCGTGGCGACCGTACAGGGCGGCTACGTCCTGGCGCGCGCCTCGGGCGACACGGCCGCGTTCGACGCGGGCGTACGCGGCCTGCTCGCGCTCCTCGGCTCCTCCCCCGCCGCCGACAACCCTGCCCCGTCCGCCCCTTCGATCGACTGAGGACAGTTACGTGCAGATCACGCGCACCCGCCCCGACTCGCAGCGGGGACCGGCCGAGCACTTCACCGGGACGGTCTGGCTCGACGAGATCGCGGCTCCCGAACTCCCTTCCCGGCTGCGGATGTTCCAGGTGCACTTCGCCCCCGGCGCGCACACCGCCTGGCACACGCACCCCCACGGCCAGGTCCTGCACGTCACGGAGGGCGAGGGCCGGGTGCAACGCAAGGGCGGCGCCGTGGAGGTGATCCGCGCGGGCGACACCGTATGGATCGAGCCCGACGAGTGGCACTGGCACGGCGCGGGCCCGCGCACGTTCATGACGCATCTGGCGGCCGTCGAAGCGGCGACGGACGGAACCACCGTCTGCTGGGGTGCACACGTCGGCGACACACTCTGAGGCCGGGAGACACCATGCATGCCATGCAGTACGAGATCACCCTCCCGGCCGACTACGACATGGGGATCATCCGGGACAGGGTCGCCACCAAGGGGCATCTGCTGGACGACTTCCCCGGGCTCGGCGCCAAGGCGTACCTCATGCGGGAGCGCGGCGTGGACGGCTCCCCGGTGAACCAGTACGCACCGTTCTACTTGTGGACGTCGCCGCGGGGGATGAACTCCTTCCTGTGGGGACCCGGTTTCCAGGGCATCGTGCACGACTTCGGGCGACCCGTGGTGCAGCACTGGACAGGGGTGGCGTACGAGGACGGGGAGGCGGCCGGGCGTGCGGCGCGCAGCGCGGTGCGCCGACGGACCCCGATCGACGCGGACGCCGACCTCCCTTCCCTCATGGCCGAGTCCGCACAAGAAGTAGCCCAACTGGCAGTAGGCACCGGCGTGTTGTACGCGGCGGCAGCGGTCGACCCCCGGACCTGGGAACTGCTGACCTTCTCCGTGTGGGACAGCGACACCCCCAAGGCGTCCGGTGACGTCTACCAAGTCCTCCATCTGTCACAGCCCGAGCGCGACAGGCTTCCGCGAGGTGAGCAGTGGTGAGCGCGGCCTTCCGTACGAGCAGCTCCGTCCGCACCGTCCGCACTGTCCAAGGAAATGTCGAGCAGGGCGAGTTGGGGGTGGTCGACGCACACGACCACCTCTTCTTCCGCAGCCCCTTGCTCCCCGGCCGGGAGCTGGACGACGTCGACCTCGCCCGGCAGGAGCTGGAGGCGTACGCGGCGGTCGGCGGCGGGACCGTCGTCCAGTGGACGCCGTACGGGCTCGGGCGGCGGGCCGAGGAGTTGCCGGCGCTGGCGGCGGCGACCGGGGTGCACATCGTGGCCGCGACCGGAATGCACCAAGCGGCGCACTACGCACCGGAGTTGCTCGCGGCACGCACTGCCGACCTCGCCGAGGTGTTCGTGCGCGACCTCACCGAGGGCATCGGGGACACTGGCGTACGAGCAGGCCTGATCAAGGTCGCGAGCGGGTTCCACGCGCTGGACGCGCATGCGCGGTGGACGATGCGGGCCGCCGCCGAAGCGCATCGGGCGACCGGCGCGCCGATCGCCGTGCACCATGAGCTGGGGACGGGCGCACTGGACGTACTCGACCTGCTGTGCGGGGAGTTGGAGGTGCCGGCACAGTGCGTCATCCTCGGGCACCTCAATCGCTCGCCGGATTTCGTGACGCAGCGCGAGGCGGCGCGTTCGGGCGCGTACCTCGCCTTCGACGGACCCTCGCGGGCGAACCATGCGACGGACTGGCGCATGCCGGACGCGATGGCGGAGCTGGCGGCGGCGGGGTTCGCGGACCGGCTGCTGCTGGGCGGCGACACGACGACGGCCGGAGCGCGGTCGGTGAGCGGCGGGCCGGGGATGCCGTACCTGCTGCGCCGGGTACGGCCACGCCTGGAGGCGACGCTGGGCAAGGAGATGGTGGAGCGGGTTCTCGTGGCCAATCCGGCCGAGGCCTTCGCGGTGCGGTGGGCGTGACGGCAGCGGGCGTCACGGCCCGCTGATCCGCAGGCGCCCTGGCGCGGGAGATCCCGGCAAGGGACGTCGTGGCGAGGGCCGTCCTGCCCGGGGCTGTGGTGTCCTGCCCGATCGGATCGTGGGCCGCTCGCCGACCCGAATCCGCTCCGACGGCCCGATCCGACGAGGCCGCGGCGCGATGACTCCAAGAGCCGTGCCCGCCGCCGAACTTATTGCACCGAGCGATCCAAAACCCGTAGGGTCTCCCCCATGGCCCGACCGAGGACGTTCGACGAGGACCGGGCCCTGGACGCGGCGATGCACGCCTTCTGGGAGAACGGCTACGAGGCCACCTCCACACAGGACCTGTGCACCGCCACCGGCCTGGGCCGCAGCAGCATCTACAACACGTTCGCCAGCAAGCACGAGCTGTTCACGCGCTCGCTGACCCGCTACATCGAGCAGATGACCGCCCACCAGGTGGCCGTCCTGGAGCGCACCGACACGCCTCCGCTCGACCGGCTCCGCGACCTCTTCACGTCGATCGTCGACACCGAGATCGACACCCGCAGGGACGGGCGCAGCCGCGGCTGCCTCACGGTGAACACGACCGTGGAGCTCGCCGGGCGGGACCCGGAGGCGGCCGCGCTGCTGGAGCGGGACCTGGCGACCCGGCTCGCCGCCCTCAGGGCCGCGATCGCCGCCGGGCAGCGGGACGGCACGATCACCTCCCAGCGCTCCCCCGAGGACCTCGCGCGCTTCGTGAACGCCGTGATCGGCGGGATGCGCGTCGCCGGACAGGGCGGCGCCGACCGGGCCGCCCTCCAGGCCACGGCCCAGATCGCGCTGGACGCCTTGACTCCCTGACTTCCCGACTCCCTGACGTCCCCAACTCCCTGACTTCGTACGCCACTTGGCGCCGAGCGAAAAAGCCGCCCGGCGCCCGGCCGGGCCCACTCCTGCCCTCATTCTGTACTGAGCTATCCAAAAAATGCCCACATCCGCGCGCAAAGCCCCTCGGAGGACTTCATGCCACGCGCCGTCTACGTACTGGCCCTCGGCATCTTCGCCATGGTGACCAGCGAGTTCGTCGTCGCAGGTCTCATGCCGCAGATGGCACACGGCCTCGACGCGACGATTCCGCAGATCGGCTATCTCATCACGGCGTTCGCCACGGCGATGGCGTTCGGCGGCCCCTTCCTCACCGTGGCCCTGCTCAAGGTCCCGCAGAAGCGCGCCCTGTTGGTCTTGTTCGGCGTCTTCCTCGCCGGCAACGTGCTGGCGGCCACCGCGTCGACGTACGCGGTCATGCTGATCGCGCGCCTCGTGACCGGCGTGGCCTCGCAGGCCTTCTTCGGCGTGGCCCTTTCCCTGTGCGCACAGCTGACCCGGCCCGAAGTCCGCGGCCGTGCGGTGTCCGTGGCGCTGAACGGGCTGATGCTGGGCACGCTGCTCGGGCTCCCGATGGCCACCTTCATCGGGGAACGCGTCGGCTGGCGGGCCGCGTTCTGGGTCGTGTCGGCGCTGACGGTGCTCGCCGCCGCGGCCACCCTGATCGGCGTGCCGCACGTGGCTCGGACCGGGTCGGCGGGGCAACTGCGCACGGAGTTCGGGGTGTTCAGGTCGGCGCGCCTGTGGCTGACGCTTTCCACCAGCACGCTGGTGATCGGTGCGACGTTCGCGGCGTTCAGCTATCTCACCCCGATCCTCACCGAGATCACCGGATTCGGTGCGGGCACCGTGCCGCTGCTGCTCGTGGCCTACGGGGCGGCGACCGTCGTCGGCAACATGGTCGTCGGGCGCCTCGCGGACCGGCACACGCTGTCGGTGCTGGTCGCCGGGCTCGCCCTCAACTCGCTGTTCCTGCTGGGTTTCGCGCTGTTCGCCGGGCTGTCCGGCGCGGCCGTGGTGTGCATACTGGGCATCGGTCTTGTCGGCGTCACCATGAACCCGGCGATGGTGGTGCGGGTGCAGCGCAGGGCCAATGCGGGGGCGCTGGTGAACTCGGTGCACTCCTCCTTCATCACCCTGGGCATCGTCGTGGCGACCTCGGTCGGCGGCGTGGCCATCGACGCGTACGGGCTGCGGGCGCCGCTGTGGCTCGGCCTCGCGCTCGCCGTCCTCGGACTCGCCTCTCTGGCACCGGATCTGACGGAGCGTCGCAGGAGCACGGTGGTGGCCGCCGGGAAGCCGGCGCGCGTCGGCGCCGACGCCTGAGGGCTCCTGGCCCGCTCAGGCCTCGGCGAGCGCCCCGAGCGGGTCGTCGAGCACGGGCTGCCAGGCCAACTCGGCTGCACCGACAAGGCTGTTGTGGTCGAGCGTGCAGGCCAGGATGGGTACGCCGCCGCTGCGGCCCCACAGGCTGCGGTCGGCCACGACGGCTCGCAGCCGCTCCGGGTCGGCGTCGAGGAGCGTGCGGTGCAGTCCGCCGAGGATGATGCGGTCCGGGTTGAGGATGTTGACCAGGCCGGCGAGGCCGAGGCCGAGGCGGTCGATGAGCGTGTCGACGGCGCCGCGTACGACGGGGTCGTGTCCGGCCTCGCGCACCAGGGCGTGGGCCTGCTCCAGCAGGGAGCCCTCGGAGGCGGGAGTGCGGCCCGCCGCGGTGACCAGGGCCAGCGGGTCGGCCTCGACGTCCAGACAGCCGCGGCTGCCGCAGTGGCAGGGCCGCCCCTCGGGGTTGACCGTGAGGTGGCCGACCTCCAGCGCCAGGCCCGAACTTCCCGTGTGCAGACGGCCGTCGAGGACCAGCGCGCCGCCGACGCCGCGGTGACCGGTGGCCACGCACAGCAGGTCGCGGGCGCCGCGTCC
>NZ_JAAGMG010000676.1 GCF_010548525.1 Streptomyces sp. SID14478
CGCAGCGGCCAAGGGCGCCACCGCCACGGTGACCCTGGTGACCGGCGACCGCGTCCTGGTCACCACCGACGCCAAGGGCCGCAGCGCCGCCACCGCCCTGCCCGCCGCGGACGGCACCGCCGCCGCGGTGCTGCAGACCCGCCAGTCCGGCAAGGACCTCTACGTCTACCCGGACGGCGCGCTCCAGGCGATCGCCGCGGGCCGCGTCGACGACCAGCTCTTCAACGTCACCGGGCTGATCCGGCAGGGCTACGACGACGCGCACAGCGCCACCCTGCCGCTCATCGCCACCTACGACGGCTCCGTGGACGTGGCGCGCAGCGTGCCCGCGACCCCGCGCGGCGCCGAGCGCGGCCTCGTCCTCGACCCGATCGACGGCGTCGCCCTGAAGGCCGACAAGAAGCGGACCGCCGACTTCTGGGCCGACATCACCGCCACGCGCCGCACGCGCGCGACCGGAGACCTCAAGAAGGTCTGGCTCGACGCGAAGGCCCGGTCCCTGCTCGACAGGTCGACCAAGCAGGTCCACGCCGACCAGGCCTGGGCCGCGGGCTACGAGGGCAAGGGCACCAAGGTCGCCGTCCTCGACACCGGCGTCGACACCGAGCACCCCGACCTCAAGGGCCGGGTCGCCGAGTCGAAGAACTTCACCGACTCCCCGGACACCGACGACCACCAAGGCCACGGCACCCACACCACCTCCACCGTCGGCGGCACCGGAGCGGCCAGCGACGGCAAGAAGAGGGGCGTCGCCCCCGCCACCACCCTGCTCAACGGCAAGGTCCTCAACGACAGTGGCTCCGGGGCCACTTCATGGATCATCGCCGGTATGCAGTGGGCCGTCGACGAAGGCGCCGACGTCGTCTCGATGAGTCTCGGCAACCCCGACGAGCTCGACTGCTCCGACCCCATGTCGCAGGCCACGCAGGAGCTGGCGCGGTCCGCGAAGAACACCCTCTTCGTGATCGCCGCGGGCAACTCGGGCCCGTCCCTGAACACGGTCTCCTCGCCCGGCTGCGTCCCCGAGGTGCTCACCGTCGGCGCCGTCGACCGCGACGACACCACCGCGTCCTTCTCCAGCCGCAGCCCCGTCCAGCGCACCCACACCCTCAAGCCCGAGATAGCCGCCCCCGGCGTCGCCATCTCGGCGGCCGCCGCGGGCGGCCGGGGCGTGTACGCGTACCAGTCCATGAGCGGTACGTCGATGGCGACGCCGCACGTCGCGGGCGCCGCGGCCCTCGTGAAGGAGCGCCACCCCGACTGGGACGCGCAGGCGATCAAGCAGGCACTCGTGTCGTCCGCCGACAGCGACGTCCCCGGCGACGCCCGCGAGACCGGCGGCGGCCGGCTCGACGTGAAGGCCGCCATCGACGAGACGGTGCTCGGCGCGGGCGCCGTCCAGGCCGGCACCTTCTCGTGGCCCCAGGACCCCAGCGACCGCACCACCGTCGGCGTCCCGTACACCAACACCACGGACAAGCCGGTGAAGTTGACGCTGTCCGTGGACCGCGTCACCGGCAACGACGGCTCCACGGTCCGCTCCTCCGTGGCCGTGCCGCGCCGGCGCACCGTCACCGTCCCGGCCGGCGGCACCGCCGAGGTTCCGCTGAAGGTCGACCCCACGGCCTCGCTCACGCCGGCCCAGTACGGCGACGTCACCGGCCGCGTGCTGGCCACCGGGCCCGGCGGAGTGCACGTCTCGACCCCCTTCTCGCTGTACGTGGAACCCGAGACGGTCACCCTGCGCGTGAAGTTGATCGACCGTCAGGGCAAGCCGGCCGACGGCCCCTCCTCGCTGGACGTCATCGGCACCGACACCGCCACCGGCGAACGCCGCCCGAACGAGGGCGCCACCGACCAGACCTACCGGCTGCGCCCCGGCGCCTACTTCCTCTCCGGCTTCATCGGCACCCCGCAGAGCACCGGGGACCTCCTCGACTCGCTCTCCTACATGGCCCGTCCGCAGCTGAACCTGCGCAAGGACACCACCGTCGTGCTCGACGCGCGCAAGGCGCACAAGCTGAGCGTGAAGACGGACAAGGCCTCCGAGGTGCGCGGCGCCACCCTCGGGTTCGCCCGCACCTGGGACGGGAGCTGGCTGCACGCGGGCACCGCGGCCGGCAGCCGCACGATCCGCTCGTACTACGCGGACGTGGACGGCAGGGCGAGCGACGGCACCTTCGAGTTCGACAGCTTCTGGCGCGCCGCCGCCCCGCAGCTGTCCGCGTTCGCCGTCGTCGGCGGCCCGGCCCTGCACCCGGTGACCGGCTCCACCAGCTCCGTCAACCTCGACGGCACCGGCACCTCCCCGCTCGTCGACGCGAAGTCCGGCACCGCCGAGGAACTGGCCGCGGCCGGCGCCAAGGGCAAGCTCGCCCTCGTCAAGCTGCCCGCGGACGGCAGCGCGGGCACCGTTGCCACCAACGCGGCGAAGGCCGGCGCCAAGGCTGTCGTCCTCTACCGCGAGGCGGCCGGGCGCTGGTACCCGTCGGTCGGCTTCACCGGCGGCCCGGTGCCGATGCTCGGCCTGGAAGCCGCCGAGGGCCGGGCCCTGGCCGCGCGCGTGGCGGCCGGCGCCACGACGCTGCGCTGGAAGGCCACCGCCGAGAGCCCGTACGTCTACAACCTGGTCTTCCCCGAGACCGGCCGGATCGGCTCCGACCGCACCTACCGCGTCCGCGACAAGGATCTCGCCGCGAACAAGGCGACGTACCGGGCCGTCGGCACCGCCACCGACTACATCGACACCCCCTCCGCCACCCGGCCCTCCGGACTCGCCGCCTCCTTCGGTGACCTGCTGACCGTCGCGGCGCCCTCGCAGCGCACCGAGTACTACTCGGCGGGCAGCACCGGCTGGGGCCACCAGGTCTCCAGCAGCTTCCCGTTCGGCGAGTTCATGATCGACCCGGTCCGGACGTACCAGAAGGGCGAGCACCGCTCCGAGGAGTGGTACGGCGGCGTCCTCGCGCCCACCGCCCCGCTCGACGACGCGGGCGCGCAGACCCTCGCCGCCGAACGGCAGGGCAACCTCATCGGCGTCGCCCCCGGCTTCTGGGGCGACACCGAGCACCAGGGGATCCAGGGCAGCTTCGGCGACGTCGGCGGCATGCAGCTCAAGCGCGACGGCGAGACGATCGGCGACTCGGGCTGGCCGTTCGGCGTGTTCGAGGTCCCGGCGGACGACGCGGCGTACGAACTCAGCCTCAACACGATGAAGATCGGCTCCCGGGTCTGGAACCGGTCGCCGCAGACGCTGACCACGTGGTCGTTCCGCTCGCACCTCGACGAGGACGTCTACTCGCAGGGCATCCCGCTGCTCTTCCCCCATCTGACGCTGCCGGAGGACGGGCTCAAGACGCTCGCCGCCGCCGACGGACAGCGGATCGGCGTGACGGCGACCGGCCACGCCGGGTACACCCCGGGCGACCTGACGAAGGTCGCGCTCTCCTTCTCGTACGACGACGGGCAGACCTGGACCGAGGCGAAGACCTCGCGACAGGGCGGCAGGTGGAGCGCGACCGTGAACCACGCGGGCGCCTCCGGCAAGCAGGTCACCCTCAAGATCCAGGTGACGGACTCCAAGGGCAACGCGGTCACCCAGACCGTGGCCCGGGCGTACGACGTGCGCTAGTTCGAAAGATCACCTGTTCCGGTGTGCCGGACGGCTGTCCCGTGGGGGGTGGGCCGTCCGGCGCACCCATTCCGTGGGGGATTTTCCCGATGCCCCGTTTTCGTACGGCCCGTGCCGTGGACAATGAAGGCATGAGCCAGCAGGGGGAGAGGCCCACCCGTCGCCCGGCCCAAGAGGACGACTGGTGGGGTCAGTTGTACGAAGACGCTGCCGCCGACATCGCCGACGACACCGGACCGGCCCCGACCGCGGACACCCTGGACGACCGATTCGCCTCGGCCGGGGCGGTGACGGCTCCGCCGGGCTCCGTGCCCGCGCCCCGCGCCCCGGACACGCTCCGGCGCCCCGCGGAGGACGGGAGCGGCACCGAGGCCC
>NZ_JAAGMG010000705.1 GCF_010548525.1 Streptomyces sp. SID14478
GTACGCGACCGCTTCGTGCTGCCCTCCCAGCTCACCGACGAGGCCGCCGACCTCCTCCACCGTGCACGCAGCGCTGCTCTGAAGGTCCTCGACTCCGAGGTCCACGAACGCGACCTGGTCGACCGCCAGCGCGCCGAGCTCCAGCTCCCCGCGCAGGTCTGGGAGGTGGCCCGCTCCCTGGACCGCTACAGCGGCCTCGTCGAGGAGACTCCCGACACGGCGGAGGGCGAGCACGCCCAGGCGCCCCTGGACGCCCGCCGGGCGGCGCTGAAGACGGGCCTGGCTGCCATCGAGGTGCAGGTGGAGGCGCTGGAGACGTACGCGGCGCAGACGGCGGAGGCTGACGCTCGTCTGCGGGAACTGCAGCAGATGAAGCAACTGGAGAAGGACGGCGCCGACGTGCTGGACTTTCTCGCCTCGACCGCCCGCGCCGACCTGGCGACGGCCGAGGTGGGAGCGCTGTCTGAGCAGGCCAAGGTTGTTGCCGACCGGTTCACCGCCGCTCTCGTCGCGGCGAAGGACGCCGCGGTCCAGGCACTGCCCGCCGCACCCGCCGTTCTCGACAAGGTCCCGCACCCCGGGAAGGGGAGGTAAGTGCCCGCGGGCAATATGGAGTTCGGGAAGTTCGGCGCCCGCGGCCCGCCAGCTCGACATCCTGGGTGTGTGAGGGCCCGGGGTGTGCACCGTTGCCGCCGGTTCGAGGGGGGCTCCGGGCCCTCACGGTGAGCTTGCTCCCGAGGAAGGAGGAACGCGCGCTCGCTGGTCTCAACGCGTGTTCCGAGGGCTGGTTACGGCTCGCGGGCGAGCAGTTGAGGGTGCCACGGCGAGTCTGCGGGCCTTTGCCCGTTAAGTGAGGAAACGTATCTGCTGCGAGGAAGCCCGCAGTGGCTGGATGCCCCCCTCTTGCGTCTGTGGGGTCCGACGGCGTTCCGGGCGAGGCGGGCCCGGTCCCTGCCCTGGCGTCCCGCGTGGCGTCGCCGCGCCCACCCGGGTGATCTGTTCGCGCAGGACGTGAGAATGTGTCCAACTGAAGCCCTTGAAAGACTAGTTGGACGAGATGCGGGGGAATCAGTGGCGGGTGTGAATGAGATGCCGCAGCGGGGGCGTGAGGAATACCGGCTCTATCTCGATCACGTGTCGGTATGCCCCGAGTGCAGCACACCGCCCGTACGGTGCCCGGTAGGCGAGGGCCTGTACCGCGCCTACCGCGCGGTCCGCCGACCGTAACCGCCGTTCAGCGATCCTGCGCCGGATCGGCCGGTTCGCGACACAAGGTGGGGCACCGGCGCATTCCCGCAACACTGGTACCCCGCATGCCGGCCATAAGGAGAGCGCGTTGTCCGCGAGCCTGGTACCGGTGTCTGCGCGGGTCTCTCGCTCACGGCGCGTGCAACACGTAACAGCAGCGCTTTTCATCTACGCCGCCGCGCCGGGAGCGGGGGCGCTGGTTCACGTCTCGGGCGGGCCGCCGGGGCGAGGCGGGGGACGGCGTCGATGCGGCGGGGACCGTCCCGGAGGCCCGGCGTGGGTGACCTGGCGCGGCGGGCGGGCCCACCATCACGAGGTGGCGTGAGGACCTTCCGGGCTCTGTGTCGGAGCGAAGGGCGTGCCCGGGGTCGGGCCAGGCATCGCCTTCGGAGTGTTGCTCATCAAGGCCGCGTTCGCCGCAATCGTGATGCGAGTGCCCCGCGACAGCCAACGCGCCGGGCCGTGACCGGCCCCAAGCAGCGAGATCGTGACCGCGCCGCCGCCCAGGTTGCGTTCGTGTCCCGTGGGCGGCTTATGGCAGGTAGTCCTGGAGCCGGGCGATGGCGAACCCTCTGGCGTTGAGGTATTTGATGAGTGAACGCATCATGTCTCTCATGGTGCCGTTCCATTCGGAACGGCCGCGGAAGTGGGTGAGGATGATGTCGCCGGCATGGACGTTCCAGTCGTCGCGGTAGTCCATCTTGCCGATGAATGCTTCCGATTCCCAGATAGGCACGTAGGTGATACCGCAGGACTTGGCTGCTTTGAGAGTGTCCTGGTTGTAGTTCCCGTAGGGCGGTCGCAGGAGAGTAGGGCGTTTCCCGTACTGCTTGGCCATGATGTCCTGCATGCCGCAGATCTCGCGTTTTTGTTCGGCGTAGGACAGTGCGGGGAGGTAGCGGTGGTGCAGGGTGTGATTGGCGAGGGGCGCGCCGAGCCGCTGTGCCGTTCGGAAGTATCCGTAGTCGTCCTTGATCTCGTCGTCTGTTAGGAACGCGGTGTAGGGGATGTTCAGTTCTTTCATCATCGACAGGAACGTCGGGTCTTTCTCCGCTCCGTCGTCGATGGTCAGGAAGACCACCTTGTCCCTGGTCGGGATGCCGGTGAACACCGGCGGCAGCCCCAGGGCCTTCTGGCCGCGCACCTCGAAGCCCGCGCGCGGAGCCATGGTCTTCTTCGCGTGAGGAGGGGCGGGCGCCGGCAGTGGCGGTGTGGGCAGGCCCCACCGGTGGGCGGCTGCCGCTCTGTGTGCCGTCCTCGTCCGCCGGGCGGTCTCGTGTTGTGGTCCTGGCGCACCGGTGCGGACTCGCTTGGTGGCGCGCACGGGCCGTGGCGGGGCGGACGGGTGGGTTGACGCACAGCTGACCAGCAGTGTGCCGGTGGCGGCGACGAGTACCGTTCGGCGCCACATGCGCCGGTAGGCGTGGCGTCGGGTGTCCTGTCGAGGCTCAGGGGCAGCATGAAGGCTCATGCTGACAGACCCTCACATCGAGTACGGCCGCCCGCATGTGGGAGATGCCAGCCGCTCTGCCAGACCACGCGGACCGGGGGCCGTACTCCGCGTGGCACGGGTTCTGACGTCGTGACAGATTCCCTGAATCAGCCGACACCCGGATGATGCAAGATGCGACGGAACAGGCCCGACAGGCGACGGCCTGCTCAACCAGGGCTGTCACCTGTCCAGCCCGGCACCTACAGCTCTTGCTCGATGAGCATCTTGAGCATGGTCTGTGCCGTTCGCCCCGACCCGGGACTTCGTGGAGTCACTGCACGCACAGCCGATAAGCATCGCGCGCTCGGTGGCGCGCTGCCAGTCCTGCGCGGATCAGCGGTCATCACTGTGGTCGTCGGCGTTGCGGAGGGTGGAGCGGACGACCTGGCGGAGGTGGAAGGGCCACAGTCCGGTCGGGTCCTCCTGGACGAAGGGCCGCTCGATGAGGCGGAGTGCGGCAGAGTCGTGGGTAAGAGCGCGGACCTGGGTAGCCAGCGGCACCGAGAACGCGTCCAGCAGAGCGGCGGAGCGCAGGACGTGGCGTTCGTTGTCGGCGTACACGTGAACATGGCTCTGGCAAGATTTTCGTAGGCGGAGATCACCTCGGTAGCGCGGTCGGCAGGTCCGCGAAGCGGCGGCGAAGATGGGCGATCAGCACGACGCGGTGCCTGAGGAGGGACACGCCAGCTCGGCCTGCCATGATGCGTTTCTGCAGCTTGACGTCGGTGATGCGGCCCTCGTTGACCCCGGAGTTGTAGAGGGTGGTGACGCCCTGGGCTACGGCATGTCGGTCTTCGTGGAGGGCTCTGGCAAGGCCAGCCAGTGGTGCGAGCCCAGTGTTCGCGAGGTCGTTCAGCCACTCTGACAGGCCGGTCGCGTCGCGGTTGTCGACCATGACGGCGAACCGGCGGACCAGGTCGTGGGCGGTCCTGAGTTCAGGGCAGTGGTCGAGGAGACGGGGCAGACGGTCGTTGATGTGCGGGCTGCGCCGATGCGGGTGGGTCGTGATCCATCGGGCGGCCTCGCGTGGTGAGGGCGGTCGCTCGCGTGGCTCGTCGATGGGCAGGCCCCGCCTGAGCGGTGCGACAGCCATTTTCACACGCTGATAGTGACCGAGGTAGCCCTTGATCTGCAGTTCTTCGTGCAGGATCTTCGCGCTGTGCTGTCCCTCGTCCCAGCGTTGCTGCAGGTAGTCGAGGTAGGGATCCAGGGTGGAGACCTTGCGTGGAGGGCGCCGCACGACCTCCTGCCAGGTGTGGGCTCGGGTGTACTTGCTGACGGTGCGGCGGTTCAGGCCGAGCTCCCTGGCCACGGAACTGTGGCTCCGGCCAAAACGGGTCAAGGCCTGAACGGCTTCGAAAAGCCCTCGCGCGTGGAGCTCGGCCCGCGTGTCCGCCGTGGTGTTCTCGACGGGCTTTTCGGCCCGTGCGGAATCGGCGTCGCCGATCGCAGGCAGTGCTGCGGGCAAGCAGCCGCGGTGGACCGAGGCGATGTCCTGGACTCGGCGGGAGAGGCCCTGCCAGAGGTGAAAGCGGTCGCTGACCTGCACGGCACCCGGGGCGCCGGCGGTGATGCCCTGCCGGTAGGCGAGGGACCCGTCGCGGCAGGCGACCTCCACGCCGGGGTGTTCGCGGAGCCAGCGGCCGAGCCGTTTCGCGTCGCGTCCTTCCCAGAGGGTGAGCGGAAGCCTGGTGGTCGCGTCCACCAGGAGAGTTCCGTAAGTGTCGCCGTAGAGAGAGAAGTCGTCCACCCCCAGCACCTTGGGCGTCACCAGTGGCGGCAACGGCACCCTCATCAGCTGGGACAGGACCGCCACCCGCGACAACCTGATGTTCAAGATCCGAAGCATCCGGGAGCCGCCCCGGCCGGCCAGCACCACGCCGACGTCCTCCACCAGGCCTTGCAGCCGTGGCGTCCGCCGCTGATAGCGCACGGTCAGCCCCGGCACTTGCTCCGCGAAGGTCACCTTCGGGCACGTCATGTTCTCGCAGTACAGACGGCGCACGGACAAGTCGACGAGCAGAGGCCGACCCGCGAGCGTGACGTCGGAAAGGCGCCGTGCGTAGCGGCTGTGGCACCACGTGCTGAGCTGCCCACATCCCGTACATCCTGCAGGGACACCGGATCTCGTGCAGGCCCGGACAGCCACCGCAGCATCAGAGACCTCGACCGAGACCACGAGCACATCAGACAACTGCGGTAACAGATTGACCAGTTCAACAGAGCACAATCAAAGGCTGCCCACCGCGCAGACCGACGACCCTGCTGGCGGGATGATCTCCGCCTACGAAAATCTTGCCAGAGCCAGAAAAGTCCGTACGCCGACATTCGTCGAGGGTGAGGTCGCTGACCGTGCGGGCGATCAGGGCAGGGAAGTCCCCGAAGTCGTCCGCGCGGGGCGGGCGTCCGCTGCGCCGGATCTCCAGGAAGCGGGAGACGGCCAGGTCGAGGTAGAGGGGGCAGCCCGTGCGAGCGGGCGGTGATCACCGCGCGTGTCTCGGGCTCGATGAGCGCGATGTTGCCGCGGGCCAGCTGGCGGGCGAGGTGATCGTCGCAGTCCTCGGGCGCCAGGTCGCCGATCAGGATCTGCCGCGCCGGGGGACCGCTGGCGGCACGCGTGCCGAGCGAGGGCGACGAACTGTCCAGGGAGGCGGTGTGGTTCGCCATCGAGATAGCGGCCCGCATCCCGTCAGAGAACTCAACAAGCCACCCCCGCAGCTGACGGTGCCCACGGCCGGTGAGTGCCTGCTATAAAGCGTTCCGGCGGGCCGCCTCAGCGCGCTCTGGCGGCGGCCCGCCACCGCGTGCTAAGACGGAAGCGCTCTGCCATGCCCCATGGAGATTTGCGGGACAGGCATGGCTCTGGATCACCTGCCGCGCTGCACGCCGGTCTTGTACCGGCAGAACTTGCCTCGCACGTGACGCGATGCAGGGTGAGAGATGCCGGGCCTTGCCGGGTATTGCGGCCTGCCAGACGGACGGCTGACAGGAAGCACTCCGGAATGCTTGCCTGCACCGCCTGTATCTGGATATTCAGTTTTAACGTCACGGCGGCACTGCACGCTGCCAGACGCAGGCGCCGGGGGGTTGGGACCACAGCCCTCCGGCGCCGACCCGTGATGCGCTGCGGAGTTCGCCGTAGGCGCCCGACATGCCGGGCAGGCGCCCCCGCGGAGCGGCACATAGGGGATGGCACGTGACGTCATCATCGAGCGGAAAGCCTGCTGGGCAAGCGCAGCGAGCGCCCGCCGCTGATGCAACTGAAGGGGCGCCGACGGAAGTGGGCTGGCCAGGGGCTATGCGCGTGCACCAAGTAGCTGTTTCCCGCGGTCGATCGCCGGTCTTCCTTGCAGCCTCGAGCAGTCTCGGTGGCACACCGGCTGGTGGTCGCAATGACACCCCTGTCTGTTCCGACCGCAAAAGCATGTCGCGCTGCTCATGCCCCCAGGGCCCTGCGTGCCGAGATTGAGATGCTTCGCTCACTCGGGCATGGGGACAGTTGCGGCGTCATCGGTGAGAGCGATGATGCGCTTGCCAGCTGCTCCGGTTCCGCGTTCGGCGTCACGGTGGGCGTTGGCGATGTGCTCCAGCGGGTAGGTGTCCGCGATCACGGGCTTGAGGTGCCCGGCCTGTACTTCGCCTGCGAGTCGGGTCAGAACGGCCGTGTCCGGGTTGCGTGCGGAGAAGCGGATCCGCCGGTTGCCGTGGACGCGGGATACCGCGACGGCCAGCATGCCGCGCAGAGGTGGTTCGACCGTCACTGCGGCCATGCGTCCGTTCTTGTTCAGATGACGCCGGAGCGCCAGGAGTTCGGTGCCGACCGTGTCGATGATGACATCGAACTTCGGCAGCCGGGCCAACAGTGTGTCGCGGTGGCGCAGCACGTGCGAGGCGCCCAGCTCGCGCGCCACGTCGTCGCCCGTCCGGCCGATGAGCGCGGTGACCGTTCCGCCGGCGGCGACGGCGAACTGGAGCGCGGCTAGGCCGACACCACCGGTGGCACCGCGCACCAAGACGCTCTCCCTCTCACGGACGTGAGTCGTGTCCTGTACAGCGATCATGGCTGTCTGTCCGACCACCGGGAGTGCGGCGGCTTCCGCGAACGTGAGCCGCTTGGGCATGTGGGAGATGCTGGTCGCGGGCACCACCACGTAATCGGCTGCAGTTGCGGTCTGTGCGCGCAGGCTCACATTGCGAGGCAGCAGTCCCCACACCGCGTCGTCCGCCTTGAGCCCCGTGACGCCGTCGCCGAGAACCGCGATGGTTCCGGCGAAGTCTCCGCCCACTCCCTTGGGAAAGCGCCGGCCCGTGAGGAGCCGCATCCTGCCCTGTCGGAGTCTCAGCTCCCCGTTGCTCACGCCGGAGGCCACCACTCTCACCAGGACCTCGCCCGGGGCGGGCGTCGGGAGCGCGATCGTATTGACGCTCAGCACGTCCGGATCCCCATAGGAGTGGTACTGCGCTGACCGCATCGTGCTTGGCAGAGAAGGTCGCTCGTTGTTCATACGCCCAAAACTAACCCATGGGTCAGTTTTAAAACAGCCGGATAGTCAGTTTCGTCGGCCCGTGGTCGGTCCATGCCGCACAATGGAGGGGTGGCACAAATTCGCACACGCACGGGACTCGCCGCGAGAGATGCGCTGGCCCGCGCCGCGCTGGAGGTGATCCGCGAAGAAGGCTTCGACGCCCTTTCGCTGCTCCGGGTAGCCCAACGGGTGGGCGTCAGTAAGTCAGCCGTCTACCACCACTTCCGCACCAAGGACGAGCTCGTTCACCGCGCTCTCGCTCCGGTTGCCGACGGGCTTCGCGACATCATCGGAACACCCGCGCCGCTCGAGGAACGGATCGACCGGCTCATCGATCTCGCCCTTGCCCACAAAGAGGTCATCGCCCTGTGCTCGCCCGCCGCAGCCGCCCGGATCGGCGAGCAGACCCTAGGCGACAGCAATGCCGGCGGGGTGGAGATCGTGCAGGCCCTGGCCCCGCCGGGCACCGGAGCCGTCCAGGCGCGCATACGCGTCGAGGTGTTCCTCGCGGCCCTCGCCGCAGCCGCCAACGCCTGCGAGCACAGCAGCGACATCGACGAACTGCGCCCCGCGTTGCGCAGCCTGATCCTTCCCTGACAGGCCCACGAGCAAGCGGCCGGACCATTCACCCCACAGCGTTGTCCGCTCGCACGGAACAGATCCTGCGCCTGCCCCATGCCCCTCGGCGTGTGGAGCGCAGCTACACAACGCAACCGTCAGGCGGCTCACCAGCTGACATATAGACATACATGCAAGCACCGCCATGTGCGATGCGGCGTTCGCGCTCGGAGCTGTAGTCGCGGACGTATGCCCACTCGCGGGCGAGCGTCCCCTGGTTTCCCGTTCGTGCGCGGGGTGTAGGGGCGGGTGCGCTTGTGCTTCGTGGCGGTCACGGTGAGCGCGTCAGCCCAGGTCGTGGAGCGGTAGCAGGCACCGTTGTCGGTGAGGCAGCGGCGGATCGGGGCGATGCCATGGGCGGCGAAGAAGGCGACAGCGCGGTGCCAGAAGGCGACCGCGGTCACGGCTTTTTCATCGTCCAGGGCCTCGGTGTAGGCGAGCCGGGAGTGGTCGTCGAGCGCCGAGTGCGTACGCGTAGCCGACTTTGCCGGTGCCTGGACCGGTCCGTTTTGAGGCGCGAGCTGCTTCGGTGCCCATACCGTGTATGCGTCGGCCGGGAGGCGTCCGAGTTTCTTGACATCGACGTGGAGCAGGTCACCAGCGTGTTCGTGCTCGTAGCGGATGACCTCGCGCATCTGCTCGCCGGTGGGCGGGTCCAGGTCGCGCGACCGGTTGAGACCTCGCCGGACCAGAACACGGTGCACGGTGGCCGGGGAGAGAGTGATGCCGTGCAGGCGTTCGAGGTCGGCGGCGAGGCGGACGGGGCCGTACTTGGTCTGCCGTCGCAGCGCCTCCACCAGGTCCGCGACCTCCTCGGCGGTGCGGTCCGGGCTGGCATCCGGCCGGGAGGAGCGGTCGAGCAGTCCGTTCTCGCCGTGCGCCGTCCAGCGGGCGTACCACTTGCCCAGGCAGCGCCGTGAAACGCCGGCCTCGGCCGCAACATGCGCGATCGGCGTCCGGCGTCCACTCGCTCGCAAAGCCGGCGACGCCCTTCCTGTGTCAGCAGTGCGTTGGGGTGGCCCACCATGTCAGGACGCGGAGTTCATGCGCATCCGGACGCCCTCAGTCTCCCAGCGGCCAGGCCACCAGGACGGCTCCCCTCGGGGATGCCTTGCCAGGCGGCTGTCTGCGGCTGGCCTGTCAGCGTGCGTGGGAGACGTCGGCGTCGCCGTTGCTGCCACTCTCCGTATCCGCGCAGGAGATGGCCTTACGAGACCAGCACGATCTTGCGCCCGGCAAGGCCACCGCGCTCGAGGCGTTCGTGGGCCTCGCGTGCCTGGGCGAGCGGGAGCGTCTCGATGCGGATCCGGTCGAGGAGAGACGTGGTGAGCAGGGAGGTCAGGCGAGGAGGGTCGGCCTGTACTACGACCTTCTCGACAGCGACGCCGCGCTCCGGCTCGTTCTTGTCGGCGACGTGAATGGAGACGAAGGCGCCGCCGTCCTTCACCGCGCGGATCAGCCCGGGGCCCGCAACTGCGGCGTTGAAGACCGCGTCCATGCCACTCGGCACCACCTCACGGGCCGCAGTGGCCATCTCCTCCGGCGTGCCACGAAGGAGCCCTCCCGCGTAGCCCTGAGCGGCAAGCGCCTCGTCTGCCATCGAGCCGGTGACATAGACATACGCCCCCGCAGCTGCAGCCGCGGTGGCAGCGCTCATGCCCACCGGGCCGCCAGCACCAACGATCAGGATGTTCGCTCCCTCAAGGGGCCCCATGCGATCGGTGGCCTGCGCGCCAGTCAGGGCGTTCATCGCGAAGACGGCGGCACGCGCCGGATCGAGGTCCGGCGGCAGCGCGGCCACCCACTGCGGCGCGACACTGATCACCTCCGCATAGGTGCCGCGGCCCACCTCCGAACCGAGCCACGGGACGAAACCAACCACAGCGGAGCCGGCGGGGAGCGTCGGAGCCGGATCGAGGAGAGTACCGACGAAGTCCCAGCCCAGTACGGCGGGGAAGGCGAGGCCGAGATCCTTGAGTCGTTGCGGGGTGTCGCCGCGCCGGAGCTCCACATCACTGACGTTGGCGGTGCGGGCCCGGACCCGTACACGGATGCGGTCTCGGGTCGGCAGCGGTTCCGGCCGCTCCCGCACTTCCAGGACCTCGGGCGGGCCGAAACGATCGAACTCGACACGCAGCATGATGACTCCTCCTGTGCTGTCAGGGCATTCGGGACGACGAAGCTGCCATCGACCCGTTATGCGGCAAAAGCAGTATTCGCCGCGGTTTCTCCTGAGCGTTAAGGTAGACGTTGACATCCGTGTCAAGGTCAAGCGCGCACCGTGCCCAAAGGGAGCGTCCTCATGAAGATTGGTGAGCTGGCGCAGATCTCCGGTTCCTCGCCCCGGCAGATCCGCCACTACGAGGCAGCGGGCCTGCTGTGTTCGATTCGCCTGCCCAACGGATACCGCGAATTTCAGGACAGCGACGCCCGCCGGGTGCGCAATATCAGGACTCTGCTCGACTACGGTCTGACCCTCGGCGAGATCACCTCTACCGTGCGAGCGGTCTGCGATGCGGAGACTTACGAGGCACTGGATGAGAGCGAATACACCCAGGCCGTCGGAGCCCTAGACGGCCGTATCGCCCTACTCCAAGAACTTCACGACCGCACCGCGCGGCAGCTGGAGGCGCTGCGAGCTCTGCGTGACGGATTCGATGACGCCGGAGAGTGAGAGGCCCTGTCGCGTAACCAGCCTCATGCGGCAACACACTTACTGACCGTTTCAGAATGACTTTTGTTGTGGGGCTTGGTAGTTGGGTGTTGTGTCGGCAGGATTGGTTGGGTGACTGTTGAACTGGTGCCTGATGACCTGTGGGAACGTGTGGCGCCGCTCTTACCTGCTCGTCCGCCTCGGCGGCGTCGGTATCCCGGGCGGTTGCCGGCGGATGACCGGGCTGCGCTGAGAGGCATTGTCTATGTGCTGTGCAAGAGCGTGAGCTGGCGGGATGTTCCCGCTGAACAGGTCGGCTGCAGTGGCGTGACGGCCTGGCGGCGCCTGCGGGACTGGACCGAGGCCGGCGTCTGGCCGCAGCTGCACGTGGTGCTGCTGGCCGAGCTGCGGGCTGCGGGGCTGTTGGACATGGACGACGCAGCGATCGACGGCTCGCACGTGAGGGCGCTGAAAGGGGGGCTCACACCGGACCTTCGCCGGTCGACCGGGCCCGGCCCGGCAGCAAGCACCACTTGATCGTCGACCGGCACGGCACCCCGCTGGCCGTCTCGCTGACCAGCGGGAACCGCCACGATGTCACGCAGCTGGTGCCCCTGCTCGATGCGATACCCCGCATCCGTGGTGTCCGCGGGCGGCCCAGGCACCGGCCGGGCCGGCTGTTCGCCGACCGGGGTTACGACTACGACAAGTACCGCCGTCTTCTGCGGTCTCGCGGCATCACACCCAAGTTCGC
>NZ_JAAGMG010000740.1 GCF_010548525.1 Streptomyces sp. SID14478
CGTCGCCGCGGAAGGCGGCGGTGCGCAGCCCCCCGCCTCGCCGATGCAGCGCCGCACCCGCGCCCTGATGGCCGCCTGGAACGAACCGCACCGGCGCGTCACCGCACCCACCGGTACGGCCCGTGTCACGGGCCGGGTGCACTGCGCCGCGCACCCCGAGGGCTGCCCGGCCTGGGTGACCGTGATCAGCGCCCGCGGCAAACGCCTCGCCAAGTCACAGGTGACTGCGGGCAGTTACGCCGTGGAGGCGCTGCCGCCGGGCACGCACACGCTGGTGATCTCCGCAGAGCGGCACGCGCCACGGGCCGAACTGGTCCTCGTGGAAGGACAGTCGGGGACGGTGCGGCACGACGTGGAGCTGCGTTCTTAGGACGCGACCGGGGTCCCGCCCGCCGTGCCGGCGGGTGGCTGCCCCACCGTGAAGGTCGGGCTGTAGCCCTGCTCGCCGCCGTCGCGGGCCACGATCTCGATCGCGTAGCCCGCGCCCTCGGGCACGTCGGGCAGGACCGTGGCCGTCTCGCCCGACGGGTCGTCGGTGAGCTTCGCGGCGAGCTGGGCCACCCGCGCCGACCCGCCTCGCACGAGCCACATGTCCACCTCCCGGCCGGTGCTGTTGCGCCAGTTCACGAAGAGGCTGCTGTGCGCCGGATGCACCGAGCCCCCGGCAGGGGCGGTCACGGTGACGGCCGTGGAGGGTTCGGCCGCCGCGGGCTGGGCCGCGGGGCCGAGGGTGAGGAGCAGCGGTACGGCTGCCAGGGTCAGGAATCCGGTGCGGCGCATGCGACGACCTCGTTCCGATAGTCCGGATGTTCCGAAGGCGGTACAAGATCATCCCTGCCACCCGGGCAAGATCGTGTAAGGGCTGACGCGGCAGCGCCACCCCATGGGGTACGCCTCTGTACCCGAAGCGGACGCCCCGGCAGGACAGGGCGGCGGACCTCGCGCATCCTCGCGCGCGCCCGCATCCCCGCCTGCCCTCAGCCGATGCCCGGCACCACCACGAACGCCAGCCACACCACGGCGGGGGCGACGACCACGACCCCGGCGCCGTAGATCATCAGCTGCCGGAAGAAGCGGTCGCGGTCGACGTCCTCCGCGTTCGCGAGCACCAGGGCGCCGTTGGTCGAGAACGGACTGACGTCGACCACGGTCGCCGCGACCGCCAGCGCCGCGACCATGCCCACCGCGCCGACCTCGCCCGCGGCGAGGAACGGCACGGCGAGGGGGATGAGCGCCCCGATGATGCCGACGGACGAGGCGAAGGCCGAGACGATCGCGCCGATGTAGCACAGGAGCAGGGCGGCGAGCAGCGGTACGCCGATGTCGGTGACCGCGTCGCCCGCCCACTTGATCGTGCCCATCTCGTCCAGCACGCCGACGTAGGTGAGCACGCCGCAGATGAGGAAGACGGTGGACCAGGAGATCTCGGCCACCGCCGTCTTGCTGGTCGCGGGCCACACGACGCCGAGGACCACCGCGATGGTGATCGCCGTGAGGCCGACGTCGAGGTCGAAGGCGAGCGCGCCCACGACCAGGGCCACCAGGCCGGCGAGGGTGGCGATCCGCGGGCCGTCGAGGCGCGGAGGTTCGGGAACCGAGGCTCCGGTGGGCTCCTGCTGCGGCTCCTCGGGCGTGGCCGCCTCCGGTTGTGCGCCGCTGCCGACCGTCGCCGCGGCACGCTCCGGTACGCGGCTGGGGACGCCGCCGCGGCGCATCAGGAACGCGTAGACGAGGCCCGCGACGACCGTGTTGACCACGAGGCTGGCGAGGAAGAGCGCACCCTCGTTGCCGGGCAGGTGCTCCCGGTCGACGATGCTGTTCACCGTCGAGCCGTAGACGCTGGTGGGGGAGAAGCCGCCGGCCTGCGCGCCGTGCACCACCATGATCCCCATCAGCAGCGGGCTGATCCCGTACTGCGCGGCGAATCCCAGGGCCAGCGGGGCCACGATCGCCACCGCGCCGGGGCTCACCGCGCCGATCGCGGTGAGCGCCGCGGTGACGGCGAACATCACCCAGGGGATCAGCGCGACCCGGCCGCCCACCAGGCGGACCGAGGCGTGCACCAGCCACTCGGTGGTGCCGTTGGCGCGGGCGATGGCGAACAGATACGTCACCCCGGCGAGCACGACGAACAGATCCCCGGGGAACCCGGCGAACACGGCCTCGGCGTCGAGATCGGCCACGAGGCCGCCGACCGCGAAGGCTGCCGCGAAGGCCAGCGCCCCCATGTTGACGGAACGGGTGGTGGCGATGACGAAGACGACGGCCAGGACGAGGATGGAGAGCAGTTCTGGGGACACAGGTGAGCTCCAAGTGGACGAGTGGCTCAGCCAATTTCTCGTCGCGTCATGAGCCTGTCAATATCCCCGACATGAGAGATCGCGGGCGCGCCGCTCCCTGTCCGCGAGGCGAGCCGTCCGACGGGGCGCCGGCTCCACAGGCCGGGAGGCGTGACCTGGCGCAGGCTGGTTATGTGTCGGGGACGGGGGCACTGGACCCCTACAGCGAGACGAGGTGACGCGGGATGACCGAGCAGAGCGACGATGCCGCCATGGGCGACGAGGTGTACCAGCCGGGCGACCCGGACGCGCGGGAGGACGAGGGCGTCCTCGACGCGGAGGACACCCTGAGCGACCGTGGCGTCGACCCGTACGACGAGGGGTATTCGCCCCCCGAGCGCCCGCTCGGCGTCGAGCACACCGGCACCACCGCATCGGAGCAGCGGGACGGGGAGACCCTCGACGAACGGCTGTCCGAGGAGCGCCCCGACCCCGTCATCGACGAGTACGAAGCCCTCGAATCGGACGAGGACGACGCCGACGGGGTCGGCGATCTCCCGGAGGGCGAGGGCGAGCCCCTCGACGAGGAGGTCGGTGCGCTGCGCGCGGGCCGGCTCGTGGCCCCCGACGAGGGCGCCCACGAGGACGCCGAGAAGGACATGCTGGCCGAGGACATCGGCATCGACGGCGGAGCGGCCTCGGCCGAGGAGGCCGCCGTGCACGTCGTCGACGAGGACTGCCTCCCGCGCTGAGCCGGGGACGGGCAGTCAGTGGCCTGCGGCTCAGTGCCCGTACGCGGTGGCCGTCAGCAGCAGCGCGACCGCGGTGAACGCCGTCACCAGGGCGATCACGGGCGGTCCGAGCGCGACCTGGTCGGTCGTGCACTGGCGCGCCGTGACTCCTATGCAGACCACACTGATCGTTCCCAGCACCATCGCGACGATGACCAGCACCTCGCCGTCCTCCTTGTGTCGATGCACCCGAGTCGGACTTCATCGTCGCGTGACCCGCGGTGCGGCGCACGCGGACACCGGGCGGGCCGGGGCAGGATCGGACCGGGGGCGAATCGGGAAGGACACGCAGCATGCGGATCGACTTGAAGGGGCGCACGGCGCTGGTCACCGGCTCCACCCAGGGCATCGGGGCGGCCATCGCCACGGGCCTGGCCCGCGCCGGGGCCCGCGTCGGCGTCAACGGGCGCTCCGCCGAGCGGGTGGAGGAGAGCATCGCGCGGCTGGCCGGGCAGACGCCCGGAGCCGATCTGGTGCCGGTCGTCGCCGACGTCACCACCGAGGACGGCGCGCGCCGGGTGGGCGAGGTGCTCCCCGAGACCGACATCCTGGTCAACAACCTCGGCATCTTCGGCTCCGCCGAACCGCTGGAGATCAGCGACGACGAGTGGCGCCGCTACTTCGAGGTGAACGTCCTCGCGGGCGTCCGGCTCACCCGAATGTTCCTGCCCGGGATGATGGAGCGGGGCTGGGGCCGGGTGCAGTTCATCGCGAGCGACTCCGCGATCGTGGTGCCCGCGGAGATGATCCACTACGGCATGTCCAAGACGGCCCTGCTCTCCGTGAGCCGCGGCTTCGCCAAGCGGGCCGCGGGCACCGGCGTCACCGTGAACTCGGTGATCGCCGGCCCCACCCACACCGGCGGCGTCGAGGACTTCGTGTACGAACTCGTGGACCGGGACCTGCCGTGGGACGAGGCGCAGCGCGCCTTCATGCGGGAGCACCGGCCGCAGTCGCTGCTGCAGCGCCTGATCGAGCCGGAGGAGATCGCGAACATGGTCGTCTACCTCGGTTCCGACCAGGCTTCGGCGACCACGGGTGGTGCGGTGCGGGTCGATGGCGGGTACGTGGACTCCATCCTGCCGTGAACGGGAGCAACAGCAGACGTACCGGCCGTGAGCAGGAGCATCAGCAGTAGCAGTGGTGCAGGACTGGGGGTGGATGGCCGATGGATGGCCGTACGTGGTTCGTCCTGGCGGCGGTGGCCGCGCTCGTCATGCTGGTGGCCGCGGTCGTGCTGCTGGTGCGCGTCTTCAAGGCGCGCAGACTGCTCCTCGACGCGGGCATCCCGTTGCGCAGCAAGGCGCTGTTCTGGGTGGCCGTCGTCTACACGATCTCGCCGGTCGACCTGCTGCCCGATCCGATCTACCTGGACGACATAGGGATTCTGCTCCTGGCGCTGCAGTCGCTGCACTCCGCGGCGCGGGCCGTCGTCCCGCGCCGCGAGCTGTAGGTCATAGGCGTCAACTAGCCGCGGCTGAAGGGGAGTTTGGCGGTGAGCCAGGTGACCAGCGCGCCGGGGTTGCGGCTCTGCGTCCACAGCCGGCCCGGGCCGGTGAAGTCGAAGACGAGGCCCTCGCCCGACGTGAGGCTCTGCATCAGGCCCCGGGTCACCTTCCGGGTCGTGAAGGACAGTCCGTCCTCGAACGCGACCAGATGCCCGGAGTCCAGGACGAGCGTCTCGCCCTCGCGCAGCGCCACCTCGTCCAGCGCTCCGTAGCATGCGGCGACCACCTGCCCGGAGCCCTCGGCACGCACGAGGAAACCTCCCTCGCCGCCGGCCAGGTTCTTGAACCCGCCCCACTTGGTGTCGAGGGCGACGCCGTCGGAGGAGCACAGCCATGCGCCGCGGGCCAGATTGACGCCGCCGCCGACCTCGAGGGCGGTCACATCGCCGGGCAACTGCGCCGCGACGTCCACCCAGCCGCCCGCGCCGCCCGCCGTGAACCGCGTCACGAACAGTGACTCCCCGCCCAGGACGCTGCGCCTGAGGCCCTTGAGGAGCCCGCCCTCCGCCTTCGCCTCCACGTCGATCCCACCGGAGGCGGCCATCATCGCCCCGGACTCGGCCCGCACGGACTCACCAGGAGCGAGGCCGATCCGGGCGACGGCGAACGAGGGGGCGTGGCGTACGTCGATATCCATACGCCGAGGCTAGGTACGGCCGGAGGCCCGGCGCCTCGGCCGAAAGTCTGCGGCCGCGCGACCATCGGCTCTTCATGAGCGGCTCAAGGCGCGTGCCGCAGCGCGAACCACAGTTCCATGCGGACGTCCGGGTCGTCGAGATCGGCCGCCAGGAGCGTCGCGCACTTGCCGATGCGCTGCCGCACGGTGTTGCGGTGCACGCCGAGCGCCGCCGCCGTACGGTCCCAACTGCCGTGCAGGGAGAGCCAGGTGCGCAGCGTCTCCAGCAGGGCGGGCATGGCGAGCAGCGGGGTGAGGGCCAGGTCCGGCACCGCGGCACGGTGGTGGACCAGCGGGGTGCGGGTGGCGCGCGCCCGGGCCAGCGCACGGGCCGCCTGGCCGG
>NZ_JAAGMG010000068.1 GCF_010548525.1 Streptomyces sp. SID14478
GATCCTGGGGGCGGTGCGCGCCCGGCGCCCGACAGGCACGCGGTGCGGCCGGGCCGGTTCAGGCGTGCGGGGTCCCGCTGCCCGCCCGTACCGCGTCCGTGCCCCAGCTCGCCAGCAGCCGCAGCGCCTCCGCGGACGGCGAACCCGGCTCCGCGTGGTACACGGACAGGAACTGTCCGTCGTCGTCCGGCAGGTGCAGCGTCTCGTACGACAGCGTCAGCTCACCCACCAGCGGATGCCGCATCCGCTTCACGCCGTGCCCCTTCTCCTTCACGTCGTGCGTCGCCCACAGCTTCCTGAACTCCTCGCTCTTGACGGAGAGTTCACCGACGAGCGCCGACAGGTCCGGGTCGTCCGGGTGCTTGCCCGCGTACAGCCGCAGGTAGCTGACCATGTCGGACGCCTTCGACTCCCAGTCGCGGAACAGCTCCCGGTAGTCCGGGTTCAGGAACGTCAGCCGCGCCCAGTTGCGCTCGCCGGGCGGCATCGTGCCCCAGTCGCCGAACAGGGCCGCCGCCATCCGGTTCCAGGCGAGGATCTCCGAGCGCGCCCCGCCGATGTACGCGGGCACCCCCTCCATCGAGTCGAGGAGCTGCCGCAGCCCGGTGCGCACCTGCTGGCGCCGGGGCGCCCGGTGCTTCCTGCGCTGCTGCCTCGGCTTGGCCAGATGCGTGAGGTGCGCGTGCTCGGCGTCGGTCAGCCGCAGGGCGCGCGCGATCGCGTCGAGCACCTCCGACGACACATTGCGCCCGTTGCCCTGCTCCAGGCGTGTGTAGTACGCCACCGAGACCCCGGCGAGCTGGGCCAGCTCCTCGCGCCGCAGCCCCGGCACCCGGCGGGCCCGGCCCACCACCGCGATCCCCACGTCCTCGGGCTTGATCCGGGCCCGCCGCGAGCGCAGGAACTCGCTGAGCTCGGCCCGCTGGTCGAGGCCGTCGGGCCGCTCGGGGCTGCCGGGGGAGTCGGGGATGGCGTCCATGTCTCCAGTATTCCCGGTCCTACGACCGGGAGCCTGACCCCGTCAGTAGTAGGACCACTGGACGTACGCAAAGCGGTGACCTGGGTGAACAGAGTCGGATCGGGCACGCTGGTGACCATGACCACGACTGTTGCCGCATACGCCGCGCCCAGCGCCAAGGCTCCGCTGGAGCGCACCACCATCGAGCGCCGCACGGTCGGCGAGCACGACGTACTGATCGACATCAAGTTCGCCGGTATCTGCCACTCCGACATCCACCAGGCCCGCGAGGGCTGGGGCGAGGCCATCTTCCCGATGGTCCCGGGCCACGAGATCGCCGGTGTCGTCTCCGAGGTCGGCTCCGGCGTCACCAAGTTCAAGGTCGGCGACCGCGTCGGCGTCGGCTGCATGGTCGACTCCTGCCGCGAGTGCGAGAACTGCAAGAACGGCCAGGAGCAGCACTGCACCGCCGGGAACGTCGGCACGTACAACGCCGTCGGCAAGGACGGCGAGGTCACCTACGGCGGCTACTCGCAGAAGGTCGTCGTCGACGAGGCCTTCACCGTCCGCATCCCCGAGGGCCTGTCCCTCGACGTGGCCGCGCCGCTGCTCTGCGCCGGCATCACCACGTACTCCCCGCTCAAGCACTGGGGCGTGGGCCCCGGCAAGAAGGTCGCCGTGATCGGCCTCGGTGGCCTCGGCCACATGGGTGTCAAGATCGCCCACGCGCTCGGCGCCGAGGTGACCGTCCTGTCCCAGTCGCTGCGCAAGAAGGACGACGGCCTGAAGCTGGGCGCCGACCACTACTACGCGACCAGCGACGAGAAGACCTTCCAGGAGCTGGCGGGCACCTTCGACGTCATCCTGTCGACGGTCTCCGCCCCGCTGGACTTCGGCGCCTACCTGGGCCTGCTGAAGACGGGCGGCGCGCTGGTGAACGTGGGCGCCCCCGAGGAGCCCATCGCCCTCAACCTGTTCACCCTCATCGGCGGCAACAAGACCCTGGCCGGCTCGATGATCGGCGGCATCGCAGAGACCCAGGAAATGCTCGACTTCTGCGCCGAGCACGGCCTGGGCGCCGAGATCGAGCTGATCGAGGCGAGCCAGATCAACGAGGCGTACGAGCGCGTCGTCAACTCGGACGTGCGCTACCGCTTCGTGATCGACACGGCGACGATCTGATCGCCTGAGGTCCGAGCGTTCCAGGTCAGCGCGCCCGCGGGGCGTACGGCCCGAGGGGCGTATGACCCATGAGGTAATCGACGCCCTCCCCGGGCTCCGGCAGGATCCTTTCCATCCCGCCGGACCCGAGGAGGGCTCCCTCATGACCGCCTACGTGATGGCCGTACTGCACACCACGGACACCCCGCACCCGGACGTGATCACCTACATCGAGCGCGTCCAGCCCACCTTCGAGCCCTACGGCGGCCGCTTCCTGGTGCACGGCAAGCCGGGCGAGTGGGTGGAGGGCGAGCGGCTCGGCGGCATCGTGATGATCGAGTTCCCCGACCTGGAGCGGGCCCACGCCTGGTACGCGTCCCCCGCCTACCAGGAGATCCTGCCGATGCGCACCGACCACCTGCCCGGCAGCCTGGTGTTCCTGGACGGGGTGGCGCCGGGGTACGACGCGGCGCGCACGGCCGCATCGATGCGCGGGGCGTAGGACCAAGGGCCCACCTGCCCGGTCCCGCACGGCGGATGCGGCCCGGCACCGCTGATCCCTAGCGTGGCTGCCACCGATGAAGGAGGCGCCACCGTGCCCGTAGAGCTGAACCACACCATCGTCACCGCCCACGACCAGGAGGCGTCCGCGCGCTTCCTCGCCGACCTGCTCGGGCTCAGCGTGGGGCCGCCGGACGGTCCGTTCACCCCGGTGGAGGTCGCGAACGGCGTCACGCTCGCCTACTACGACCGCGAACTCGACGAGTCCGTGCCGGGCCCCCGCATCACGCCCCAGCATTACGCGTTCCAGGTCGCGGACGAGGAGTTCGACGCGATCCTCGGCCGCATCCGGGCCGCGGGCCTGCCGTACTGGGCCGATCCGCACCACCGGACGCCGGTCGAGATCCGCACCAGGGACGGCAGCCGCGCCGCCTACTTCGAGGACCCGAACGGCCACAACATGGAGATCCTGACGGCCGGTTGAGCCGTACGCTCCCTCGCCCTGTCGCCCCCCCGGCCGAGCGCGCCACGGACCCGCCGACGGGCCCGACTGCCAGGGGACTTGGGCTAAGGGGCCATTCCGCCCCGCACCAGCCCCACGATCTCCTCGTCGCTCAACCCGAGCCGGCTCCGCCCGCCTACCCCCGCGCCACCTGCGCCGCGCAATAGTCCCGCACCTTCGCGTACCGCTTCGCCGGGTTGCCGTAGTACGACCACGGGGGCGTGCCCGCGTAGCCGTCGGAGTGGCGGAACTGGGTCAGGGCCTCGGCGTAGCGGTTCTGGGAGTAGAGGAAGTGGCCCAGCATGTGGCGGGCCGGTGGGAGGCGGCGGTCGTGCGGGTTCTTCTCGTGCGCCGCGGCCACGTCGGCCAGCGCGGCGTCGGTGGCGGCGACGATGTGCGGGCCGCGGTAGTACTCGCCCGGGTTGAGGTCCTGGTGGCTGATCTCGTACTCGAAGTAGGCGGTCAGGACGACCGTCGACAGGAGGTCGCCCGGCGTGCTCTTCGCCGCGGCCGCCCTGCCGAACGCCTCGGCCTCCTCGTGCGAGCCCCGCCACTTCGCGCACCAGTACTGCAACGCCGCGTGGTGGGCGGCCAGGTGGTGCGGGTCCCGCTTCTCCACCTCGGCCCAGATCTTCTCGAACGCCTCGTGCGGATAGCCGAGGCCCATCGCGAGCGGCATCTCCGCGACGAAGGGGCACGGGTCGTCGCCCGCCACCGCCTGCGCCGCGCCGAACGCCTCGCGGGCCTGGCCGAGGACCCGGTGGAAGCCGTCGAACTGCTCACGGGTGGTGCCCTGGGCCTGCGCGTTGCCGCGGATCTCCCAGGCCAGGTAGACCAGGGAGCGGGCGTGGACGAGCGCCGCGTCGGGGTCCTCGCGCCGTGCCGTGCGCCAGGCGAGCAGCCAGCCGTCGTCCTTGACGGCCTCCTCCGCGAGGAGGCTGGAGCGGCGGTCGCGCTCCTGCCAGTCGCGGCCCGCGTCGGCCAGGTACCGGGCCGCTTCCTGCCACGTGCCCGCGCGCACCGCCGCCTTGACCTGCTCGGCCGCCGCGTCGGGAGCCATGGCCTCGTCGCTGTCGATCTGCTCGACGGGGACGAGGCCGAACTGCGCTGCCGCCGCCGCCAGTTGGCGGTCGTCGAAGGAGCCGAGGCGGTTGGGGTTCTTCCCGCGCCGGTTCAGCAGGTTCCGTATGAGGGCCATCAGATCGTTCCCTGTGCTGTGTCGATGACGGCGTCCGGGACGCGGTCCGGTGGGGTGAGCAGGCGGCGCAGGCCGGAGGTGTCCGGCACGTCCGCCACGGCCGCGTCCAGCGCCCGCAGGAGATCCTCCGCGTGGGCGTCGGGCAGCCGCAGGACGGCCGAGTCCGTCCAGGACAGTTCGAAGTGGGCGGCGCCGCGTGCGATCAGCTCGGTGGCGGTCAGGTCGGAGAGCATGCCGCGCAGCCGAGGCCGGGCGAACTCGCGGGCGGCCCGGCCCGTGGCGGCCTGCGCCTCCTGCGACTTGGGCAGCCGCTCCGCGATCTGCCACAGCGCGCCCGACTCGATCGCCGTCAGCGTCGCGTCGAGCGAACCGTCGCCGCCGCTCACGTCGCGCACCGCCTGGCGCAGCGGCTCCGCGGACCGGTCGGCGTACGCCGCCATCGACTCGTGCACGAGCTGCGGCCAGTCGGCGGTGCGGCGCATGCCCAACGCCTCGGGGGTGAGCGAGGCCTGCTCCAGGGCCGCGAACGCGGCCGCCGGGTCGCCCAGGAGGGCGAGCGCGGGACCGGACGCGGCGTGTACGCGGCCGTCGTCGGGGAGCTGCTCGATGCGGGCCACCCGGTCGGCGATCGGCGGGTGCGTGTCGTAGGGGGAGGGCTCCTCCTCGGGCAACTGCCGCCGCAGCTCGTCCAGTTCGGCGGAGCGTGCGGCCAGGAGATGGCGCAGGCCGCCGTAGACCTCACCCTGCGGCGGCAGCAGGCCCGCGCCCGCGCCGAGCGTCGCGTACGAGTCGAAGTAGAAGCCGAACGCCGCGTCGAGGACCGGGATCTCGCGCAGCGCCGAGGCCGTCGCGGTGCGGCCCGCGATGCGCACGGCGGCGAGGTCGGCGGCGTACTCCTGGCGGCGCATCGTGCCCCGCATGACGCGCACGTAGAACATTCCGTACCAGACGAAGGGACGGGCGGCGATGCGGTAACTCGCCCCGGCGTAACCGGTGTTGACCTCGCGCGCCGACTTGCCCTTGGCGAGCCGCTTCGCCTGCTTCTCCTCCGCCTTGGCCCGCTCCGCGGAGACCTTCGCCGCCGAACGCCCGAGGAGCGTGCCGACGGTGCGGGAGATCTGCTCGAAGCCGCGGCGGTTGATCGCGCCGAGCCGCGTGTCGGCGTTCGAGTAGTGGCCGAACTCGTGGGCCAGTACGCCGATGAGCTGCGCCTCGTCGAGACCGGTCAGCAGCGGCGCGCCGATCAGCAGGACGCGCCGGCCCGGGAGGAGGCCGAGCAGCCGCGACTTCTCGTAGACGGCCGCGTTCACGTGCGGTACGAGATAGATCTCGCCCGGGGCGCGGGTCCCGGTCTGTTCGGCGAGGTCGCGCACCGCGGCCCACAGCCGCGGCTCCTGGCGCTCGTCGACGCGCAGCCCGTCGGCGGGCGGCTCGAAGCGCGGGCCGCGCACCGCGAACATGCCCTGCAGGATCGGCACGGCGACGATCACCGTCAGGAAGAGCAGCTTCGCGCCGGCGCCGCCGTGGCCGCCGGCGATGATCCACCAGTCGAACGCGCCCAGCGCGCCCAGCATGACGAACCCGATCAGATAGAAGCCGAGCAGCAGCACAAGAGCGCGCACGGCGCGCAGAGTTGAGCCCATCGGGCGGTTCCCCCCACGGGAATGAGAAAGCCTCGGACCGAGGTCTCGAAGGACAAGGTCACGAAGAAGACGTCGCGAAAATACGTGTGGGGGGAACGGGAGTATGGCACAGCCATCGGCACCCCCGCTGAACAGGGGGGAACAGGCCTGTGGCCGGGGCCGCGACGGCTCAGTGCCGCAGCGTCGCCGGGCTCCCGCCGTTCGCCTCGTACCCGGCCACCGCCAGCGCCCGGTACACGGCGTACGAGGCCGCCGGGTCGGACTCCGCGGTCCACGGGATCGCGCCCACGTGCCCGTCGACCCGCACCAGTTGCTCCATCGCCTCGGCCCAGCGCTCGCTGCGCACCAGGAAGAAGACCAGCAGGTGGCGCACGTGCGAGAGCATCGGGTCGTTCGGGCGGGCGGCGGTCACCGCGAACAGCGCGCCGTGCAGCGCCTTGGTGACGACCTCGCTCTGGTAGAAGCCGCGCACCAGATTCAGGTCGGGCATGTGCTCGTACAGCGCGAAGAGGGGGAGCGCGGCGAGCAGGGAGCCCCGGGGGGCGCGGGCCGCGGCGGCCTCCGCGAACGCGAACGCCTCCTCGCGCGAGCCGTGCCACTTCTCCGTCCAGTAGCGCAGGCCGGCCAGGTGCGCGCCCATGTGCCCCGGCGCCGTGTCCAGGATCTTCAGCCACACCTGCTCGAACTCGGACTGCGTGTAGCCGAGGCCGCGCGCCACCGCGAGGTGCGTGATGTGCGGGACCGGGTCACCGGGGGCCAGCAGCGCCGCCTGTTCGCAGGCGCCCCGCGCCTCCTCCAGGATGATCCGCTGCTCGTCCGCGGTGCCCCCGTTGCGCCAGGCCTGCTGCACCAGGAACTCGGCGAAGACCTGTGCCCCGCCCGCGTCCTTCGGCTGCTGCGCGCGCCACGCGTGCAGCCACCCCGCGCCCAGCCGCGGCGTCTGCTGCAGCTCGATCGCGGCGGCCCCGGCGATCGCCTGCACCCGCTCCCAGCGGGTCTCGGTCTCCTTGCCGGTCCCGGCGAGCAATTGCGAAGCCGCGGTGAAATCCTGATTGCGCTGCACGACGGCCATCACGTCCAGCAGGTCCCGGTCGGGGCCCGGCAGCCGGACGTCGAGCTCCTCCTGGCGCAGGAAGCCGTAGTCCGCCGGGTCCGCGGCGTCCGGGGATCCCGGGGCCACCTGACGGATCCCGCCCCCGCCGCGCCGCCGCAGCATCACCACCCAGGCGATCATCAGGACGGCCATCAGGACCCAGAGAATTCCCATACCTACAAAGCTAACCGAGGTCGCCCGTCGTCTCCGGCGCACTACTCTCGGGCGGCATGAGCGACACGCACAGCAGCCAGCACGGACCCCGCGGGTTCGAGACCACCGCCATCCACGCCGGGAACACGGCCGACCCCGTCACCGGCGCCGTCGTCCCGCCGATCTACCAGGTCTCCACGTACAAGCAGGACGGCGTCGGCGGCCTGCGCGGCGGCTACGAGTACAGCCGCAGCGCCAATCCGACGCGTACGGCCCTGGAGGAGAACCTCGCCGCACTCGAAGGCGGGCGGCGCGGGCTCGCCTTCGCCTCCGGCCTCGCCGCCGAGGACTGCCTGCTGCGCACCCTGCTGAGCCCCGGCGACCACGTGGTCATCCCGAACGACGCGTACGGCGGCACGTTCCGGCTGTTCGACAAGGTCGTCTCGCGGTGGGGCGTGCAGTGGTCCGTCGCCGACACGAGCGACGTCAACTCGGTGCGCGCCGCGCTCACCCCCCGGACGAAGGCCGTCTGGGTCGAGACGCCCTCGAACCCGCTGCTCGGGATCACCGACATCGCCGCCGTGGCCCAGGTCGCCCGGGAGGCGGGCGCCCGCCTCGTCGTGGACAACACCTTCGCGAGCCCGTACCTGCAGCAGCCGCTCGCGCTCGGCGCGGACGTCGTCGTGCACTCGATGACGAAGTACATGGGCGGCCACTCGGACGTCGTCGGCGGCGCCCTCGTCGTCGACGACGCCGCCCTGGGCGACGAGTTGGCGTACCACCAGAACGCGATGGGCGCCGTCGCAGGCCCCTTCGACTCCTGGCTGGTGCTGCGCGGCATCAAGACGCTGCCGGTGCGCATGGACCGGCACGGCGAGAACGCCACGCGCGTCGCCGAGATGCTCACCCGCCACCCCCGCGTCACGAAGGTCCTCTACCCGGGCCTGCCCGACCACCCGGGCCACGAGATCGCCGCCAAGCAGATGAAGGCGTTCGGCGGCATGGTGTCCTTCCGGGTCGAGGGCGGCGAGGACGCGGCGGTCGAGGTCTGCAACCGGGCGAAGCTCTTCACCCTCGGCGAGTCCCTCGGCGGCGTCGAGTCCCTCATCGAGCACCCGGGCCGCATGACGCACGCGTCCGTCGCGGGCTCGGCCCTGGAGGTCCCCGCCGACCTCGTGCGCCTCTCCGTGGGCATCGAGTCGGCCGACGACCTGCTGGCCGACCTCCAGCAGGCGCTCGACAAGAAGTAGCGCGCGCTCACCAGCCGGTCAGGGGTGGAGTCGTCTCCGAGGGCGGCTCCACCCACGGGCGCGCCGTCGCCGCCCACACCAGGAACACCACCGCGGCGACGGCCAGCACCAGCCACAGCAGCCGCCACGCGGCACGCCGGCGCCACAGCGCGCGCCCGCCCCTGCGCATCGCCTCCGCGCACAGCTCGTTCGGCACCGCCGGCGGCGGCGCGGCGTCGAGCACCGCGCGGACCGTCGCTTCCTTGCGTTCCTGAAGGCTCATGGCGTTCCCGAAGGGTTCATACCGGCGCCGTTCCCCGCAGCTCGGCGGGCGCGGGGCCGCGCGGCGGATGCAGGACGAGGGCCATCGCGCGCGCGTGCAGACCCCGTACGCGCTCCACCGGCAGCCCGAGCAGCGCCGCCACCTGCTCCTCGCCGATGCCCTCGAACAGCCGCAGGACGAGCACGAGGCGTTCCTGCGGGGTCAGCTGCCCCAATACGCCGCCGCGCCCGCGATGTTGGTGCCACGCCCCGCGCGCGAAGCGGACCGCCAGGTCCTTGCGGGCGCAGTCGTAGGGGTCCTCGCCCCGCAGGCGGTCCCAGGAGGCGTACGTACGGGCGAGGGCGGCAGTGAGGAGCGCCCGGGCGCGCGGGTTGGCGTCGTGCGGTTCGGCGGTGAGCAGGGTGGCGGCATGCAGCAGCCGCCCTGCCGCGCCCGCGACGAACGCCTCGAACTCCCGGGCCCGGCGGGCGTTCCTCGACGCCTGCCGTTCGCGCACGCTTCATATGAGGCCCGCCGCGGCCCCCCGGTCAAGAGGCGGGAGCCGCGGCGGTGCGCCCGGGGGCGCGGAGCCTCAGGAGTCGGCCGGTGCCGCCGGCTGTCCCGACTGGCGCGCGGACAGGGCGGTGTTGAAGCGCGTGAGGAGCGCGCAGAACTGCTCGCGCTCCTGTGGCTCCCACTCCTCCGTCAACTGAGCCATCAACTCCTGCCGCGAGGAGCGCACCTCGTCCAGGCGGGCCAGGCCGCGCGGTGACAACTGCAGCACCACGGCGCGGCCGTCCTCCGGGTGCGAGGTGCGCTTGACGAGACCCGTGTCGACGAGCGGGGCGACCTGGCGGGTCACCGTCGAGGAGTCGATCCCCATGCTCGACGCGAGCGCCTTGACGCCCATCGGGCCTTCCTTGTCGAGACGGTTGAGCAGCAGATATGCGGCGCGGTCCATCGAATTGCGCACTTGCCCGACCCCGCCGAGCCGGGTCTGTTCGGCACGACGGGCGAAGACCGCCACCTCGTGCTGCAGCGATTCGAGGAGGCCGGTGTCGCCGGCGGTCGTCATGTCCATCGTTTCCTGTGGTGTGGGCATGGCCGGGGGCTCACTTCATGCGAGGGTGGTGGATTGCACTGGATTGGGGCACAGGGTACGCGGGGAAAGCGCTGGCCGTCCCTGCGCTGCGCAATCCGGTCTCGGAGCGTGAACATCCCGAGAGACGTACGGCGTGAGCTGCGAGACTCGGGTCATGAGCTACAGCGCGTCCGACTCCTTGCCCCGCTCTCTGCCCGCCGTGACCCTCGACGACGTCCGCGGCGCCCAGAAGATGCTCTCCGGAGTGGCGCGCGTGACGACGATGGCGCACAGCCACCACCTCTCCCAACTGCTCGGCACACCGGTCCACCTGAAGTGCGAGAACGTCCAGCGGACCGGCTCCTTCAAGCTGCGCGGCGCGTACGTGCGCATCGCGGGGCTGCTGCCGGAGGAGCGGGCGGCCGGGGTCGTCGCCGCCAGCGCGGGCAACCACGCGCAGGGCGTGGCCCTCGCCTCCTCGCTCCTCGGCGTGCGCTCCACGGTGTTCATGCCGGTCGGCGCGCCGCTGCCGAAGGTCGCCGCGACCCGGGACTACGGCGCCGAGGTGCGCCTGCACGGGCAGGTGGTGGACGAGACGCTGGCCGCCGCCCAGGAATACGCCGAGCGGACGGGCGCGGTGTTCATCCACCCCTTCGACCACCCGGACATCATCGCCGGACAGGGCACGCTCGGCCTGGAGATCCTGGAGCAGTGCCCGGAGGTGCGCACCGTCGTCGTCGGCATCGGCGGGGGCGGGCTCGCGGCGGGCGTCGCGGTCGCGGTCAAGGGGCTGCGGCCCGACGTGAAGGTGATCGGCGTGCAGGCGGCGGGCGCGGCCGCCTACCCGCCCTCGCTGGCGGCCGGGCACCCGGTGTCGATCGCGGCCCCGGCGACGATGGCCGACGGCATCAAGGTGGGCCGCCCCGGCGACGTGCCCTTCACGCTCGTCCGCGACCTGGTCGACGAGGTCCGTACGGTCTCGGAGGACGCCCTGTCCAGCGCGCTGCTGCTGTGCCTGGAGCGCGCCAAGCTGGTCGTCGAACCGGCGGGCGCGAGCTCCGTGGCGGCGCTCCTGAGCGAGCCGGAGACCTTCGAGGGCCCGGTGGTCGCGCTGCTGTCCGGGGGCAACGTCGACCCGCTCCTGATGCAGCGCGTCCTCACGCACGGCATGGCGGCCGCGGGCCGCTACCTGTCGCTGCGGCTGCGCCTGACCGACCGGCCCGGCGCCCTGGCCACGCTCCTCGGGGTGCTGTCCGTGGCGGACGCCAACGTGCTGGACGTGGGTCACGTACGCACCGATCCGCGGCTCGGGCTCACGGAGGTGGAGGTGGACCTGCACCTGGAGACCAAGGGGCCCGCGCACTGCGCCGAGGTCGGCGCTGCCCTGCGCGAGGCGGGCTACACGGTCATCGACTGACCGCCCGCCGCTCACCGACCGGTTCCCCGGCTCCCACCGCCCCGTTGCGGAAAACTGCTTGAGAAGACGCGATACATCGCGATACCGTGTGGCTCGCGTCACTCGTTCGCCGGGCACCGACGACCCGAAAAATCTAGACTTTCCACTCATAGGCACCACACAGGTAGAAGCACCCACACCATGGGGGACCACATGCCAGGCGCCATCTACGCCGAAGGTCTGGTGAAGACCTTCGGCGACGTAAGGGCACTGGACGGCGTCGATCTGGACGTACCAGAAGGCACCGTCCTCGGACTGCTCGGACCGAACGGTGCGGGCAAGACCACCGCGGTGCGCTGCCTGACGACACTGCTCACGCCGGACAGCGGCAAGGCGGTCGTCGCGGGCATCGACGTCCTGAAGCATCCGAACGAGGTGCGGCGCTCGATCGGCCTGTCCGGCCAGTTCGCCGCGGTCGACGAGTACTTGACCGGCCGCGAGAACCTCCAGATGGTCGGCCAGCTCTACCAGATGCGGGCCAAGGAGGCGAAGCTCCGCGCGGTCGAACTGCTGGAGCGGTTCCACCTCACGGACGCCGCCGACCGCCCCTCCAAGACGTACTCCGGCGGCATGCGCCGCCGCCTCGACCTCGCGGCCGCACTCGTCGTCTCCCCGCCGGTGATGTTCATGGACGAGCCGACCACCGGCCTCGACCCGCGCAACCGGCAGCAGCTGTGGGAGGTCATCCAGGAGCTGGTGGCCGGCGGCACGACCCTCCTGCTCACCACCCAGTACCTCGAAGAGGCCGACCACCTCGCGCACGACATCTGCGTCGTCGACCACGGCCGCGTCATCGCCCGCGGCACGTCCGACCAGCTCAAGGCGCAGACCGGCGGCGAGCGCGTCGAGGTCGTCGTGCACGAGCGCGAGCACATCGACCCGGCCGCCGAGGTGCTGCGCGGCTTCGGCAAGGGCGAGGTCACGGCCGAGAGCCACACCAGGAGGCTGACCGTGCCCGTCTCCGGCGGCGCCAAGCTGCTCGCCGAGGTGATCCGCGAACTGGACGCGCGCGGCATCGAGATCGACGACATCGGGCTGCGCCGCCCGACCCTGGACGACGTGTTCATCTCGCTGACGGGCCACGTGGCGGAAGAGGCCGGAGAAGCGGGCCAGGACGAGCAGGAGGCCGCCGCATGAGCGCCGTCACCGAATCCGTGCGCACACCCCGCGCCGCGGGCGGCCTCGGCCAGTCCGTCCGCGACTCCCTGGTCGTCGCCAAGCGGAACCTCATCCGCATGACGCGCATCCCGGAGATGCTGCTCTTCGGAGTCATCCAGCCGGTGATGTTCGTGGTCCTGTTCACGTACGTCTTCGGCGGTTCCATGAGCGTCGGGGGCTCCACCGACCCCGACGTCTACAAGAACTTCCTGATGGCCGGCATCTTCGCCCAGACCGTCACCTTCGCCACGGCCGGCTCCGCCGCCGGCATCGCGGACGACATGCAAAAGGGCCTCGTCGACCGCTTCCGGTCGCTGCCGATGGCCCGGGGCGCGGTACTGACCGGCCGCACCGTGGCCGACCTCGTGCAGACGTCCATCACGCTGCTGGTCCTGGCGATCGTCGCGCTGATCGTGGGCTGGCGCACCGGATCGAACGACCCGACCAACGTCGGAAAGGTCCTCGGCGGCTTCGGCCTGCTCCTGCTGCTCGGCTACGCGTTCACCTGGATCGGTGCGCTGATCGGCCTGTCGGTGCGCACGCCCGAGGCGGCGACGTCGGGCGGGATCATCTGGCTGTTCCCGGTGACGTTCATCTCGAACGCCTTCGTGGACACCGGCATGATGACGCCGTGGCTGCGGCACGTCGCGGACTGGAACCCGTTCAGCGCCACCGTGCAGGCGTGCCGCGTGCTCTTCGGCAACCCAGGGGTCTCGCAGTCCCCGGCCTGGCCCATGCAGCACCCCGTCTGGGCCTCGCTGATCTGGTCCGTGCTGATCATCGTGGTCTTCCGCACCCTCGCGGTGCGCAAGTACCGGGGCGCGACGGCCTGACGCGCGGACCCCGCACACGACGAGGCCCCCGCAGCAGCAGCTGCGGGGGCCTCGCCCGTGTCCCGAGCGGCGTCAGCCGTTGTACGGCTCCGCCTTGAGGATCTTGACCGAGGCGAACTTGCCGTTCGGCAGCTCGTACTCGGCGTCCTCGCCGACCTTCTTGCCGTTCACACCCGTGCCGAGGGGCGACTGGGGCGAGTACGTCTCGATGTCGGAACTGGCGTACTCGCGCGAGGCGAGCAGGAACTCCATGGTGTCGTCCTCGTCGCCGTCGAAAGCGATCGTGACCACCATGCCGGGCGCGACCACCCCGGTCGCGGCGGGCGCCTCACCAACCTTGGCCTTCTCCAGGAGCTGGGTCAGCTGGCGGATGCGGAGCTCCTGCTTGCCCTGCTCCTCCTTCGCCGCGTGGTACCCGCCGTTCTCGCGCAGGTCCCCCTCCTCGCGCGCAGCCGCGATCTTCTGCGTGACTTCCTCGCGCGCGGGACCAGACAGGTACGCCAGCTCGTCCCTGAGCTTGGTGTACGCCTCCTGCGTCAGCCAGGTGACGTCTTCGCTGGTCTGGGTCACAGGTCGCTCCTCGTAGGTACTGGGAATACAAAGCATCGCCCTACCCAGAAGGATGTTCCCTCTCAGGTGGGCGAAACCACGAGCCTAACAATTCCGCTGCCGCAGGGGGAGGACATAAGGCATCAGTTTTACGTCAACGCAGGTCAGTGCAGTTCACGTCAGGTCGACCCGGTTCAGTCGGCGTGACAGCCGACGAGTTCCGCGGTGGTGCCCCTGCCACCGGTGGTGCGCAGCGTGACGACCTTGTCGATCCGGTCCTCGTGCGCCGTGAAACGGAAGTCCGCGCGGCCCACCTCGGCCTGGTCCTCGCCCTGCGAGCGGATCGTGCAGTAGCCGCTCGTGCCGGGGTCCTTGCGGATCTCCAGATGGACCTTGACATGGTCGTCGTACGGCTGGAAGGCGATCACCTCGCCGCTGAACCTGCTGCCCCCGGCGACGTAGTACCAGCCGAACCAGCACATCATCGCGGCGAAGAGGGTGCCCAGCACGATCGCGGCGATCTTCAGCTTCCGGTCGGCGCGGGCGTCGGCGGAGCGCGAGGATCCGTAACGGCCCTCGGGCAGCTGCTGCACGGCGCTCATCCGCCAGTTCCTCTCGCCTCGCCCGCCGACATCGGGGCACCGGAATTTTCCGCCCCCCGGTTCGGTCACTATAGAAGCCTCCACTCGTCACCCGACCGCCACCCCACAACGACGCCCCTGCGAGGTGGCAGCATGTGATTCATGCGCCGGACGAACCCAGGGCGCCCTATTCACCGAGGATCTTGTCTTGACTGAGCAGCTGCGACTGATGGCCGTTCACGCCCACCCCGACGACGAGTCGTCGAAGGGCGCGGCCACCATGGCCAAGTACGTGTCCGAGGGGGTGGACGTGCACGTCGTGACCTGCACGGGCGGCGAGCGCGGCTCCATCCTCAACCCGAAGCTCCAGGGCGACAAGTACATCGAGGACCACATCCACGAGGTCCGCCGCAAGGAGATGGACGAGGCCCGCGAGATCCTCGGCATCAAGCAGGACTGGCTGGGCTTCGTCGACTCGGGCCTGCCCGAGGGCGACCCGCTGCCGCCCCTGCCCGAGGGCTGCTTCGCCCTGGAGGACGTCGACGCCGCCGCCGGGCGCCTGGTGCGGCAGATCCGTTCCTTCCGTCCGCAGGTCATCACGACGTACGACGAGAACGGCGGCTACCCGCACCCCGACCACATCATGACCCACAAGATCACGATGGTGGCCTTCGACGGAGCGGCCGACGCCGAGAAGTACCCGGAGGCCGAGTTCGGCCCGGTCTTCCAGCCGTCGAAGCTCTACTACAACCAGGGCTTCAACCGCCCCCGCACCGAGGCGCTGCACCACGCGATGCTCGACCGGGGCCTGGAGTCGCCGTACGCGGACTGGCTCAAGCGCTGGGACGAGTTCGGCCGGGTCGAGCGCACGTTGACCACGCACGTGCCCTGCGCCGACTTCTTCGAGATCCGTGACAAGGCCCTGATCGCGCACGCCACGCAGATCGATCCGGACGGCGGCTGGTTCCGCGTCCCGATGGAGATCCAGAAGGCGGTCTGGCCCACCGAGGAGTACGAGCTGGCGAAGTCCCTCGTCGATACGTCCCTCCCCGAGGACGACCTCTTCGCGGGCGTGCGCCAGAATGCCTGATGTGACTTCGAATCTGGCATTGACGCATCTCGTCCCGCTGGCCGCCCAGGAGGTCGACGAGAACAAGGTGACCCCGGGTGTGCTCGGGTTCATCGTCTTCGCGGTGATGGCCCTGGCCGTCTGGGGGCTGATGAAGTCGATGAACAGGCACATGCGCAAGGTCGACTTCAAGGAGAAGGGCGCGGACTCCGCCGCCCCCGCGCCCGGCGACGACGCGCGCAGCTCGGCCTGACCCGACGGCGCCGCCGTGGCCGGTGACCGGGTCCTTCCCGCCCTCGGCCCGGTCCGGGCAGGGGGGACCCCGACCGCGCCCCGCCGATGAGTTTCGGCGGCGTCGCGGGTCGTACGGGTATGAACCCTGTGACGAGCACTGAGACCAGCCTTGTGATGATGCACGCGGTCGTCTCCGTGGACGGCTTCATCGCCGACCCCGAGGACCAGGTGGGCCCGCTGTTCGACTGGTACGGCAACGGCGAGTCGCCGCTGGGCGACGACGGCGGCTTCCGGGTGTCCAAGGCGTCCGCGGACTACACCCGGCCCCTGTGGGACAGCCTCGGCGTGACCGTGATGGGCCGCAACCTCTTCGACTACACGAACGGCTGGGACGCGAAGCCGCCGGCCGGCGAGCACGTCGTCGTGGTCTCGCACCGGCCCCGGCCCGCGGACTGGCACCCCGAGGCGTCCCACTACCACTTCGCCACGGACGTGCCCGAGGCCATCGCCAAGGCCAAGGAACTCGCCGCCGGCCGGACCGTGGCGCTCACGGCCGGCGACATCGGCGGCCAGGCCTTCGCGCTCGGCCTCGTCGACGTGGTCGCCATGGACGTCGCCCCCGTCTTCTTCGGCAAGGGCAAGCGCTATTTCGGCTCCGCCGACGCCCAGCAGCTCCTGGAGGACCCGCACGTGGTGATCCAGGGGAACCGGGTGCTGCACCTGCAGTACCGGGTGCGCACGGCGTAGCGGCGCCGCGTCCGCTCAGCGACCGGCCGCGCCGACCACCACCCCCATCACGTCCCGCGCGTGCCGGTTCGGCACCATGCCGAGGCGCCAGGCCTGCCAGCCCGCGTCCAGCTCGACACCCCGCTCCAGCAGCAGCCCGTACGCCTCCACGTAGTCGTCGAGCTTGCCGTCGCGGGTGGGGTTGGGGGTGCGGGAGAGCTGGGCCAGCTCCTCCTGGGCGACCGCCGCGCCGACCTCCGAGCCGCCGGGGGAGGCGTAGGGGAGGAAAGTGCAGCGCAGGAACACCGCCCAGTCCTCGCCCCTGCGGTCGCCGTACGAGGCGAACAGCGCCGCCGCTTCCTCGCACAGGGTCATCGCCTGGGCGAGCCGGGCGTTGCCCGCGTCGACGACCGCCAGCTCCAGGCACGTCCACGCCTCGCCGTGCGCGACGCCGATGCGCTGGAAGTCGGCGCGGGCGTCGACGAGGAGCTGGCGGGCGAAGCCGGAGTTGCGCAACGACCCCGTCTGCGCGGCCCGTTGGTCGCGGGTGACCCGCGCCGAGTGGTGGCGGGCGCACGCCAGGCCGTAGACGTCGCGCATCCGGGAGAACATCGTGCGGGACCGCTCCAGCTCGCGCACCGCCTGGTCGAGGTTGCCGGTCTCCTCCAGGGCCTGGCCCAGGTAGTAGTACGTCCAGGCCTCGCCCCGCGCGTCCTCGTTGTCGCGGTGCCGCGACACCGCCTGGCGCAGCCCGTCGACGGCCGCCGACGCGTCGCCGTCGACGAGGCGGGCGCGGGCCAGCTGGGTCATCGCCCACGCCTCGCCGCGGCCGTCGCGCGTGCGGCCG